>JAENWR010000042.1 GCA_016649895.1 Acidimicrobiia bacterium | reverse complement strand
ACTAGTCTTTGGACATGACCGACCCGATGAAGCCGCGTTCCCACGAGGTCACCGACGGGTACGAGCGTGCCCCTGCCCGCGCCATGCTGCGGGCGGTCGGCATGACCGACGACGACTGGGGCAGCGCGCAGGTGGCCATCGCCTCGTCGTGGAACGAGGTGACGCCCTGCAACATCCCGCTCGACCGCCTGGCCAAGCGGGCCAAGGACGGCGTGCGCGCGGCGGGCGGCTTCCCGCTCGAGTTCACCACCATCGCGGTCAGCGACGGCATCTCGATGGGCCACGAGGGCATGCGCGCCTCGCTCGTGTCGCGCGAGGTCATCGCCGACTCGGTCGAGGTCGTGATGCACGCCGAGCGCCTCGACGCGCTGGTCAGCTTCGCCGGGTGCGACAAGTCGCTGCCGGGCATGCTCATGGCGTCGGCGCGCATCAACGTGCCGTCGGTGTTCCTCTACGGCGGATCGATCCTCCCCGGGCATCACAACGGCAAGGTGCTCGACATCACCAGCGTGTTCGAAGCGGTCGGCGCGTTCGCCGCCGGCACGATGGACCAGGGCGAGCTCGACGCCATCGAACGACAGGCGTGCCCCGGCATCGGCGCGTGCGCCGGCATGTTCACCGCCAACACCATGGCGTCGGTGGGCGAGGCCCTGGGCATGTCGCTGCCCGGCAGCGCCGCACCCGCCGCCGTCGACCGTCGCCGCGACGACTTCGCATATGCCAGCGGTACCGCCGTGCTCAATCTGCTGAAGCTCGGGATCCGCCCCCGCGACATCATCACCAAGGCCTCGCTCGAGAACGCCATCGCCGTGGTCATGGCGCTCGGCGGCTCCACCAACGCCGTGCTGCACCTGCTGGCCATCGCCCACGAGGCCCGGGTCGACCTCGAGCTCGAGGACTTCAACAAGGTGGCGGCCAAGGTTCCGCACCTGGCCGACACCAAGCCCCACGGCAAGTACCACATGTGGGACATCGACCGCATCGGCGGCGTGCCCGTCGTGATGCAGATGCTGCTCGAGGCCGGCGTGCTCCACGGCGACGAGATCACCGTCACCGGCAAGACCGTCGCCGAGAACCTGGCGATGATCGGCCCGCCGCCGCCCGACGGTGACGTCGTGCACGCCTGGGACGACCCGATCCATGCCCAGGGTGGCATCGCCGTGCTGCGTGGCTCCCTCGCCCCCAATGGCGCGGTCATCAAGGTGGCCGGCATCGACGTCGAGTACTTCGAAGGCCGGGCTCGGGTGTTCGACGGCGAGGACGCGGCGATGGAAGCCGTGCTCGCCGAGCAGATCGAGGCCGGCGACATCGTGGTCATCCGCTACGAGGGCCCGAAGGGCGGGCCGGGCATGCGCGAGATGCTCGCCATCACCGGTGCGATGAAGGGCGTGGGCCGCGGCGCCGACGCTGCCCTCCTCACCGACGGTCGGTTCTCGGGTGGCACCCACGGCTTCTGCATCGGCCACGTGGCGCCCGAGGCGGTCGACGGGGGGCCCATCGCGTTCGTCGAGGAAGGCGACCGCATCGTGGTCGACGTGAAGAACCACACCATCGACCTGCTCGTCGACGAGGACACCCTCGCCTCGCGCCGCGAGAACTGGAAGATCCCCGAGCCGCGCTACACCACCGGCGTGCTCGCCAAGTTCGCCAAGCTCGTGCAGGGCGCCGAGCGCGGCGCCGTCACCGAACCCTGAGCCGGGGGAGCGGCGCTAACGTCGCACCGTGGTCGCCGTGAAGCCAGAGCTCGTCAGCTTGTCCGACGAGGTCTGGCAACGTCTGCGCTCGCGCCTCGAGGGGCTCACCGACGACGAGTACCTCTGGGACCCCACCCGAGGATCGTGGAGCATCCACGAGCGCGACGGTGCGTGGCGCCACGAGTGGGTGCAGCCCAGCCCCGAGCCGGCACCGTTCACCACGCTGGCCTGGCGGCTGTGGCACCTCATCGACATGTACGGCGAGGACCGGGCGCCGCTCTGGCTCGACGTTTCACCCCATGGCGAGCCGATCGGCCTCGACGACCCGAACGGCGCGTCGCCGTCGACGGCGGGGGGCGCGCTGGCCCTGCTCGAGGCAGCCCACGACCGTTGGGATGCCCACCTGGCGCTCGTCACCGAGGAAGCGCTCGGCGAGCAGATCGGCCCGGTGGGCGGTGGCTACGCCGAGCGGACCCGAGGCTCATACGTCCTGCACATGCTCGACGAGTTCGTGCACCACGGCGCCGAGGTGTCGCTCCTACGGGATCTCTGGCGCTGGCAGCGGCCGCTCCACGACGATCCGCTCGTCGACCGTGCGATGCGCGGCGACCTGACCGTCGCCGAGGAGGTGGTGGGGCTCGACGCCGCCGCGGGCGAGCTGATGCGTGCCGCCGCGGCCTACGGGCGCTGGGATCTTGTCGTCGGCCTCGTCCGGGCAGGGGTGGCGGTGCCGACCTTGGGGCGGACACCTCTGCACCAGGCGGCCGGTGCCGGCGAACTTGCGGTCGTCCAACTGTTGGTCGCCCACGGCGGAGACGTCGCCGCGACCGACCCGCTCTTCCACGCGCCGCCGATCGAGTGGGCCCGATTCCTCGGTCACCAGCACGTCGTCGATTGGTTCGACGCCCTCACCGCACCCTGACCGGGTAGACTAAGTCCATGACTAAGTCGTCAGTTGGGGTGCACGAGGCCAAGACCCACCTCTCGCAGTTGCTCGAACGTGTCCGCGCCGGCGAGGAGATCACCATCGAGCGCCGAGGGGAGCCGGTCGCTCGTCTCGTCGCGGTGCCGGGTCGGATACCGAGGTTCGGAACGGGTGGGCTGGTCGTCATCAGAGACGACTTCGACGAGCTCCCGTCCGACATCGCCGACGCCTTCGGGCTGTGAAGGTCCTCTTCGACACCAGCGCGTTCCTCATCGCCCATGCCGACGCTGCCCGCCTTGGTGACCACGTGAGATTGCTGGAGGACCCCGAGACGGTCCGGCTGGTCTCGGCGGTCGTCGGATGGGAGATCGCGATCAAGCACGCGCTGGGCAAGCTCGAGCTGCCGTCGTCCCCGGACCATTGGGTCCTCGACATGGTGGAGCAAGGGGCCATGACGCCCCTGCCGATCGAGATGAGTCACACGCTTGCTGTCGGGCGGTTGCCCGATGTCCACCGGGATCCCTTCGACCGGCTGTTGGTCGCCACAGCTCAAGTCCTCGGCGTTCCCATCATCACCTCCGATCCGATCTTCGAACGCTACGACGTCGACGTGCTGCGCATCTGACCCGGAGCGC
Organism: Acidimicrobiia bacterium; assembly: GCA_016649895.1. Classification (GTDB taxonomy): domain Bacteria; phylum Actinomycetota; class Acidimicrobiia; order Acidimicrobiales; family SKKL01; genus Actinomarinicola. Next base: position 27,449 of record JAENWR010000042.1, on the reverse strand, counting down.
CGGTCGGCTCGCGCACGGCGGTGAGCACGATGACGACCACTGCGGCGACCACTCCTGCGGCGATGATGCCGGTCCAGCCCATGCCGATTCGCACGTAGAGGGCGGTGCCGGCCATGGTGCCGCCGGCCCTGGCCACGGTGACGAGCGCGAGTGCCACGCCGATCCCCGACCCCCGAGCGTCGGGATCGAGCTCGGTGATGAGCGGTAGGCCCGACACGAACGCCAGCTCGTAGGTGGTGACGACCACCGCGAGCAGAGCGATGCCGACGGCGCCGTTCGATCCGCTCAGCCCGAGCGAGGCCAGGGCCGGGACGAGCAGCGTCGCGCCGACGAGGAGGGTGCGGCGCTTGCCGAGCCGGTCGGCGAAGGCGATGGTGCCGCTGGTGCCGACCAGCTCGCCGAAGCCCAGGAGGATCGCCCCGAGGCCGATGGTGGCGACGCTCCAACCGAACGAGTCCTCGAGCCAGTAGCCGTGGACCACGATGACCAACTGGATGCCGAACGACAGGAGGGCCATCGCCGCGTAGATGCCGAGCGCCCCAGGCAGCAGGCTGAGTCGAGCGGGCGCGACGGTGCCGCCGGCGGGATCGGCCGCGATGAACCGCGGGACCAGCAGACCTGCCACCAGGTTGGCGAGTGCCACGGCGACGAACGCCGCCCGCCAGCCCCAGGCGTCGATGGCGAGGCCGAGCAGGGGTATGGCGACGAGCAGCGAGCACGACCACGACAGCTCGGTGATGCCGACGATGGTGCCCCGCCGCTCCCACGGCACGTGGTCGCCGATCCAGGTCGACATCGCAGTGTCGTAGGTGATCTTGGTGACGCCGAACGCGGTGATCGCGAGCGTGAACCACACGATGCCCGACGTGGCCGCGGTGAGCCCGAGGAAGAGGGCGCTACCGAGCAGCCCGGCGATCAGCCCGGTGCGACGACGTCCCCGGTCGACGGCCCGGCCGGCCGGCAGAGCCGCGAAGCCCGACAGCTCGCGGATGGTGAGCGCCGCACCCAAGGCTTCGACCGACACCCCGAGACCCCGAGCGATGGCGGGGGCGAACGGGTACACGAAGCGGATGCCCGTGTTGCCCGACAGGCGCCCGGCGACCAGCAGCGGGACGCCACGTCGCACGTCGGCGGGCAGGGGAGGGGCGGCCATCGGGCGCGATGCTCCCACACCGCTCATCCCTGCTCGGTCGTCGGCCTTGCGGTTCGCGGGTGATCCTGGCAGAATGCCGCCGTGACCTTCGCCCGCGACCTCCTCGTAGTGATCTAGCGCACGCGCTGAACACTCCGTCGCGTGCGCTCCTCGACCTCCCACGACGGGAGGTCGTCGTCGTTTTCCGCCCGAGTTTCGAGACGCCCAACCACACCACGAACACGTAGGACCGAGGAACCTCCCATGCAGATGAACGGTGGACAAGCCCTGATCAAGAGCCTGGAGATGGAAGGGGTCGAAGTGATCTTCGGCCTCCCTGGCGGGGCCATCCTCCCGGTGTACGACCCCATCATCGACTCGCCGATCCGCCACATCCTCGCCCGCCACGAGCAGGGGGCCGGCCACATGGCCGAGGGATACGCCCACGTCACGGGTCGGCCCGGCGTGGCCATGGTGACGAGCGGCCCCGGCGCCACCAACATCGTCACGCCGCTGGCCGACGCCTTCATGGACTCGATCCCCATGGTCGTCATCACCGGCCAGGTGGGTTCGTCGTCCATCGGCACCGACGCCTTCCAGGAGGTCGACACGGTCGGCATCACCCGGTCGGTCACCAAGCACAACGAGCTGGTCACCAACGCCCAGGACATCCCCCGGGTGATCCGCGAGGCGTTCCACATCGCCACCACCGGCCGGCCCGGACCGGTGCTCGTCGACATCCCCAAGGACATCGTCGATCCCACGAACCCCCGCTCCGCCATGGAGTGGTACTGGCCCGAGACGCTCGACCTGCCCGGCTACCAGCCGGTCACCACCGGCGACCCGCAGAAGATCCGCGAGGCCGCAGCGCTCATCAACGAGTCGCGCCGGCCCGTCATCTACGCCGGTGGCGGCATCCTCAAGGCCCGCGCCGCCGAGGTGCTGCGCGAGCTGGCCGAGCTCACCGGCATCCACGTCGTCACCACCCTCATGGCCCGGGGCGCCTTCCCCGACAGCCACGAGCTGGCACTCGGCATGCCGGGCATGCACGGCACCTACACCGCCATCACCGCGATGCAGGAAGCCGACCTGCTCATCGCCCTCGGCAGTCGCTTCGACGACCGGGTCACCGGCAAGCTCGACGGCTTCGCCCCCGACGCCAAGATCATCCACGTCGACATCGACCCGGCCGAGATCGGCAAGGTGCGGCGTCCCGACGTCGCCGTCGTCGGCGACTGCCGCCTGGTCATCACCGAACTGGTCCGCGAGCTGCGCAGCCTGCTCGACGCCACACCGGCCGCCGATCGCTCCGAGTGGCGCTCGCGGGTCAGCGGGTGGCTCGAGCGGTTCCCGCTCACCTACGAGCCGTCGGAGCCGGGCGAGCTGCTGAAACCGCAGTACGTGCTCGAGCAGATCCGCGACGCCCCCAGCACCCCGCCCGACACCATCGTCATCTCCGGTGTCGGCCAGCACCAGATGTGGGCCAGCCAGTACTGGCGCTTCGAGCACCCCTACACCTGGGTGAACTCGGGCGGGCTGGGCACCATGGGCTTCTCGGTCCCGGCCGCGGTGGGAGCCAAGGTCGGGATGCCCGACCGCACCGTGTGGGCCATCGACGGCGACGGCTGCTTCCAGATGACGGCGCAGGAGCTGGTCACCGCCGCCGCCGAGCGCATCCCGGTGAAGGTCGCCATCTTGAACAACGCGTACCTCGGCATGGTGCGCCAGTGGCAGGAGATGTTCTACGAGGAGCGCTACTCCGAGGTGTACCTGTCGCCCGACCTGCCCGACTACAAGATGTGGGCCGAGGCAATGGGATGTGTCGGCATGCGGGTCGAGTCGCCCGAAGAGGTGCCGGCCGCCATCGAGAAGGCCAACTCCATCAACGACCGTCCGGTCGTCATCGACTTCCGCACCGACTCCCGCGAGAAGGTGTTCCCCATGGTGCCCTCCGGCGCCACCAACACCGAGGTCGTCGTCGACCCGAGCCAGCAGGGGTTCGCCCGATGAGCACCCAAGATCGACACCACACGCTCACCGTCCTCGTCGAGAACCGCGCCGGCGTGCTCGCCCGGGTGGCGTCGCTGTTCGCCCGGCGGGGCTACAACATCGAGTCGCTCGCCGTGGCGCCCACCGACGACGAGCGCTTCAGCCGCATCACCATCGTGGTCGACGTCGAGTCGGCGCCTCTCGACCAGATCGTGAAGCAGCTCTTCAAGCTCATCAACGTGGTGAAGATCAGCGAGCTGGCCCCGAGCGATTCGGTCGAGCGCGAGCTGCTCCTCGCCACGGTGCGGACGAATGGCGACGATCGGGCCCGCGTGCTCGAGCTGCTGCAGATCTTCGAGGGCAAGATCCTCAACGTCGGACACGCCGAGATCACCGTGTCGCTCGAGGGCGACCCGGCCAAGGTGGACGACTTCGAGTCCATGCTGCGACCCTATGGAATCGTCGAGCTCCAGCGCACCGGGCGAGTGGCCCTGCCGAAGCTCGACCGGACCCTTTAGACCAGGAGAACCACCCAGTGGCCAACGTGTACTACGAGAAGGACGCCGACCGTTCCCTCATCGCCGACCGCAAGGTCGCCGTGATCGGGTACGGGTCGCAGGGGCACGCCCATGCGCTGAACCTGAAGGAGTCCGGCATCGACGTGCGGGTCGGTCTCCGCGAGGGGTCGTCGTCGGTGGCCAAGGCCGAGGAAGCCGGCCTGAAGGTGCTGTCGGTCGCCGACGCCACCGCTGAGGCCGACCTGGTCATGGTGCTGCTCCCCGACACCGAGCAGAAGGCGGTCTACGAGGAGTCGATCGAGGCCAACCTCAACGACGGTGACGCCCTGTTCTTCGCCCACGGCTTCAACATCCGCTTCGACCAGATCGTGCCGTCGGCGTCGGTCGACGTCGCCATGGTGGCCCCCAAGGGTCCCGGTCACCTCGTGCGTCGCACCTACGCCGAGGGCGGCGGCGTGCCGTGCCTCATCGCCGTGTCGCAGGACGCCACCAGCAACGCCCGCGACCTGGCGCTGGCCTACGCCGACGCCATCGGCGGCACCCGCGCCGGCGTGCTCGAGACCACCTTCGAGGAGGAGACCGAGACCGACCTGTTCGGCGAGCAGGTCGTGCTCTGCGGCGGCGTCACCGCCCTCGTGCAGGCGGGCTTCGAGACCCTCGTCGACGCGGGCTACCAGCCCGAGTCGGCCTACTTCGAGTGCCTCCACGAGCTGAAGCTCATCGTCGACCTCATGTACGAACAGGGCATCGGTGGCATGCGCTTCTCGGTGTCGGACACCGCCGAGTACGGCGACCTCACCCGGGGGCCGCGCATCATCAACGACTCGGTCAAGGCCGAGATGCGCACGATCCTCGACGAGATCCAGTCCGGCAAGTTCGCCGAGGAGTGGATCGCCGAGTCGCGGTCGGGGCGCAAGAACTTCCACGAGCTCGAGGAGAAGGGCCGCGCCCACCCCATCGAGAAGGTGGGCGAGGAGCTGCGCAGCATGATGCCGTGGATCTCGGCGGGCAAGGTCCGCGTCCAGGACGCCTCGGGCGGCCAGGGCTGACATCTGCGCCCGGGCGGCGGCCACGTGCCGTCCGTCCGGGCCCGCCCGCTCTCGCCTGGGCCGCGGGCCCATCGCGTCCAGTACAGCGAACAAACCCGACCAAATTGGTCGGGTTTCGCTATTGTGGCAAGGTCTACCGTCCGGCGGCCCATCCACCAGGAGTTCCCATGTCTGATCGCGTCCAGGGGTTCGAGACCCGCCAGATCCACGCCGGCCAGTCGGCCGACCCCGCGACCGGTGCAGTGGCCACGCCGATCTACCAGACCACCGCCTTCCAGTTCGACGACAGCGAGCACGCGGCCAAGCTGTTCGCCCTCCAGCAGCCGGGCAACATCTACACCCGCATCATGAACCCCACCCAGCTGGTGTTCGAGACCCGCATGGCGTCGCTCGAGGGTGGCATCGCCGAGACCGCCGCCGGTGTCCCCGGCGCGCTGGCCGTCGCCAGCGGCCAGGCCGCCGAGATGATCACCCTGCTCAACCTGGCCCAGGCCGGCGACCACATCGTGGCCTCGCCCTCGCTCTACGGCGGCACCTACAACCTCCTGCACCACACCTTCCCCAAGCTCGGCATCGAGGTCTCGTTCGTCGACGACATCGACGACCTCGATCAGTGGCGCGCCGCGGTGCGCGACAACACGAAGGCCTTCTACGGCGAGTCCATCGGCAACCCCCGCAACGACATCTTCGACATCGAACCGGTGGCCGCGATCGCCCACGAGAACGGCATCCCACTGGTCATCGACAACACCGTCGCCACGCCCTACCTGATCCGTCCGCTCGAGTGGGGGGCCGACATCGTCATCCACTCGGCCACCAAGTTCATCGGCGGGCACGGCACCTCCATCGGCGGCGTCATCGTCGACGGCGGCACGTTCGACTACGCCGCCAGCGGCCGCTTCCCCGGCTTCACCGAACCCGACCCCAGCTACAACGGCCTCCAGTACTTCCCGATGCTCGGCCACGGTGCCTTCATCGCCAAGGCCCGCGTGCAGCTCCTGCGCGACCTCGGCGCGGCCATCGCGCCGCAGAACGCCTTCTACTTCCTCCAGGGGCTCCAGACGCTGTCGCTCCGCATGGAACGCCACGTCTCGAACGCGGCGGCCGTGGTCGAGCTCCTGGCCGGCCGCGACGAGGTCGAGTCGATCAACTACGCCGGTCTCGAGTCGAGCCCGCACTACGCCAAGGCCCAGAAGTACGCCCCGAAGGGCGCTGGCTCGGTGCCCGCGTTCGTGCTGAAGGGTGGTCGTGAAGCCGGTCGCCAGTTCGTCGAAGCGCTCGAGCTGCACTACCACGTGGCCAACCTCGGCGACACCCGCAGCCTGGTCATCCATCCGGCCAGCACCACCCACTCCCAGCTGAGCGACGTCGAGCAGGCTGCCGCGGGTGTCAACCCCGGACTCGTGCGGCTCTCGGTGGGCCTCGAGAGCATCGACGACATCGTCGCCGACCTCGAGCTGGGCTTCGCCGCCATCAGCTGAGCCCTCGGCGCGGCGGCACCAGTGGGCCCGGGCCGCGGGCCGGTGGTTCTGCCGCCGCACCTCCATCTGCTCCGGTCTCGGGAGGTTTGTGCACCGTGGCGGTGCACAACCTTCCCGAGATGTGGTGCGAGTCAGGCCAGGTGTTCGATGACGTGGTCGATGCAGGCGCAGAGCGCCTCGACATCGGACGGCTCGATGGCCGGGAAGAGGGCGATCCGCAGCTGGTTACGGCCGAGCTTGCGGTACGACTCGGTGTCGACGATGCCGTTCTGGCGGAGCACGCCCGACACGGTGAGCGCATCGACGGAGTCGTCGAGGTCGATGGTGGCCACGGTGTGCGAGCGCATGGCCGGGTCGGCGACGAAGGGCGTGGCCACGGGCGAGCGCTCGGCCCAGCCGTAGATGATCTCGGCCGACCGATCGCAGCGCGACGCGGCCCACTCGAGCCCCCCGTTGTCGTTGATCCAGTCGACCTGGTGCGCGGCGAGGAACACGGTGGCCAGCGCTGGCGTGTTGTAGGTCTGATCCTTGCGCGAGTTGTCGAGGGCGATCTTGAGGTCGAGCGAGGCCGGGACCCAGCGGTCGGAGGCGGCGATCCGCTCGATCCGTTCGATGGCAGCGGGGGAGCACGCGGCGAGCCACAGCCCGCCGTCGGCGGCGAGGGCCTTCTGAGGGGCGAAGTAGTACACGTCGGTCTGGGCGGCGTCGAAGCGCAGGCCCCCGGCGCCGGAGGTGGCGTCGACGGCGACGAGGCCATCGTCGGCGGCGACGCCAGTCGGGCGTTCGAGCGGCATCATCACGCCCGTGGACGTCTCGTTGTGGGTGAGGGCGTAGAGGTCGACATCGGCATCGGCGCTGGTGGCGGGGTGGGTGCCGGGCTCGGAGGCGATGACGACGGGGTCGTCGAGGAACGGGGCCGCAGCCACGCCCGATGCGAACTTGGAGGAGAACTCGCCGAACGACAGGTGCTGGCTGCGGTGTTCGATGAGGCCGAAGGTGGCGGCGTCCCAGAACGACGTGGTGCCGCCGTTGCCGAGGACCACATCGTAGCCGTCAGGGAGGCGCAGGAGCTCGGCCAGCCCGTTGCGGAGCGCACCCACCATGAACTGAACCGTGGCCTGGCGGTGCGAGGTGCCGAGGAACGTCGGGGCCGCCTCGGCCAGGGCAGCGACGGCGTCGGGACGCACCAGGGAGGGGCCGGAGCCGAACCGTCCGTCGACCGGCTTGATGTCGTTCGGGATGTCAATGGTGGGAAGGGTCGCGCTCACGCGTGCCACTATCGCGGGCGACGATCAGAGGAGCGAATCGGTATGTCCCCCCAACGCATCTCCCGCCGCGTGGCCGCCATCGCACCGTCCGCCACCCTGGCGGTCGACGCCAAGGCCAAGGCGCTCAAGGCCGCCGGCGAGCCGGTCATCGGCTTCGGGGCCGGCGAGCCCGACTTCGCCACCCCCGACTACATCGTCGAGGCGGCATCGGCGGCGTGCCACGATCCCGCCAACCACCGCTACACCCCGGGCCCTGGCCTCCCCGAGCTCCGCGAGGCCATCGCGGTGAAGACGAAGCGCGACTCGGGCTACGAAGTGTCGGCGTCGCAGGTGGTGGTCACCAACGGCGGCAAGCACGCCGTCTACAACGCCTTCACCACACTGCTCGATCCGGGCGACGAGGTGCTCCTTCCGGCTCCATACTGGACCACCTACCCCGAGCCCATCGCGCTCTGTGGTGGCGTGACGGTACCGATCCTCACCGACTCGATGTCGGGCTTCCGCGTGACGATCGATCAGCTCGAAGCGGCGCGCACCGAGCGCACGAAAGCCCTGGTGTTCGTGTCGCCGTCGAACCCCAGCGGGGCCGTCTACCCGCCCGACGAGGTCGAGGCCATCGGCCGGTGGGCGGTCGAGCACGGCATCTGGGTCATCACCGACGAGATCTACGAGCACCTCACCTACGGCGACCACACCTTCTCGTCGATGCCCACCCTCGTCCCCGATCTGGCCGAGCGCTGCGTCGTGCTCAACGGCGTCGCCAAGACCTACGCCATGACCGGTTGGCGCGTCGGGTGGCTCATCGCTCCGGCCGACGTGGCGGCGGCCGCCACCAACCTCCAGTCGCACCAGACGTCGAACGTAGCCAACGTGTCGCAGCGGGCCGCCCTCGCTGCGGTGAGCGGTCCGCTCGACGCAGTGGCCGAGATGCGTGTCGCCTTCGAGCGGCGCGGTCGTCGCATGGTCGACATGCTCAACGCCATCGACGGCGTCACCTGCCTCGAGCCCCAGGGTGCCTTCTACGCCTACCCGTCGTTCGAGGGGGTGCTCGGCCGCACCATCGCCGGACGCACGCCGCAGAACACCCTCGAGCTGGCCGACCTCCTCCTCGAGGAGGCCAAGGTGGCCGTCGTCCCGGGCGAGGCGTTCGGCACCCCCGGCTACGCCCGCCTCTCGTTCGCGCTCGGCGACGACGACCTGGTCGAAGGCATCCAGCGCATCGCCGACCTGCTCGCCAAGAGCTGATGGCCGGCATCGAGGCCTCGTACGGCAGTTGGTCGTCACCGATCACCTCCGAGCTCGTCGTGCGGGCTGCGGCGGGCCTCGGCGACCTCCAGATCGACCCCACCGACGGGTCGATCTGGTGGTCGGAGAGCCGACCCGACGAGGGTGGGCGCATCACCTTGATGCGGATGCTGCCCGACGGCACGATCGCCGAGCAGCTGCCACGCAGCCAGTCGACCCGCACCCGGGTGCACGAGTACGGCGGCCGGTCGTGGGTGGTCGACCACGGCACCATCTGGTACTCCGACTGGTCCGATCAGGCGATCTGGCGGCGCGCACCCGAGGATCGAGGTCCGGTGCCCACCACCACGACCGAGGTGCGCTACCACGCCGACCGCTTCGCCGATGCCGTCATCAGCCCCGACGGGCAGTGGATCGTGTGCGTCCGCGAAGCCCACGTCGATCCTGTCGCCGACGCGCCGCTGCTCACGGCCCGCAACGAGATCGTGGCCATCCCCGCGCTCGGCCCGGGCACCCAGGAGGCGGTGGTGCTGGTGTCGGGCACCGACTTCGTGTCGTCGCCCCGCCTCGATCCCACCGGAACCCGCCTCTGCTGGTTGGTGTGGGATCACCCGCGCATGCCGTGGGACGGCACCGAGTTGTGGGTGGCCGACCTCCACCTCGAGGGCCCCTTGCCGCACGTCACCGACCCGGTGTTCCTCGCCGGTGGACCCGACGAGGCCCTCGTGCAGCCCGAGTGGTCGGCCGACGGGCAGCTCCACGTGGTGTCCGATCGCACCGACTGGTGGAACCTCTACCGCGTCGACGGGCCCAATCTGCTCACGCCGCTCGGGCCAGTCGCCGCCGAGGTGGCCACGCCGCCGTGGGTGTTCGGCCAGTCTCGCTACGTCCTCACGGGTCGTCCCGGCGAGGCGATCTGCGCCATGAGCCGAGATGGGGTGGACCACCTGGCGGTCATCACCGATGGGGTCGTCACCGAGATCGACACCCCCTACACGTCGTGGTCGGCGTTGCGCCTCGACGCCGACGGCCGCATCGTCGCCATCGCGGCGTCACCTCGGGCCGAGCCCGCCATCGTCCGGGTCACGCTCGACTCTGGCGGCGCGGCGCCCCACATCGAGGTGCTCCGCCCGCCACGCGACCTCGACCTCGACCCGGGCTGGTTCAGCGAGCCCGAGTCGATCGACTTCCCCACCAGCGGCGGTCGCACCGCGCACGCCCTCTACTACCCGCCCACCAACCCCGAGGTGAGCGCACCATCCGACGAGCGTCCGCCGCTGCTCGTGATGATCCACGGCGGCCCCACCAGCGCGTGCCGCCCGCAGCTCTCCCTCGCCACCCAGTACTGGACCAGCCGCGGGTTCGCCGTCGTCGACGTGAACTACGGCGGGTCCACCGGCTACGGCCGTCCCTTCCGCCGCCAGCTCGACGGCCAATGGGGCATCGTCGACGTCGACGACTGCGAGGCAGCAGCACGCTTCCTCGCCGAACGTGGCGACGTCGACCCCAACCGCCTCCTCATCCGTGGCGGGTCGGCCGGAGGCTTCACCACCCTGGCCGCGCTGGCCTTCCGCGACACCTTCGCCGCCGGCGCCAGCCACTACGGCGTCGACGACCTCGCCGCCTTGGCCGCCGACACGCACAAGTTCGAGTCGCGCTACCTCGACGGGCTCGTCGGCCCGTACCCGGAAGCCGCCGACGTCTACGCCGAGCGCTCGCCGATCCACCACCTCGACGGGTTCGATCGTCCGCTCATCGTGTTCCAGGGGCTCGACGACGAGATCGTGCCGCCCAACCAGGCCGAGATGATCGTCGCCGCGCTCGAGGCCAAGGGCGTGCCGGTCGCCTACGTGCCCTTCGCCGGCGAGCAGCACGGGTTCCGCCAAGCGCCCAACATCCGGCGCGCCCTCGATGCCGAGCTCTGGTTCTACGGCCGGGTGCTGGGGTTCGAGGCAGCCGACGACATCGAACCGGTGGAGATCCGCGGGGCCTGAGCGGGTCCTGAGCCGGGCTCCCGGGTAACGCTTTTGGAGGGTGGTGGCGGCTGCCTCCATCATGGGCGGCATATGGCGCGCATCCTTGTCACCGAGAAGATTGCCGAATCCGGCCTCGATCGCCTCCGCGAGGCGGGACACGAGGTCGACCTGCAGCTCGGCACCTCGCCCGAGGACCTGCTCGAGAAGGTGAAGGGGGCCCAGGCCCTCATCATCCGATCGGCCACCAAGGTGACCGCCGAGGTTCTCGCCGCTGGCACCGACCTGGTCGTCGTCGGCCGGGCCGGGCTCGGGGTCGACAACGTCGACGTCGAGGCCGCCACCACCCAGGGCGTCATGGTGGCCAACGCGCCGGGTTCCAACAGCCTCTCCACCGCCGAGCACACGATGGCGATGCTGCTCTCGCAGGCCCGCAACATCCCGCAGTCGCACAGCGCGCTGCGCGAGGGCCGCTGGGAGAAGTCGAAGTGGGAGGGCACCGAGCTGCACGGCAAGACCCTCGGCGTGCTCGGCCTCGGCCGGATCGGCACGCTCGTGGCGCAGCGGGCGCTGTCGTTCGGCATGCGCCTGGTGGCGTGGGATCCGTGGGTGTCGGCTGAGCGTGGCCGCCAGCTCGGCATCGAGATGATGGAGATCGACGAGCTCTTCGGCCAGTCCGACTTCGTCACCATCCACCTGCTCAAGACCAAGGACAGCACCGGCCTCATCAACGACGACCTGCTCGCCAAGGCCAAGCCGGGCCTGCGCATCGTCAACGTGGCCCGTGGCGGCATCATCGACGAGGCCGCTCTCGACCGGGCCATCCGCAACGGCACGGTCGGCGGCGCCGCGCTCGATGTGTTCGCCGAGGAGCCCTGCACCGATTCGCCGTTGTTCGAGCTCGACAGCGTGGTGGCCACCCCGCACCTGGGGGCCAGCACCGCCGAAGCGCAGGACAAGGCCGGTGTCATCGTGGCCGAACAGGTCGCCCTGGCGCTCGCCGGCGACTTCGTGCCCTTTGCCGTCAACATCGCCGCCAGCGAGGCCGCCGAGGAGATCCAGCCGTTCCTGCCTCTCGCCGAGCGCCTCGGTGAGCTGTTCTTCGGGCTCACCGACGGCATGCCCGACACCGTCGAGATCGAGTACCAGGGGCACCTCGCCGGCTACGACACCCGCATCCTCACTCTCTCGGTGCTGCGAGGGCTGCTCGGCAACCTCACCGACGAGCCGGTCACCTACGTGAACGCGCCGCAGCTCGCCGAGTCTCGCGGCCTCAAGATCCGCGAGGTGAAGACCGAGACCACCCAGGAGTTCGTCAACCTCGTCACGTTGCGGGGTGGCGGCCATTCCATCGCCGGCACCCTTGCCGGCACCCGCGGCGAGGCGCGCATCGTGATGGTCGACGACCACTCGGCCGACGTGCCGCCCGCGTCGCACATGGTCTTCATCCGCAACGACGACCGGCCGGGTGTCATCGGCACGGTGGGCACCATCCTCGGCGACGCCGGCATCAACATCGCCGACATGGGGGTGGGTCAGAGCCCCGGCGGCGAGTCGGCCCTCATGGTGATCGCCACCGGCGAGTCAGCTCCGGCCGAGGTCATCGCCGCGCTGGCGGCCGCCGACGGCATCACCTCGGTGCACGCAGCCAGCCGCCGCGGCGCCTGACCCCCCTGGCCCTGCACAGGGCAGCGGATGGCGAACCTCCTCGCGGTGCGCACCGAAGCGGTGCATTCCGCGGTGCGATGTCGTCGTCAGCGCTTGAGCGACATGCTCCAGGTGGGGCGGTTGGCCTCGTAGGTGGCGATGTCGTCGACGTGGCGGAGGGTGATGGCGATGTCGTCGAGGCCTTCGAGGAAGCGCTCGCGGGTGGAGTCGTCGAGCGGGAAGCTCTCCTCGATGCCGATGGCCGGCGCCGAGATGGTGCGGCGGTCGACGTCGATGGTGATCTCGAGCGTGGGATCGGCCTCGACCGCCCGCATCAGCGCCTCTCCGACAGCGTCGCTCACCTGTACCGGGACGAGACCGTTCTTGGTGGAGTTGTTGCGGAAGATGTCGCCGAACCGGGGCGAGACGACCGCCTGGAAGCCGTAGTCCATGATCGCCCACACGGCGTGCTCGCGCGACGAGCCGGTGCCGAAGTTGGGCCCACCGATGAGGATGTTGGCACCGGCGTACTGCGGCTGGTTGAGCACGAACTCGCGGTCGTCGCGCCACTCGGAGAAGAGGCCGACTCCGAAGCCGGTGCGCTCGACGCGCTTCAGCCAGTCGGAGGGGATGATCTGGTCGGTGTCGACGTCGGAGCGGTCGAGGGGGACCGCCGTGCCCGAGACCGTGCGAACTGCGTCCATGGTGTTGTGCTCCTTCTTGGCGAAGATCAGCTTCTCGGACGGTCAGTCCAGGTCGGCCGGGCTGGCGAAGTGCCCGGCGATGGCGGTGGCGGCGGCGACGGCGGGGGAGACGAGGTGGGTGCGCCCGCCCCGGCCCTGGCGGCCCTCGAAGTTGCGGTTGCTGGTGGACGCACAGCGCTCGCCGGGAGCCAGCTTGTCGGGGTTCATCGCCAAGCACATCGAGCACCCGGGCTCGCGCCAGTCGAAGCCGGCCTCGATGAACACGGTGTGGAGACCCTCGGCTTCGGCCTGGTCCTTCACGGCGAACGAGCCGGGCACGATGAGCGTGCGCACGCCGTCACTCACCTTGCGACCGCGGGCCACCTCGGCGACAGCTCGCAGGTCTTCGATGCGGCCGTTGGTGCACGAGCCGATGAAGACGGTGTCGACCGGGATCTGGTCGAACGGCGTGCCGGCCTCGAGGCCCATGTAGTCGAGGGCCCGCTGGGCGGCGTCGCGCAACGACGCCTCGGCGAACGAGGCGGGGTCGGGCACCACGCCGTCGAGCGGCGCCACCTGGGCCGGGTTGGTGCCCCACGAGACATGGGGTCGGATCTCGGCGGCATCGAGCACGACCTCCTTGTCGAACGTGGCGTCGGGGTCGGTGACCAGGTTGCGCCACTCGGCGACGGCCGTGTCCCAGTCGGCGCCGGCGGGCGCGTTGGCCCGGCCCTTCAGGTACTCGAAGGTGACCTCGTCGGGGGCGATGAGCCCGGCCTTGGCGCCGGCCTCGATCGACATGTTGCAGACGGTCATGCGGCCCTCCATCGACAGGGCGCGGATGGCCTCGCCCCGGTACTCGATGATCGAGCCGATGCCGCCACCGGTGCCGATGCGTCCGATGATGGCGAGGATGATGTCCTTGGCCGTGGTGCCCGGCGGGGGTGTGCCATCGACGGTGATGGCCATGGTGCCCGGCCGTTGCTGGGGGAGGGTCTGGGTGGCGAGGACGTGCTCGACCTCGCTGGTGCCGATGCCGAACGCCAGGGCGCCGAACGCGCCGTGGGTGGAGGTGTGGCTGTCGCCGCAGACGATGGTCATGCCCGGCTGGGTGAGGCCCTGCTCGGGGCCGATGATGTGGACGATGCCCTGACCGGGGCTGCCCATGGGGTTGTTCTTGATGCCGAACTCGGCGGTGTTGCGGCGCAGGGTGTCGATCTGGGTGGCCGAGATGGGGTCGGCGATGGGCTGGTCGATGTCGGCGGTGGGGACGTTGTGGTCCTCGGTGGCGACGGTGAGGTCGGGCCGGCGCACGGTGCGGCCGTTGATGCGGAGGCCGTCGAACGCCTGGGGTGAGGTGACCTCGTGGACGAGGTGAAGGTCGATGTAGAGCAGATCGGGTTCGCCCTTGCCCTGGTGGACGAGGTGTCGGTCCCAGATCTTCTCGGCCATCGTCATCGGCCGCTCGGTCATGGCGTCCCTCTCCCGTGGTCTGCTGCGAATCGTCGTTGTCTCGAGTGGGTGGTAGGAGTTGCCAGAGTCTCATCATGTGGGACTATGCTCTCGCCTCGTGGAACACACGGTAACCGCAGTGGGCGTCATCGACAAGGCGGCCCGCGTGCTCGCCGCCGTCGAGGAGCGCCCCCTCGACCTCGCCGCCCTCATGGTGGCCACCGGCCTGCCCCGCGCGACCACGCACCGCCTCGCCGTGTCGCTCGAGGGCCACGGGCTACTGCGCCGCGACCCTGAAGGCCGCTTCGCGCCCGGCCTGCGCCTCATCGCCCTCGGTCGTGCCGCGGCCCGGGCGCTCCACCTGCCCGAAGTGGCTCGGCCCGCCCTCGAGGCCTTGCGCGACGACACGGGCGAGAGCACCCAGCTCTACGTGCGCGAGGGCGATCGCCGGATCTGCGTGGTGTCGCTCGAGTCGCCCCACGGCCTGCGCACCATCGTCCCCGTGGGCGCGTCGCTCCCGCTTGACGCCGGATCGGCCGGCCACCTGTTGACCGGTGCCCTCGATCCCACCGATGGGTGGGTCGAGAGCGTGGGCGAGCGCGAGCCCGGGGTGGCGTCGGTGAGTGCCCCGGTTCGCTCCGACGACGGTCAGGTCATCGCCGCGGTGAGCGTGTCGGGCCCGATCGACCGAATCGGCGCGCACCCTGGCACCACCCACGGCCCTGCGGTGGCCACCGCTGCGGCTCGGGTGGAGGCGGCGCTCGGGCGGGTCAGCTCCGACGGGCCATCTTCGCTCTGATCGCCACCGACGCGAGGGCGTCGCGCAGCACCGGAGCGAAGAGGTGTGGCTCGATGGAGCACACTGTGTGGTCGCCCGGTACGCGGTGCACCGTGGCGCGAGGGATGGCCTCGGCAAGCTTGTGCTGCCGCTCGGGTGCGACCACGCGGTCGTACTCGGTGACCACCACAGCCGTGGGCACGTCGACCTCGCCGACCCACTCGTGCGAGCTGAAGCGTCCGATGGCCGACCCGGCCTCGGCCAGGGCGACCGGGTCGTTGAGCAGCATCTCACTGCGGACCCACTCGGTGGCGCCGACGCTGCGACGGGCGATGAGGTGACCGAAGGTGCGCGAGCGCAGGTCGGCAGGTGCGAAGCGACTGGCGATGGCCACCGGGTCGAACATCGAGAACCGGGCCCGTGCCATGCGGCTTCCCGCGAAGTTGCGGCTGGTGGCGCACAGCACGAGGCCGAGCACCCGGTGCGGGTGGCGCCGCCACAGCAGCTGAGCCACGGGTCCGCCCATCGAGTAGCCGACCGGGATCACCTGGTCGAGGCCGAGCGCGTCGAGGGCGGCGGCGGCGTCGTCGGCGCAGTCCTCGAGACTGAAGCGCTCGCGTGCGCGGATGCCCCGACCGTGGCCGCGGTGGTCGATGGTGACCACGCGGTAGTGGCCGGCCAGTTCCGGGAGCACCCCGAAGAAGTTGAGATCGGCCGTGGCGGTCCAGCCGTGGAGCAGCAGGAGCGTGGGAGCGTCGGCCGGGCCGTCGAGCTCGCGGACGAAGGTGGTGCCGCGCCCCGGCAGGTCGAGTGAGCGCCCCGGCGGTAGCGGAGGACGTGACGGCACGTGCCCGACATCGCGGTCGGGGACCTGCTCGAACGCGGTGGACATGGGGCCAGTCTGCCGGGCCAGACACCCGATCGGCTGGCGCCCCAGGTCAGTTCTCGATGGCCTGCACCGTGACCGACATGGTGGCCCCGGTGGGCGTGGCGTACTCGACGACGTCGCCGACCTTGGCGCCGATGAGCGCCTCGCCGAGGGGCGAGCCGAGCGAGATGACGTCGAGGTCGCCGCCGCGCTCCTCGATCGACCCCACCAGGTAGCGCTCGGGGGTGTCGTCGCCGTCGTAGGTGAGCGCCACGATCGTCCCGGCGTGGATGGTGTCGGAGCCGGCGGGGGTCTCGACGATCTCGGCGTTCTCGACCATGGCCGTGAGGTGGGCGATGCGGCCCTCCATGTGGCCCTGCTCCTCCTTGGCGGCGTGGTAATCGCCGTTCTCGGAGAGGTCGCCGAGCTCGCGTGCGGTCTCGATCTTGCGGGCGATCTCGATGCGGCCGCGGGTGGTGAGGTCGTCGTACTCGGCCTTCAGTCGATCAAAGGCCGCCTGGGAGAGAAGTTGCGTCTGAGCCACCCCGGAGAGGCTAACCGGACTTCCAGGTCACGAGGGCCAAGCCCCTGGCGGTCCGCGTTTGACGGTCGGGGCCCGCGAGGCGGACACTTTTCTGTTCGTCCCCCTCGACAGAGAACAAGAGGTCATCACCGTGGCAGAGCAGGGCGGTCCCCACCGGGTCGGCGTCATCGGCGGCGACGGCATCGGGCCCGACGTGGTGGCCGAGGGCCTCAAGGTGATCGACGCCGCGGGCGTGAAGCTCGAGACGGTCGACTACGACCTCGGTGGCGCGCGCTACCTGCGCGACGGCACGATCTTGCCCGACTCGATCCTCGACGAGTGGCGCGACCTCGACGCCCTCTTCCTTGGTGCGGTCGGAGCGCCGGGCGTGCCGCCGGGGGTCATCGAACGCGGCCTGCTGTTGAAGATGCGCTTCGAGCTCGACCTCTACGTGAACCAGCGGCCGTTCCTGCTCGAGCCCGACGTCGACATGGTGGTCATCCGCGAGAACACCGAGGGCACCTACGCCGGCGAGGGCGGCTTCCTCCGCAAGGACACTCCCCACGAGGTGGCCACCCAGGGCTCGGTCAACACCCGCATGGGCGTCGAGCGGTGCGTGCGCTACGCCTTCGATCTGGCCAAGAGCCGGCCCCGCCAGCACCTCACCCTCGTGCACAAGACCAACGTGCTCACCTTCGCCGGTGACCTCTGGGAGCGGGCGTTCAACGAGGTCGCCGCCGAGTACCCCGACGTGGCGACGGCCTACAACCACGTCGATGCGGCGTGCATCTACTTCGTGAGCGATCCCGGCCAGTACGACGTCATCGTCACCGACAACCTCTTCGGTGACATCCTCACCGACCTGGGCGGCGCCGTGTCGGGCGGCATCGGCCTGGCATCGTCGGCCAACCTCAACCCGGCCGGCACCGGGCCGTCGATGTTCGAGCCGGTGCACGGCTCGGCCCCCGACATCGCCGGCCAGAACAAGGCCAACCCCGTCGCCGCCATCCTCTCCGCCGCCATGATGCTCGACTTCCTCGGCGATACTGAGGCCGGCGACCGCATCCGCCGGGCCTGCGCCGACGCGCCGGCCGGATCCACCACCGAGATCGGCGACGCCGTCGCCGCTCGTCTCCAGGGAGACTGACCGCATGCCGCTCGACACCGTCGACAAGATCTGGATGGATGGCGAACTGGTCGATTGGGCCGACGCCAAGGTGCACATCCTCACCCACACGCTGCACTACGGCAGCGGCGTGTTCGAGGGCATCCGGGCCTACGCAACCGATCGCGGCCCGGCCATCTTCCGCCTCGACGACCACATCCGTCGCCTGTTCGACAGCGCCAAGATCTACATGATCGACGTGCCGTTCACGTTCGACGAGCTGGTGGCCGCCACCATCGAGACGGTGAAGGTCAACAACGTCGAGTCGTGCTACATCCGGCCGCTCGTCTACCTCGGCTACGGCGAGATGGGGCTCAACCCGCTGCCGTGCCCGGTGAACGCGTCGATCGCGGTGTGGCCGTGGGGGAGCTACCTCGGCGACGACGGCGTGAACAACGGCGTGCGCATGAAGGTGAGCTCGTGGAAGCGCCACGACCCCAACATCATGCCGCCGGCCGCCAAGGGCACCGGCATGTACATCAACTCGTCGATGGCCAAGATCGAGGCCATCAAGTCGGGCTACGACGAGGCGATCATGCTGTCGACGCAGGGCTACGTCAGCGAGTGCACGGGCGAGAACATCTTCATCGTCAAGAACGGCACCATCGTCACCCCGCCGGTGTCGGCCGGGGCGCTCGAGGGCATCACCCAGAGCTCGGTGCAGCGCATCGCCGGCGACCTCGGCATCCCGTATGAGGTGGGCAACCTGCTGCGCTCCGACCTCTACACCGCCGACGAGGGCTTCCTCTCGGGCACCGCCGCCGAGGTGGTGCCCATCCGCTCGGTCGACGATCGCGAGATCGGCGAGCCCGGCCCCATCACCCGCCAGATCCAGGAGCGCTACTTCGCCGCCGTCAAGGGCGAAGACGATCGCTACAAGGACTGGCTGACCTATGTCCGCGACTGACGGGCCGCACCAGGACGACCCAACCGGCGCCACCCCTGCGGTGAGCGCGACGAGCGCCAGGACGACGCCCGTGCGCGATCCGTCGTGGCCGGCCGCGGTCGAGATCTTCGACACGACGCTGCGCGACGGCGTCCAGTTCGAGGGCATCTCGGTCACCGTCGACGACAAGCTCCGCATCGCCGAGCAGCTCGACCGCCTCGGCGTGCATTGGATCGAGGGCGGATACCCGGGGGCCAACCCGCGTGACGAGGAGTTCTTCCGTCGGGCGGCGAAGGAGCTCGCGCTGTCGACCTCCACGCTCGTGGCGTTCGGCTCGACCCGCCGGGCCAAGGGACGCGTCGACGAGGACCCCACGCTGCGCAACCTGGTGGAGGCCGGTACGTCCACGGTGTGCATCGTCGGCAAGGCCTGGGACTACCACGTCACCGAGGCGCTGCGCACCACCCTCGACGAGGGCGTGGCCATGGTGGCCGACTCGGTCGAGTACCTCGTCGGCCACGGACTGCGGGTGTTCTACGACGCCGAGCACTTCTTCGACGGCTACAAGCGCAACCCCGAGTTCGCGTTGCGGGTGCTCGAGGGTGCGGTCGTGGCCGGTGTCGACACGCTCGTGTTGTGCGACACCAACGGCGGCTCGCTGCCCCACGAGGTCGAGGGCATGGTCGCCGACGTCGTCAGCCACTTCGGCGACGTCACCGTCGGCATGCACACCCAGAACGACACCGGGTGCGCCACGGCCAACGCCATCGCCGGCGTGCTCTCGGGCGCCACCCAGGTGCAGGGCACCATCAACGGCTACGGCGAACGCACCGGCAACTGCGACCTCACCCAGCTCATCCCCAACCTCACGCTGAAGATGGGCATCGAGACGCTGCCCGAGGGGCGCATCGAGCGGCTCACGTCGGTGTCGCACCACGTGGCCGAGCTGGTCAACATGCCGCTGCAGCACCAGCAGCCCTACGTCGGCACGTCGGCCTTCGCCCACAAGGCGGGGCTGCACACGAGCGCCATAGCCCGGCGGCCCGACAGCTACGAGCACGTCGATCCCACCACGGTCGGCAACGGCACCCGCTTCCTGGTGTCCGACCTCTCGGGTCGAGCCACCATCGAGCTGAAGGCCAACGAGCTCGGCGTCGAGCTCGACGGCGCCCAGGTCGGCGAGGTCGTCGCCCAGCTGAAGGAGCTCGAACACCGCGGCTACCACTTCGAGGTGGCCGACGGCTCGCTCGAGCTGCTCATGCGCAACGCCGCTGGATGGCGGCAGAGCTTCTTCGAGTTCGAGTCGTTCCGCGTCATCGTCGACCACCAGGCCAAGGGCGCGGTCACCACTGAGGCCACGGTGAAGGTGAGCGTCGACGGGCAGCGCACCATCGCCACCGGCGAGGGCAACGGCCCCGTCGATGCGCTCGACGCCGCGCTGCGGGCCGCGATCGGTTCGTCGTACCCCGAGCTGGCCGAGATGCACCTGGTCGACTTCAAGGTGCGGGTGCTCGACACCAGCGCGGGCACGGGTGCGGTCACCAGGGTGCTGATCGACTCGTCGGACTCCAACGAGACGTGGTCCACCATCGGCGTGTCCGAGAACGTCATCGAGGCCTCGTGGCAGGCCCTCCTCGACTCGCTCGTCTACGGCCTCCTCCTCCGCCAGCGCTGATCCCCTGGGCCTGACCCTCGCTCCGGCCGCACGGGTGGAACTTTCGCCGGAATCCGGCAAATATCCCACCCATGGATCCGGCGGCAACCCTCCCGACGAGAGCGCCCTCCTCGACCAACTCGTCCCTCCGCCCGCTTCCGCCTGGGTGCGGGGCACGGCGTGGTTCGTGTTCCTCGCCGTCGTCATCGCTGTGGTCGGTTTCTGGCAGAGCGGCCGGGCCTCCCCCCCCAAGTCGCCGATGCATCAACCGTCGGCTGGGGCAGGGCTGGACCGGTCCACTACGCGGTGCGGTTCCGCAACGACTCGGCGGTCGACATCGAAGTGGTCGCCGGCCCAGAGGTTCCCGATGGCTACCTCGGCTCCGGCACCCCGCCGGGATCGTGGGCCATGGCGGCGGCGGCCTACGCCTGCGGCTTCGCCGAGAGCTGAGGACCGCATTGCACCTTCAACCGGAGGTCCCACGTCCGCATGGGTGGAGTTGTCGCCGGAATCCAGCACAGATCCCACCCATGTGGGAGCGGGCAAGCGCGGAGAGGCCCTCAGCTGGGGTGAGGTCGGCGCACGGGGGTAATCTCCGAACGTGGCTGCTCCTGAGTACGTCCCCGTCGATTCGACCGCCCCCGCCCGTGCCTACGGTTCGCCGCAGCGGCTCGACGAGCCGTGGCTTGCCGACCGTCCCGGCGACATCGTGCGCGAGGGCCAGCCGTGGGGTCCCCAGCTCGGCAACCCCGGCCCCGACATCGGCTACGCCCTCAAGCTGGCCCGGACCTTCCGCGACAAGCTCGTGCTCGCCGAGGGCGAACACCTCGACGATGTCATCGCCGGATGCGTCCAGGTGGCCATGAAGCGCGCCGCGCTCCTTGGTCGCGGTCCAGTGGTCCACGACCTGACCCAGGCCTTCACCTTGTTCGGTTACCTGTCGGAGGCGCCCGCCGACCTGGTCGAGTTCCGCCGCCCACTCTTCGCCGAGGTGGCGCACAGCCACCACTACACCGAGCGCCGGCGCATCGCCGACCTGGCCAGCGAAGAGGCACTGCGGCGTCCGGTCACCCGGCTGGCAGCCGCGGTCTCCGCTAGCTGGCAGCGCCTGTTCAACCTGCCCACCGCCGCCTGAGCGCTGGTTCGGCTGGGTCGCAAGGGCACCGGCGAGGCGTGGGTGGCGGTGCCGCGTAGTCTCGACGGGTGACCACATCTGCCTCTGCGACCTCGGGCGTCCGGGTTCGCTTCTCACCTGCGCCCACCGGCTACCTGCACGTGGGCTCGGCCCGCTCCGCCCTGTTCAACTGGCTCTACGCCCGCCACACCGGCGGCACGTTCATCGTCCGGGTGGAGGACACCGACACCGATCGCAGCCGGCCCGAGCTCACCGAGGCCATCTTCGATGCGCTTCGCACGCTCGGGCTCGACTGGGACGAGACCTACCACCAGTCCGACCGGTTCGACCTCTATCGCACCGCCGCCGACCGGTTCCTCGACGAGGGACGGGCCTACCGCTGCGACTGCACCCAGGACGAGGTGAAGGCCAGGGCCGAGGCCCGCGGCGGCACGCCCGGCTACGACGGCCACTGTCGCGACCGCGACGTTGCACCCGGCGAGGGCGTGGTCGTCCGCTTCTGCACCCCCGACGAGGGCACCACGGCCTGGGACGACCTCATCCGCGACCGCGTCGAGTTCGAGAACACCCACCTCGAGGACTTCGTCATCGTGCGGTCCAACGGTGTGCCGATGTTCCTGCTCGCCAACGCCATCGACGACATCGACATGGGCATCACCCACGTCGTGCGGGGCGAGGATCTGGTGAACACCACACCCAAGGTGCTGCTGCTGCGCGAGGCGCTCGGCGACACCGAGCCGCCGCTCTACGCCCACCTGCCGCTCATCGTCAACGAGCAGCGCAAGAAGCTGTCGAAGCGCCGGGACGACGTGAACGTGGCCGACTACCTCGCACGGGGCTTCCTGCCCGAGGCGATGGTGAACTACCTGGCCACCCTCGGGTGGGGTGCCCCCGACGGGGTCGAGATCCGCCCCGTTGCCGAGATCGTCGAGCAGTTCGAGCTGTCCGACATCGGTAAGAGTCCGGCCATGTTCGACATCAAGAAGCTCGAGCACTTCAACGGCGAGTACGTGCGGGCGTTGTCGGTCGACGAGTTCACCGAGCGTGCCACGCCGTTCATCAGCGGCTCCGATGTGCCCTGGCCCACGGAGTCGTTCGACCCCGCCCGCTTCGCCGCGCTCGCTCCGGTCGTGCAGGAGCGAGTGAAGACGCTCGACGAGGTCCCCCTGCTCGTCGACTGGCTGTTCTGCGCCGACGCTCCGGACGACCCCGACAGCTGGGCCAAGGAGATGGGCAAGGCCCACGCCGTCGCGGTGCTCGACAGCGCCATCGCCGCGGTTCAGGTCGCGGGGGAGTGGGACGCCGACAGGGTGCGGGCCATCGTCGAGGGGGCGGCGGTCGACGCTGGCCTCGTGAACGCCGAGGGCAACCCGCAGCTGTCGAAAGCGCAGGCGCCCGTCCGCGTCGCCACCCTCGGGCGCTCGAAGGGGTTGCCCCTGTTCGAGTCGCTCGCGCTGCTCGGCCGAGACGAGACGCACCGGCGCCTGGCGGCCGCTCGCGCCCGCGTCTGATCGGTGTTCCGAGCGATCCGCTGGATGCGGCGCCTCGTGCTGCTGGCTGTCGTGGTCGGCGCGCTCGGGTTCATCTACCTGGTCGTCACCCTCGTGCAGGTGTGGAGCGCGGCGGACGACGACCAGACCGGTCCGGCCGATGCCATCGTGGTGCTGGGGGCGGCGCAGTACGACGGTGAGCCGTCGCCGGTGCTCCGGGCCCGGCTCGACCACGCTGCTGAGCTCTACGGGGCCGGGCACGCCCCGCTCGTCGTGGTCACCGGCGGCAAGCAGGAGGGCGACCGGGTCACCCAGGCGCTCGCCGGTTTCAACTACCTGAGGGGAAAGGGCATCCCCGAGGAGGCGCTGCTGCTCGAGGTCGACGGCACGAGCACCTACACCGAGCTCGCGGCCACAGCTCGCATCCTCGAGGACCGCGAGCTCGACCGGGTGCTGATGGTGTCCGACGGCTACCACTCGGCCCGACTTCTCGCCATCGCCGACGAGGTGGGGCTCGACGGGGCGGTGTCGCCCACCGACACCGAGTACGGCGCGGGGTCGCTTCTGAGGGAGACGGCGGCCGTGTCGGTCGGCCGCCTCGTCGGTTTTCGACGCCTCGACTCGCTCAGCTAGGCTGCCGGGACCACCGATCGGGGGTGGTGTAATTGGCAACACAGCTGGTTCTGGTCCAGTCGTTGGGGGTTCGAGTCCTCCCCCCCGAGCTCAACGAAATGTGTGAAGGCCCAGGTCACAGACCTGGGCCTTCCGCATGGAACTGCATAGGACGGCCCGAGGGTCCGCCCGCTGGTCACGAGTTGGTCACGAGTTGGTCACGAAGGCTGGGAGCGCTGGGTGTTGGGAGCGCTGGGCGCTTGTAGCGCTATGTCTCACGGCCGGCTTTCGGAGGCACCTCACCGGCGGGTCATAGGGCCAGGGCGAGTCGCAGCCCGCGTTCGGTACCTGCACGGATGGATGGCCCGGCGAAGGTGTCGTGCAGCGCGACGAGGTCGTCTTCGGCCGGCGTCTGCGCCGCCGCCCGGCTCGTGGCGTCTGCTGGCCGGGCGGTCATCACGACGGCACCAACGGTTCGGTCGCCGGCTGCGACCAGTGTGACCGCATGGGCCCTCTCGAGGCCGAACCAGCCAGACTTGACCGCGACCGACGACTCGGGAACCCCGATCACTCCGTGCGCGACCGGTCGGGTGCCGAACGTCTGTGATTCCGGTACGTCTCTCATCCAGGCACGTAGCCGCATCGCGATGTCGCCCTCGTCAGCCGCGAAGGTGGCGTAGGCGGTGGCGACCTCTTCTGTGCTCACGACGAGGCGAAGCGCCGGGTGCTCCTCGCCGGCCTCCGTGTGCCATCCGATGCCAGTGCGCTCCTCGATCGTCCCGAAGAGTTGGGCTTCACCGACCGTCGACCACAACGCTGCGGTCGCGTCGTTGTCAGAGACGATGACCGCCGGCGCCGCGAGGCGTTCCCATGCCCGAGGGTCGGTCACGAACGGCGTCGCCGATGCACCCGCCCAGAAGAGCAACGGCTTGAGCATCGACGCGCTCCGCATCGCTGGCGCCGACTGGATCTCGCGCCATCGGGTCCCCGACCCGTCGCTCGCGAAGGCCGCGATGCCCACGGCGGATGGAACGAGCGCGTTCGTCACTTGACGGAGTGCTCCCTCAGTCTTCTCGCTTCGACACACACGTGACACGTCAAGACGCTCGGTCCAGCCATCGGAACTCGACGAAGTCGCCGTGTCGCTGGGGGCCCGGCCGACCGGTTGAACGCGCTCTCCGAAGACTCCAGAGACCGGCTCGCTGCCATCATCATCTCACGAGTCTCAAAGGAACGAGCGAACGGCCTGACCACGCCACCGTCGAGGGCATCGTGGCCCGCCACCTCACCCGGGACCTCGACACAGCGGCCGCACACGCTCTTGGCCAACTCCATCACGGCCGCAAGATCGGCAAGGCTGTCCAGGACTCGCTCGGCGAGATGCGCCAGAACGAGGCCGCTGAAGCCGCCAATGCCTTTGAGGCCGCCGCCAAGCAGTGGCCGGCTCCCCACCGCGTGCCTGCTCGCATGAGAGTCGACAGCGATGAATCGGGGTGCCTATGGCCCGCTTCCAGTTGTAAAGTGGAGCCATGAGCACAGCAAACGCTGCTGAGGGCGATGAGCTGGTCGTCGCTCCCGACGGAAGCATTCCCGCCGAGCAGCTCGCTCGCCTTGGTCTCCGCCCGGGCGCTCATCTGCGCGTTGTCGTGGCCGAGCCGGTCGGGGAGGATGCCTCCCTGGCGGGATCGTTGCCGCACCTCCCTGACCTGTCTTGGGAGGACTTCGAGCGTGCCAGCGAGGCCGCTCGCCATGACCTCAGCGCGTCGTGAGCGTCGTCGCTGACTCGCACGCGATCTTCTGGTACCTCCGAGGGTCGGATCGGTTGTCGTCTGCGGCCGCCGAGGCGCTTCGTCAGGCTGAGCGGACCGACGGCATCGTCGTCTCTGTCGCCACCCTGGTCGATCTCTGGTACGTGACGCAGACGACGCAAGGGCTGACGGTCGATGACCTCGCCGGGCTGCGAGCGACTCTCGACTCGTCGGCGAAGTACGTCCTCGAACCGATCGACGTCCGAGTGGTAGACGCCTCCACCACCATCCCTCGTGCTTCGCTCGCTGACCCGTGGGATCGCTTCATCGTGGCCACCGCCAAGGCGCTCGATCTCTCGCTCGTCACGCGAGACGGGCCTATCCAGAAGGCGGCAATCGTCCCGACAATCTGGTGACCTCAGCACCCACGGCTGGTCACGAGTTGGTCACGAACGTTTCGGCACGGGCCGTCACCGGGCGGCACCAGGTGAACGCGAGAAGCACGGAACGGCGGAGTGATCGGTACTGACGGGTACTCGTGGTCACCAGCGGACACGGCTCCGAGCGGAGTTCGAGTCCTCCCCCCCGAGCTTCATCGAGAGCCCCGGCCGCGTGCCGGGGCTCCGTACGTTTCGGGACTCCTGTCCGGTGCTCGGTCGTGGTCGGGTTGTACGATGGACGCACCATGCGAACCATGAACCCCGCACTCAACGATTCGACCTTCGAGAAGGCCGCGTCGGACTGGGCTCCACCGTCCGGGCAGCCGCATTCCATCGACACCTCCGACCGCATGACCTTCAGCGGCACGCTCACCGCCACGGCCGTGCTCACCGCCCTGGTCCTCGTTGGAGCCGTGTTCGGCTGGAACGCCGTGAGCTACGACGCCGGCCAGCCGGTCATGCCGGGATGGTTCTTCGTCGCCCTCATCGCGGGTCTCGGCATCGCCGTGCTCACGATCTTCAAGCCCAAATTCGCGCGGGTCACCGCTCCGCTCTACTCCCTCGTGCAGGGCACCGTGGTGGGCGCCATCTCGGCCATCTACAACTCGCAGTACGACGGCATCGTGCTGCAGGCGGTCGGCCTCACCCTCGCGGTGCTCGCCATCATGGTGTTCCTCTACGCCACCCGGATCATCCAGGTCACCGAGAAGCTCCGGATGGGGATCGTCGCCGCCACCGGCGCTGTCGCCCTCATCTACGTGGTCACGATGGTGATCGGGCTCTTCGGCGGCAACGTCCCCTACATCCACGACTCGGGCGCCATCGGCATCCTGTTCAGCCTCGCCGTGGTGGGCGTGGCGTCGTTCAACCTGCTGCTCGACTTCGATCTCATCGAGCGGGGCGTGAAGGCCGGCGCACCTCCCTACATGGAGTGGTACGCCTCTTTCGGGCTCATCGTGACGTTGGTCTGGCTCTACCTCGAGATGCTGCGCCTGCTGTCCAAGCTGCGCCGCTGAGCTCGGCAGGTCTCGCACCGGCTCCGTTGGGAGGGCCGCTCCGCTCGCGCTAGAGTCGTGCGGCTCCCCCTCGGGGGTGCGCTGGCCCCCATCGTCTAGCGGCCTAGGACACCACCCTCTCAAGGTGGCGGCACGGGTTCGAATCCCGTTGGGGGTACCACGCTCGAAGCCCCTGGTCAGCAGCCTCCACAGGCCCGCTGACCAGGGGTTTCGTCGTTCTCGGGAGCGGCTCGAGCCGTCCATCTGGTGCCGCTGGGTACCAGCCCGACACCGCCCGTATCCCCGCGTTTGTGCCCAGTTTGTGCCCACCCCGACCGGCGCCTCGACCCGGAGCTGATCGTTGATCGCGGGTCGAAGCGTCTCGGATGCGCCGTCGAGAGCGACACGCCCGGTGAAAGTGTGTGGCTCATCGGTAGTCAGATTCCCGGGCGCGATTCGGCGGAGGTCGACCGGCTCCTCGGAGTCGTGGCTCAGGCCTTGAGCGGCGGTCTCGATATACGCGAGGTACTCGGCGCGAGGCGTTCGGGAGGCGTCCCACCTGTCCGCATCCGGTGGTCGCCGCGACGTTCTGCGACGGTCAGGACCAACCGGCGCTTGGCACGAGACACAGCGACGAAGAACGTTGCACGCGCGTCGTCTGGGTCACCCCAATAGGTCACTTGGGGGTATCCACTTAACCGGCCTTCGGGCGGGTAGT
>JAENWR010000025.1 GCA_016649895.1 Acidimicrobiia bacterium | reverse complement strand
GTGAAGACGACCTCGCCGGGGCGACAACCCAGCACCGACGCCATGGCGTCGCGCGCCTCGTCGATGACCTTGCGGGCGGTGCGGGCGCCGCGGTGCGCGCCGGAGGGGTTGCCGGGAGGATCGCCGAGCAGCCGCAGCATCGCCTCGACCGCCTCGGGGCGCATGGCCGTGGTGGCGGCGTGGTCGAGGTAGGCGGTCACCCCGTCAGGCTACGGCTCCGCACGGCGCGGAACGACCCGGGCCCCGCGCCTTTCCGAGGCGCGGGCCCGGGTCGTGAACCGACGGAGCCACCTCCGGGATCCGGAGCGACGGAGAGCGGGGATCCTGACGGTGGGAAGCCCACCAGCCGGATGCCCGACGAGAGGTTCAGACCTCGTTCAGGTTCTGCTCCACGAACTCCCAGTTGACGAGCTGATCGAAGAAGTTGTCGATGAAGCCCGGGCGAGCGTTGCGAAAGTCGATGTAGTAGGCGTGCTCCCACACGTCGAGCGTGAGCAGCGCCTTGACCTCGTGGTTCACCGGGTTGTCGGCGTTCGGGGTCTTCATGACCTGGAGCTTCGAGCCATCGTGGCCGAGCCACGCCCAGCCGGAGCCGAACTGGGTCTTGGCCGCGTCGGTGAACTCGGCGCGGAAGGCATCGACCGACCCGAATGCGCTCGACAGCTTCTCGGCAAGATCGCCCGAGGGGGCGCCGCCACCGGTGGGGCTGAGGCAGTTCCAGAAGAACGTGTGGTTCCACACCTGGGCGGAGTTGTTGAACAGACCACCCTCGGGGGCGGCCTTGATGATCTCCTCGAGCGACTTGTTCTCGTTCTCGGTGCCCGCGATCAACCCGTTCAGGTTGTCGACGTAGGCCTTGTGGTGCTTGCCGTGGTGGTACTCGAGCGTCTCGGCGCTCATGCCCTTGGACTCGAGCGCATCCTTGGCGAACGGCAGGGGCGGCAGTTCGAAAGCCACTGTGGGGTCCTTTCCTGGTCCTCGTCTGGTTCGCTTCGGAGGCTAGCTGGGTGGCAGTCGGGTGAGACCATGGCGTGATGGACCCCGACCCGCTCCCCCATCCGAGCCGTCCGATCGGTCCCGACTACGGCACCTCGTTCGCCGACGTCTACGACGACTGGTACGCCGAGATCACCGACGTCGCCGCCACGGCCGACCACGTGGCGGAGTTGGCCCGATCGCCGGCCGATCCCGCCGGCACCGGCGCACGCCGCGTGCTCGAGCTGGGCGTCGGCAGCGGACGCATCGCCCTCCCACTGGTGGAGCGCGGCCTGCACGTGGTCGGCATCGATTCGAGCCCGTCGATGCTCGACCTGTTGCGGGCGAAGCCGGGCGCCGCAGCCATCGAGCTGCACGAGGCCGACATGGCCGCCCCCGATCTCGTGGCGCCGGGACCGTTCGCCGTGGTGCTCGTCACCTTCAACACGTTCTTCAACCTCGACGATGCGGCCCGTCAGCAGCGGTGCTTGGAGGGGGTGGCGCGGATCCTCGCGCCCGGCGGCTCGCTCGTGGTCGAGGCGTTCGTGCCGGCCGACCCGCCCGACCGCGTCGAGCGCGACCTGTCGACGGCGCGCGTCAGCCTCGATCGGCTGGTCCTCACCGCCACCGAGCACGATCCCGCCTCGCAGACGGTCACCGGCCAGCACGTCGACATCACCGACGCAGGGATCCGCCTACGCCCGTGGCGCATCCGCTACGCCACACCCGCGCAGCTCGATGAGATGGCGGCGACGGCGGGCCTGCGACTGGCCGACCGCCACGCCGGCTGGAGCGGCGAGCCTTTCGACGACGACAGCAACCTGCACGTGTCGCGCTACGTGCGCGAGCCCTGAGCCGCAGATTCGCCGCCCGTGGGCGCCGATTCGACATCGATTCGATAGACAGTTCTGTCAAGGTGCGGGGGGCCGAACCGCCCAAACCGTCGCCGAGTGGGCTCGGACTGAGCGCCGGGCCGGCGACGGGCACCGCTACGTTCGACGGATGCCGGGAATCCGCACATCCACCACCATCGCGGCCACCACCGAGGAGGTCTGGGATGCGCTGGCCGACATCTCGACCCACGTCGAGTGGATGGCCGACGCCGAATCGATCCGCTTCACCTCGACGAGACGCTCGGGTGTGGGCACCACCTTCGACTGCGCCACCAAGGTGGGACCGCTCCGCCTGATGGATGAGATGGAGATCACCCGGTGGGACGTGGGCCGGGCCATGGGCGTGCGCCACGTCGGCCTGGTCACCGGCTCGGGGCTGTTCTCCTTGGCGCCGTCGGGACCCGAGGCCACGGTGCTCACGTGGACCGAGGAGCTGCGCTTCCCGTGGTGGCTCGGGGGGTCCATCGGGGCATGGGCGGCGCGCCCGGTGCTCGGGTGGATCTGGCGGGGCAACCTCCGTCGGCTCACGCAACGAGTGGAGGGCGCTCGTCCACCGCAGTGAGCGACGAGGTCACCAGCCGCCGTATGGCACGGTGATGACCTCGAGGTAGTGCCCGTCGTTGCTGAGGAAGTAGACGCCGCGGTCGCCGTCGTCGTGGTTGATCTCGCCCGGGTAGCGCTGGCCGGGATCGGCCCAGATGTCGTGCTCGCCAACGAGGAGGCGGCCGTGCACCTCGTCGAACTCCTCCTCGCTGATGAGGAAGGCGTAGTGGATCGGGACGACCGGTTCGTCTCCGGTCGACGCGAAGTCGAGGGCGACGCCGTTGGCGAGGTTCACCTGCCAGAAGTGTCCCGCGTGTTCGGGCACGGCGAGGCCGAGCATGTCGGTGAGCCAGACCGCCGACGTGCGGGCGTCGGCGGCGGCGACGATGGTGTGGTGGAGCTGAACGGTCACAGCCGGACCGTACCGCCCGTCACCCGCACCATGCCGGGTCGACCTACCCGAGGATCGGGTCGTACCAGTGGCTGGCGGCCCACAGCGAGCCGGCGACGCATGCGGCGCCGAACACCACCACCAGCGCCGAGGAGGCCAGCTCGACGGTGCGCCGATCGGTGCCACGCAGTCGCGCCGGCAGCTCGACGAGGAGCGCACCGGCGATGGCACCACCCACCAGGCCACCGATGTGACCACCGATCGAGATGTTCGAGATGGCGAAGGTGAGCACGAGGTTGATGGCGAGCAGGCCGCCGATGCCGCTCTGCCACGGGTTGATGCCCGTGGCCCGCTGGGCCACGACCATGGCCCCCATCAGGCCGAACACCGCACCCGATGCTCCCACGGTGGGCGCCGTTGGATCGATCAGCATCACTCCGAACGAACCGGCGAGCAGCGAGGTTCCGTAGAGGAGACCGAACCGCATGCGGCCGAGAGCGGGTTCGAGCACCGAGCCCAACATGTACAGCAGGTACATGTTGAACCCGATGTGGATGAGGTTGGCGTGGAGGAACCCTCCGGTGACCAGTCGGTACCACTCCCCCGCGTCGACCCCGATCAGGTCGAAACCCTGGCCCGAGCGGGCAATGCCGATGAGCACCCCGTCGATGTAGAGCTGGCCACCGGGACGGCCGATGCCGCCACCCGACAGCGAGGTGAGCACGAACACCACGGCGTTGATGCCGATGAGCACCTTGGTGACGATGGGATCGCGCCGGGCGGCCATCGTCTGCCGCGTGTGGACCTGCTGGCGCCCCTGGTGCGCGCACTGCGGGCAATGGAAGCCCACCGAGGCGGTGTTCATGCAGTCGGGGCAGATCCGCCGCCCGCAGCGTTGACATCCCACGCCCGCCCGACGATCCGGGTGGAAGGCGCAGACCTCTGATGTGTCGGTCACGACGGCCGACGCTATCGGCCCTCGAACGTGGCGTGACCCGCGCCTCGCTCGAGGAACGTCTGCACCCCCACGTGGGCGTCATGGGTGGTGAACACCTCGGCGAACTGGTCCTGTTCGATCGTGAGACCCTCGGCGAGGGAGCGGTCGAGCCCACCGTCGATGGCGCGCTTGGCCAACCCGTGGGCCACCACCGCACCGCGAGCCAGCTCGGAGGCACGCTCGCGCACCCGCTCGGTGAGGACCTCGGGTGCGACGACCTCGTCGACCAAGCCGATGGCCAGGGCCTCGGTGGCGCGCACCTGGCGGCCGGTGAGGATCATGTCCTTGGCCCTCGACGGCCCCACCAGACGAGCGAGACGCTGGGTGCCACCGCCACCGGGGATGATCCCGAGCAGGATCTCGGGCTGGCCGAACACGGCTCGCTCCGAGGCCACCCGGAAGTCGCACGCCAGCGCCAGCTCGCACCCTCCGCCGAGGGCGTAGCCCGACACCGCGGCGATGGTGGCCCGGGGGATGGCGGCGACCGCGTCGAGCGCAGATCGGAACGCCGCACCCACCCGACGAGCCTCGGCCGGGCCGCCGAACTCGGAGATGTCGGCGCCCGCCGCGAACAGCCGATCGCCCCCCGTGACGACGACCGCGCCCGGTGGGTGGACGCTGAGCTCTTCGGCCACCCGCTGCAGTTGCCCCAGCAATGCGGTGGAGAGTGCGTTGACCTTGGGGTTGTCGAGGGTGACGATGGCGACGCCGTCGTCACACCGCTCGACCCGGACGAGGCTCGATTCGGACATGGCGACACGGTAGTTCGGTGGCCTACCGCCACCGTGAGGGGCCCCCGCTGTGACCCGGGTGGGGGCGGGCACCATACTTCGACCGTGCGTCGCCCCCCCCACCGCTCCCTCGCGCTCGCGGCCGTGCTCGCGCTGGTGGCGGGATGCTCCGGCGGCGACGATGATCCGGCCGCAGATCCGCAGCCGACCTCCACCACGACCGCCACGCCGACCTTCGAGCCGGCTCCGGCGTTCATCCCCATCGCCGGCGGAACCGACGACGACGGCGAGCCGCTCCCGCCGCCGATCCACGCCACCTTCTCGGTGGTGGTCCGCGGCGACACCAGCTGGTTCCCCTACGCAGGGCGCGAGCTGCAGGGGCTCGACGTGGCGGCCACCGAGGCCATCGCCGGCGGGCTGCGCCAGATCGACGTGCTGCTCGACGGCGCCGACATCGCCGCCAGCATCGAGTTGGCCTACGGCCCTGCTGCCGCCATCTGCGCCGAGCACCCCGACCTCCTCGACACCCTCACCGACGCGGGCCACGTCATCGGCGTCAACGTCATCACCAACGGCGAATCGTTCCGTGCCGTGTCGGCACTCGAGCCGTGCGGGATCGTCCCCCGCACGATCTCGGGCCTGGCCGCCATGGCCGACCCCGTTGGACCAGCCGGGCCGACGGTCGAGTCGTTCATCGACGCCATGGCGATCATCTCGATCCAGGACTTCGCTCACGTCGTCGGACCCGTGTCGTGGCGCTGCCGGGAGCTGGGACTGTCGGAGCCGTCGAACGAGTACGGCACCGGGGCTGAGACCGCCCCGTGGCGGTCGGCGTGGACCGATGGGAACCCCTGTGCCGATTCGCCCAGGGGTCAGATCGTGATGATCGACCAGACGCCGCTGCCGCCCGGCGAGGAGGTTGCGGGGGTCGACCTCGACGCCATCGACGCCATCCGCACCCGTATGACCCAGACACTCGGCTGGGCAGCCGACATGCGCTTCCGCGATCCCGCCGAGCTGCCGGCGCCGGGCTTCCTCACCTGGGGCGTCACGGTCCGCCTCGACGACCTCATCGCTCCCACCGACACCGGTGAGGACGAGGACGGCGCCGGCACCACCACGACCGCCCTCGACGAGACCGGCATCGAGGTCGACGACGAGGACGCGGCTGACGCTCCGGCCCTCGACCTGCGCACCGCACCGCTCGATGTCGACACCCTCGCCGCCCTCGGTGAGCTGCTCGCCGAGTGGGCCGAGCCGGTCGCCGACGGACGGGTGGTGTGGGTCACGCCGGAGGCGGTGGCCGAGATCCTGCGCCCCGGCTGACGACGACCGCGATCAGTCGGTCTCGTCGTTTCGACGCTCGTGTGCGTCGGGCTCGGGCCAGTCGCCGTCGGTGTCAGTGACCTCGGTGCCTTCGGTGTCGATGATCGGGTCGTCGGCCGGCTCGGCTCCCTCCGGGGCAGCGCGGCGCGGCGGCCGGCCCCGACCCCACAGCGACCGGGCGGCGCCGCTGAAGAGCAATGCGTAGATGATGAACGCGACGGCGATGAGCGACACGATGCCGAACAGCTGCACGACGATGCCGAGCGACGCGCCCACCACCGCCACGGTGCGAGCGATGCGACGAGCCGTCCACACCGTGGCGATCGCACCACCGAGCTGGAGCAGCCCGATCACCAGCAGCACCACGCCCTGGGTGCGGATCTCCGATGCGGTCGGGATGACGACGGTGTCGTCGCCGTCGTCCTCGGTGGGGATCTGCTCGGCCAGCGCGGTGGCGTCAGCGCAGCTGAGGTCGTCGACGTCGCGTCCGTCGAGCTCGACGTCGTCCCAGACGTCGTCGTTCTCGTTGGCGTCCTCGATGACGGTCGCGCCGGCACGGCAGCTGATCCCCTCGGGATCGTTCAGGTAGCCGAAGGCGAGCGTCATCAGCAGCAGGCCGAGCACCGCGAGCAGCAGGCAGGCGGAGAGCACGATGGCGGGGACCCGCCACCGGCCTCTGGTTTCGGTCATTGGAGGTCCTCTCCGAGGAGTCGGTCGGCTGCGGTCCAGGGGTCGAGCATGCCGCTGACCACCTGTGACTCGATGGTGTGGAAGTCGTCGCCGTCGCGCAGGCGGTCTGCCTGCAGGCGCAGGCGCTCTGCGATGACCCGGCCCAGCTCGTCGCGGGCGCGGTCGGCCCGCCGCCGTTGCAACTCGCCGCTGGCGGTGATGTGGGAGCGATGTGCTCCAATGGCCTCCCAGAGCTCACGGCTCCCGGTGCCAACGGTGGCCACGGTGGCGATCACCGGTGGCCGCCAGTCGCGCTCCTCGGTGAGGTCGAGCATCGATTCGAGGTCGCGGCGGGTGTCATCGGCGCCTGGGCGGTCGGCCTTGTTGATGACGAACACATCGGCGATCTCGAGCAGCCCCGCCTTGTTCGCCTGCACAGCATCGCCCCACCCGGGGTTGACGACGACCACCGTGGTGTCGGCGGCGCCGGCGATGTCGACCTCGACCTGACCGACGCCGACCGTCTCGATGAGCACCCACCGACGCCCGGCCGCGTGCAGCACCCGCACCGCCCCCGGGGTGGCCACACCGAGCCCGCCGAGGTGTCCGCGTGTGGCCATCGAGCGGATGAAGACACCGTGGTCGAGGGCGTGATCGGTCATGCGCACGCGGTCGCCGAGGATGGCGCCACCCGTGAACGGCGACGAGGGATCGACGGCGAGCACGCCCACCTCGACCCCGTCGGCGCGCATCGCCCCCACGAGCGCCCCCGTGAGGGTCGACTTGCCGGCGCCGGGCGCGCCGGTGATGCCCACCGTGTAGCCGTCGACGGAGGTGCGAGCGGCTGCCGCACGAGCGGCGGCGCGGGCCGACGGGCCGCCCCGCTCGACCATGGACAGCAGCCGGGCCAACGCGGAGCGCTGACCGTCGACGGCCGACGCGAGCAGATCGATCGCGGCGCGGTCGTCCGGGTGGGGATCGTCGATGGTGTGGCCCACGCGGTGCGCGCTAGAGCGAGACGGCGGTGCCGTCGGAGACCGGCGTGGTCGAGTCGATGACCTCGGTGACGCCCTCGACCCGGTCGCGCAGGATCCGCTCGATGCCGGCCTTGAGCGTCTGGGTCGATGCCGGGCACGACACGCAGGCCCCGGTGAGCTCGACGGTGACCACCCCGGTGGCTTCGTCGACGTCGTGCAGGATGATGTCGCCCTTGTCGGCCTGGATGGCGGGTCGGATGACCTCGATCACCTTCTCGACCTTCTCGCGCACCAGCCCACTCCTCGAAACGACGGCGCCCCTGCGGGGCGATGGGACCCGGCGGTACCGGGTCGGCACTCCAGTGTGCCCGCTGGCGGCGCCGAGTCCCACCCGGAGCCCCCTAGCATCGCCACCCGTGTCCCGAGTCGTCGTCCACCACACCGTCGACGACGCCGCCCTCCAGCGGCTCCTGGCCCCTCGCGACGCCATCATCGTGGAGGAACCCGCTCGAGTCGGCGACCGCACGTTCGACGCCGCGCTCGGGCCGGTGCGCTCCTACCGGCGCACCCTGCACGTCGACGCCACCCTGGCCGACGGGCGCCACCACGTGGTCGACGAGATCCGCTTCTCGCTCGCCATCCCGTTCTTTGCCCTGCTGTTCGTGCTCCCGGTGCGCTCGGCTCTGACGCAGGCCTCGAAGGACGCCGCCGCCGGCCACACCGTCGAGCGTCAGCCGTGGTGGGCGCCACCGGACCGCTTCGACCGCCGCGCCGCCACGGTGCTGGCGATGCTCGGTGCGCTGTCGATCGTCGGCGGGTACCTCGGCACGCTCATCACCCAGACGATCACCTTCGCCGCCGACCGCTTCGACGCCGACGACAGCGCCCAGGGCCTCACGCTGGCCCTGGTGCGCATCGGCGTGGTGCTCGCGCTGTTCATCGTCGCCGCCTCCGACCGCCGGGGCCGGCGGCTGCTGCTGCTCGGCACGGCCACCGCCGCCATCCTCGTGGCCGCCACCGGGGCGCTCGCACCGAGCCTCTTCTGGCTGGGTTCGAGCCAGACCGTCGCCCGTGGGCTCTCCACCGCGCTCGCGCTGCTCGTCGGCATCGTCGCCGCCGAGGAGCTCCCTGCGGGCTCTCGCGCGTACGGCGTCAGCGTCATGGCGCTCGCGGGTGGGCTCGGCGCGGGAATGTGCGTATGGGTGCTGCCGCTCGCCGACCTCGGTCCCGACGCGTGGCGCATCCTCTACCTGGTGCCGCTCGCCGCGCTGCCGATCGTGCTGCGGGTGAGCCGCCTGCTCCCCGAGAGCCGCCGTTTCGTGGTGCACCGGGGCCACGCACCGATCGGCGTCGACCGTTCGCGCCTTGGACTGCTCGCGGTCTCGGGCTTCCTGGCCTCGGTGTTCCTGGCCCCCGCCTCGCAGTTCCAGAACGAGTTCCTGCGCACCGAGCGGGGGTTCTCCGCCAGCCGCATCAGCGCGTTCACCCTCCTCACCACCACGCCAGCGGGCATCGGAGTCGCCGTGGGAGGGCGGCTCGCCGACGTGCGCGGCCGACGGCGAGTGGCCGCGGTCGGCCTGCTCGGGGGCGCCGGGTTCACCGTCGCCGCCTACGTGACATCGGGATGGCCGATGTGGTCGCTGTCGGGCCTCGGTTCGATCATCGCGGCGGCGACCGTGCCCGCCCTCGGCGTGTACGGACCCGAGCTGTTCCCCACCACCGGTCGGGGCCGGGCCAACGGCATCAT
Organism: Acidimicrobiia bacterium; assembly: GCA_016649895.1. GTDB lineage: Bacteria > Actinomycetota > Acidimicrobiia > Acidimicrobiales > SKKL01 > Actinomarinicola. The sequence continues at coordinate 30,096 of JAENWR010000025.1, read as the reverse complement.
CACCCTCATCGGGGTGGTCGGCTCCAGCGTCGGGCTCCTCGCCGCTGGCTACCTGTCGGAGCGGCTCGGCGGCCTGGGTCCTGCCATGGCGATCCTCGCCATCGGGCCGGTGCTGCTGGCCGTGCTCATCCTGACCCGCTATCCCGAGACCGCACATCGCGAGCTGGAGGACCTGAACCCTGGCGACCGCGATCCGGCTGGCCTCGCCGAACCCGCGGGCGGCACCCTCAACGGCGACGCGCCGACCGGCCCAAAGCCCTGACCCACGTGGTGACCACCTCGGCGATCTCGTCGTCGCGGCCCTTCACGTCGTGGCGCCCGCCGTCGAGCCAGTGGACCTCGACCGGGCCGGGGATGGCGGCCACCTCACGTTCGAGCTCGTCGGGCGTGCCGAACGGGTCGCGAGTGCCCGAGACGAACAGGCACGGCAGGTCGAGCGCCCCCAGGTGCTCGATGCGCAACCTGTCGGGCTTGCCCGGCGGGTGGAGCGGATACGACAGGAGCACGAGCCCTGCCGCCGGCAGTCCATCGGCCACCGCCATCGAGGCCATGCGACCGCCCATCGACCGACCTCCGAGCACCAGCGCCCCAGGGTCGACGTCGTTCGCCGAGGCGAAGGCCGCGGCCTCGGCGTTGATGCAGGCGATGAGCTTGGGGGCTCGGTCGGGCGCCCGCCGACCCTCGCGCCGATAGGCGAAATCGACACGCCCCACCGGCAGGGTCGCCAGCGCGCCCTCGAGCGCCACAAGGGTGGGGTGATCGGCCGATGAACCCGCCCCCGGGAAGAGCACGACCCCCTCGGCGACCCTTCGCCGCCTCGTCATGCCAGGAGGATGCGGCGGGCCTCGGCCAGCTCGGCGATGCGCAGCGCCGCGGCGTCGGTCTCACCGCCATGGTCGGGATGAGCCGTTCGGAGGAGGTCACGGAAGCGCTGCTGCACCGCACGCCGATCGGCGCTCCATTCGGTGTCGTCGACGCCGAACACCCCGAGAGCCCACACGAACGGATCGGCCGCGGCGGGCAGCCCCTTCCACGCGGCGTATCCCGACAGGTGGGCGATGAGCCGGTCGCCGACGTCGCCGCGCCACCGCATCCCCCGGCGGACGACATCCATGGCCGCAGGCCGCACCTCGAGGGGCAACGTGGCGACGGCGTAGACGGCACCGAGCACCTGGGGGACCGGCGCCCCCCGATCCTCGACATCGAGCACCAGTCGCTCGCCCCGTCCGTGGAGGCGGTGGGTGCTGCGCTGCAGACCGATGTGGTCGGCTTGGAACCGGTGGCGCAGCCGGGGCTGGGAGATGCGCCGGCCCCGCTCGACCTCGGCCATGAGCCGCGACAGCCCGTCGTGCAGGTCAGGATCGACCGCCTCTATGTTGGCTGCCATCACCCCGCCGAGGAGGATGATCCCGAAGCCGGGTGCCGGTTCGGTGGGGAGGTGCAGCTCGCCCAGGGCCACCCGCCGGGTCGGCGCGATGGGCCGGGAATGGACCACCTCCATCTCGGCCAACACCATGCACCCACGCTAACGGACGAGGGTCCCGGGTCGGTCCCCCAAGGTCGTCGTCGCTCCCCGCATGGGTGGCCGAGCATCCGGATACCGGTGTCAACTCCACCCAAGCGCTTGAGGCATGCGGTCGATCCTTGGGACAAGGCGCGGCTGGCCGTCAGACGACGTCGCGGAGGAGGCCCCTGAGGTGCGATGCGCGCTCGCGGATGGCGTCGTCATCGAGGCCCTCGGGATCGAACGAGTCGGCAAGCTCGTCGACCGCGCCGAGGATGGTCTGCCACTGCCGGCGCTCGAACCCGAACGGCAGGCGGAAGCTGCCGATGGCGTCGCGCCCGCCGATGGCGAGGAGGGCCGCGTTGGCATCGAGCGGGTTCCGCATCAGGCGGTCGGCACCCACGAACAGGTCGGAGAGCGTCTCTTGCACGAGGAGCCCGTCGTCGTCGTCGTCCTCGCCGCCGTCGGAGAGAGCGTCGATGTCATCGATCCCGTTGCCAGCCTCGTCGCCGTCGAGGGCCGAACCGCCCTCGGCCGCACCCGCGTCGTCGGCGGTGAGCCGCGCGAAGATGGCGTCGACGCGGTCCTCGTCGGCGAGGTTGACGACCAGGTCGCCCTCGTCGTCCCAGCCGTGCTCGACCTCGGCCTCGGCCAGCTCGGCGATGAGGTCGCCGCGGGCCAGGTCGGTCCACTCCGACAGGTCGTAGGCGACATCGATGGCGGCACCGGCCTCGTCAGCGGCGTCGTCGTCGTCGACGACGACGGGGTCGACGACGTCGGGGTCGACCCCCACCCTGGCGTCGCCCGCCCCCACCATCGACACCATCTCGGAGACCCGGTCGTGCTCGACATCGGGCGTGAGCAGCGCCGCGCCCTGCCAGGACCGTGGGATGCCCGAACGCTGGAGCATCCCGTCGAGCAGGCGTCGTCCCTCCATCGTCCAGGTGTGCAGCTCGCGGCGTTCGAACTCCGCCGGCGGTCGGGGATCGTCCCCCGCCACCGGCTCGGGGCCAGCGTCGTCGATCTCGACGAGGGGGACATCGCACATCACGCAGGTGTCGACACCTGTCAGGTAGAGATCGCCACAGGAGGGACATCGAGAGACAGCCATGCCGCATCCTGGCACGCACCAGCCACCCGGGGCGTCCCCGGGTACGGACCGGGCTCGCGGTGCTGGCTAGGGTCACGACATGACCGATCAGCAACGTGAGGCCCCGGACCGCAACCTGGCCATGGAGCTCGTTCGGGTCACCGAGGTCGCAGCGCTCGCGGCGGCGCGCTGGGTGGGCCGGGGTGACAAGGAGGGGGCCGACGGCGCCGCGGTCGACGCCATGCGCCTGCTGCTCGAGACCGTGCCGATGGACGGCATCGTCGTCATCGGCGAGGGCGAGAAGGACGAGGCGCCCATGCTGTTCAACGGCGAGCACATCGGCGACGGCACACCTCCCCAGTGCGACATCGCGGTCGATCCCATCGATGGCACCACCCTCACCTCGAAGGGCCTACCGAACGCCTTGGCCGTCATCGCCGTCGCCGAACGTGGTGCCATGTTCGACCCGGGCCCGTGCGTCTACATGGACAAGATCGCCGTGGGGCCCCGGGCCGCCAAGGTCATCGACATCACCAAGTCGCCAGCGGAGAACCTCGCCGCGGTCGCCGAGGTGAAGGGCACCAACGTGCGCGACCTCACAGCCGTCATCCTCGACCGCCCCCGCCACGACGAGCTCATCGCCGAGGTGCGCGCCACCGGCGCCCGCATCCAGCTCATCTCCGACGGCGACGTCGCCGGTGCCATCGCCGCCGCGATGCCCGACTCCGGTGTCGACATCCTCTTCGGCATCGGCGGCACTCCCGAGGGTGTCATCACCGCTGCGGCGCTGAAGGCCCTCGGTGGCGAGATGCAGAGCCGCCTCTGGCCCCGCGACGACGCCGAACGGGCCGCTGCCATCGAGCTCGGCTACGACCTCGACAGGGTGCTCACCACCGACGATCTCGTAGCTGGCGACAACTGCTTCTTCGCGGCCACCGGCATCACCGACGGCGCGCTCCTGCGGGGTGTCACCTACAAGGACTCGACCGCCACCACGTACTCGCTGGTCATGCGCTCGAAGTCCGGCACGGTGCGCATGGTGACCGCCACCCACCGCCTCGACAAGCTGCGCCCCTACAGCTCGATCGAGTTCGACTGACCGCCGCCCGTCGACACCGCCAACAGCAGGTGGTCGATCACGTCGCTCGCCGTGTAGGACCCATCGGCTCCGAGGTAGGTCCCGATCGTGCGCACCGCGTCGCCGGCGGTGACCAGTGCAGGCTCGACGCCGTCGCGGCGCACCTGGCCCAACCCGACAGTGGCGGTGAGGCCGTTGCACAGGCACTTGCGGCCGACGGTGTCGGCGATGTCGCCGCCCTTGCGCACGTAGGCGTCGACCGGTTCGGAGGGGCACCTGTAGCCGAGCGTGCCGTCGGATCGTTCGTACGGGGTCCGCAGATACCCGAGGTCGCAGACCCTGCGTCGTTCGTCGTACACCTCGGGTTCCGACACCGTGCCCGGCACCGACACCACCTTGAACGGGAACCCCGACGGTGAGGCGCGTGGGTCGGTGCGCACCGTCACCGCCTGCTCCACCACGTCGTCGAGCACCGCGGTGCGCAGCTCGTCGGTGATGCCGGACTCGGCACAGAAGGCGAAGGCCGTCCCCACCTGGATGCCGGCGGCACCTGATGCGACCGCCGACCCCAGACCGTCGGGCGTGCTGTCGGCCCCCGCCAACCAGAAGGGCAAGCCGAGCGAGGCCACGGCGGCGAGGTCGACGTCGTCGCGGTCGCCGTAGATCGGCTGGCCGACGCCATCGAGCTGCAGCTTGCCTCGCGGCGGAGCGTTGTGGCCGCCCGCTGTGGGCCGCTCGATGATGAAACCGTCGGGTCGGGTCTCGACATCGCGAGCGAGGAACTTGGCGAGGGACGCCGACGACACGATGGCGAAGAAGCGTGGACGTCGGGGCGCGTGGACCGGCAGCCCGACGACGGCCGGATCGAACCTCGTGACGTGCTCGGTGGACGGCGACGCCCCGGCCACGTCGAGGGTGAGCGAAGTCGGCTGCAGCGCGGCCAGCTCGCGGAGGACCCGCGGGATGGCCGAGGGGATTCCGGCACCCATCAGCACCGTGTCAACACCGGCGAGCATCGCCCCGTAGGCCGACGGTGCTGTCGCCATCTGGATCTTCTCCAGGTAGTTGATGCCGACCATGCCGTCGTGGCCGTCCTTGGCGAGCCACACCTCGGCGAAGTTGGACACGACGATGAGCTCGAGGTGGAAGCGCTCGGGCTCGACGGTGAGCATCGGGTGCGCCCGGTACCGTCGGCCGGCGGGGCGGCCGCCGGCGACGAGCCACCGCTCGAGCACCCGCTCGGCCACTCCGGGGATCGGGAACGCCTCGTAGGCACGACGCAGGTGGCCTCCTGGATCGCCGTCTTGGAGCAGGCGGGCGTGGACGGCATCGATGGCGGTGCCCGACACGACGCCCATCTGCCCGGCGCTCGCCACCGCCCGGGCCAGGCGCCATCCCGAGACCGCGACACCCAAGCCTCCTTGGATGATGAGCGGGGCGGTCGGGGCGGGCGGCGACATCGGTGATCCTCCGAAAGGATTTGGTAACTAGCGAGCTAAACGTTGAGTATGTTACTCAGAGTAGGTCGATCGGGAGGCACCATGGACACCTTGGCAACCAGCCAGGAACACAGCGGCCCAGCTCATGTGGTGGTCGTCGGCGGTGGGGTGGCCGGGCTCGTGGCCGCCCGCCGACTCGCCCTGCACGGCGCGCGGGTGACCCTACTCGAGGCGAGCTCACGGCTCGGTGGCCAGGTCCACACCGTCGAGGTAGCCGACCACTGGATCGACGTCGGTGCCGAATCGCTCCACGGCATCGCTCCGGTCCTCGCCCTCGTCGACGAGATCGGCCTCTCCGAGCGACTGGTGACGGCCCGGCCCGGTTCGGCATCGATCTGGAGCGGCGGCCATCTCCGGCGGCTCCCGGCCGGTGTCGGACCCGCGGGCCCCACCCGACTCGTCCCCATGCTCGGCTCACGCGTGCTGTCCGCCCGGGGGCTGGCACGCGCCGCGCTCGAACCTCTCATCCCACGGGGACCCGAACGCGACGACGTCGGTGTCGGCGCCTACATCAGCCGACGTTTCGGCCACGAGGTCACCGACCGGCTGGTCGACCCGGTGCTCGGCGGCCTACACGCTGGCGACGTCACTCGCCTCAGCATGCGGGCGACGGTGCCACAGCTCGCGCACCTCGCCACCGGCCACCGTTCGATCCTGCTCGCCCATCGGGCGCGGGGAGCCGGATCGCCACCGTCGTTCCTGTCGTTCACCACGGGGTTGAGCACCCTTGTCGACCAGCTCCTCGATGGCACCGATGTCGTCGCCAGGAGGGGGCACCCCGTACAGGCGATCCGCCCGGTGGCCGACGGCTACCACGTCGACGGACCGTCCGGGCCGCCGCTGCACGCCGATGCGGTGGTGGTGGCGCTTCCGGCCTCGGCCGCGGCCCGCGTGCTCACGCCGATGGCCCGCCAGACCGCCGACGAGCTCGACCAGGTCACCACCGCCACTGTGGCCACGGTGGTCGCCGTCTACGACCGGCGCGACACCGATGGCGTGGCCGCACTGCGGAGCACAGGCCTGCTCGTGCCGTCGAGCAGCGGCCGGCTCCTCAAGGCGGCCACCTTCCTCAGCGCCAAGTGGGCGCACCTCGACCACCCCCACCACTTCTTCGTCCGCCTGTCCGCAGGGCGCGCCCGCAGCGAGATGATCACAGAGCTCGACGATGCCGAGCTGGCCCGGCGCCTCGGTGACGATCTGGCCGATGCAACCGGTCTGAGGTCGCGACCGGTCGAGGTGGAGGTCGCCCGCTGGCCACATGCGCTCCCACAGCTCGAGGTCGGTCACGTGGCGCGCCTCGACGCGATCCGAGGACAGCTCAGCGGCCATCCGGGGGTCGTCCTCGCCGGCGCCGCCTACGACGGGCTCGGACTGGCCGCGTGCATCCGCTCGGGCGAGGCTGCGGCCGACCAGGTGAGCACGGCTCTCGCCCCGGTGGGTGTCCGGTGACGCTCCAATCACTCCACCCGATCCGGGAGCTGCACCACGACCTCGCGACGCGGCCGTTCATCGTGATCTGGGAGGTCACCCGCGCCTGCCAGTTGGCTTGCCAGCACTGCCGTGCCGACGCCATCCCCCACCGCGACCCGCTCGAGCTGTCGACCGACGACGGGCGGCGTCTGCTCGACGACCTGGCGGGCTACGACGCGCCGCGGCCGATGGTGGTGCTCACTGGGGGCGACCCCTTCGAGCGCCCTGACCTGGTCGAACTGGTCGCCCACGGCACAGCGGCAGGTCTCCACATCGCGGTCTCGCCATCGGTGACCCCACGTCTCACCCGGGGTTCTCTCGCCGAGCTGCAGCTCGCGGGCGCCAAGGCGGTGTCCCTCTCCCTCGACGGTGCGACCGCAGCCACCCACGACGGGTTCCGCGGTATCGACGGCGTGTTCGACGCCACGGTGCACGCTGCACGCACCGTGCGTGAGCTGGGCATGCGGCTCCAGATCAACACCACCGTCACGCGCGACAACGTCCACGAGCTCCCCGACATACTCGCCCGCGTCGTGCTCGCCGACATCGCCCTGTGGAGCGTGTTCTTCCTCGTCCCCACCGGTCGCGGCGGATCGCTCACCCCACTCGGGGCCCACGAGGTGGAGGAGGTCCTCCACTGGCTCCACGACATCGCACCGCTGGTGCCGGTCAAGGCCACCGAGGCTCCGCACTTCCGTCGCCTGGCCATCCAGCGTCGCGGCGTCGACGACGTCGACCGGGCGTTCCCGGTCGGCCCCCTCCGCTCGGCGTTGCGGACACGCACCGCCGAGGTGGTGGGAACGGGCGGGGGTTCGCCAGGTCCCCGGCGCCCCCGCCCGCCCATCAACGTGAACGCCGGCCGAGGCTTCGCGTTCATCGACCACCGTGGCTCGGTCTACCCCAGCGGCTTCCTGCCGCTGGTTGCCGGATCGTTGCGAGATCGTCCGTTCTCGACGATCTACACCGACTCGCCGCTCCTACGATCGCTGCGCGACCCCGCTCGCCTCGGCGGGAGGTGCGGGATCTGCGAGTTCGCCGAGGTGTGTGGGGGCTCGCGATCCCACGCGTTCGCCACGACCGGCGACCCGCTCGCCGAGGACCCCACCTGTTCCTACCAACCGGCGGGAGCGTCGATCAGGATATGATCCGGCTGGGATCAGCGGCCGACAGCACGACGTCGACCTGGGCGATGTCGGCGAAGGTCACCTCGGCCAAGCGGTCGCGGAGCGCGTCCTGGGCCGACGACCAGAACCTGTGCACCGCGCACTCGGTCTCCCAGCTGCACGGACCACCTGTCAACACGCACTCGGCCAGGTCGACCGCGCCCTCGACCGTCTCGATCACCTGCAACAGGGTGGTGGTGGCCGACGGCGCGGCCAGCGCGTAGCCACCGTCGCGCCCGGCAAGCGACGTGACCAGGCCCGCGGTCACGAGCTCAGAGAGGATCTGGGGAAGGTAGCTCTCGGGAATCGCCATGTCATCGGCGATCTGGCGGGTCTTGCGCCGACCAGCACCCTCGTGGCGAGCGAGGTCGAGGACTGCACGCACGGCGTAGTCGCCTTTGCGACCGAGTCGGACCCTCATACGTTCAGCGTAGTGGTCAACGTTGCATCGCCCACCGCCCGCCAACCGTGCGCGTCGAGGAGGTGCCGGGCCACGCCGTCGACGGGCCGCGCCGTCGATGCGGTGCGAGCACCGAGTCTCGCCATCTCGAGCTGCACGGTGGCGAGCAGGTGGGCACCGACACCGGTGCGGCGTTCACCGGGCGCGACGACGACGTGATCGAGCACGCCGCTGCGGCCGGCGGCTCGGGCCAGCGCCACACCCACCACCTGCCCGGCGCGTCGTGCCGTCACCACAACACGGGAGCCCGACGCGTCGAGCGGCTGCGACGGGCGCTCGTGCTCGGGCAACGAGCCGACGAAGTCCAGCGTCTCGGGATCGACAACGGTCGATGCGGTGAGCTCGACCGGCAGGCCGCCCCGTCCGACGATCCGCCGAGGCTCCAACGAGGCGTCGGCCACCGTCGTCCACCGCCGGTCCTCGAGGCCGTAGCACAGCAGATCGAGCCGCTCGAACCGCGCCGACACCTGGTAGTGACCCAGCAACGACACGGCGTGTGCGACGATCGAAATGTCGTCGTCGGATTCCGTGGTCCCCTCGCCGGAGGGCGAACCGTGGCCCCCGAGCCGATTGGTGAGGGTCACGTGCGGGACGAAGGCTCGTTGCTCGTCGCGGCGGAGGACGCCCTGGAGAACCGACGCGCGCAAGCGCTCCAGGGCGCTGAGCACGATCGGGGACCCGTCCACTCTCAGGTAGAGCACGCGATTGGTCGGGGCGAACGACGCCGCCGGCCCGATCGTGAGGTCGAGTGGTCCCTCCTGGGCCGCCGCGGCGTCACGGAGGATGGACAATGCCTCCCCCATCGCCTCGTCGCGCACGTTCACCGGCGGCACCAGGGTGATGTGCGGTTCGATGCGGGCAAGGTCGCCGCCGACGGCCCGGCGAAGTCCGTCGATCTCGGTGCGATGCGGTTCGGGGACCATGAGGGCGACGGCAAGGCGGGAGCGGGCCACAGCGGCGACCCTACCCAGGCGCCAATGTCCGGTACCGAGGCCCGAGGCCGGGTAGGCAGGTGCGATGAACCCCGACGATCCAGCCATCGCGTTCGACCCCACGCCATTTGTCGTCATGCCGGGTCGGCCTGTGCGGCTCGACGACCTGCCCACCAGGGGCGACGACTGGGTCGACGGTGATCCGGAGGTCGCGAAGTCGGCCGCCCAGGACGCCAACGGCACCATCAGCGCACGCCTCGGCGAACTTCAGGAACGGTTGCACGCGACGAAGGCGGCGAAGGTCCTCGTCGTGCTACAGGGGATGGACACGTCCGGCAAGGACAGCACCACACGCCGGGTGTTCGGCGACGGCAGTCCGCTCGGCATCCGAGCCGTGCCGTTCGGTCGTCCCACCGAGGTGGAGCGGGCCCACGACTTCCTCTGGCGGGTGCACGCCGCCGCTCCCGCCGACGGCGAGATCGTGGTGTTCAACCGCAGTCACTACGAAGACGTCCTGGTGGTGCGGATCGACGAGCTCGTCCCCGCCGAGCGATGGGAGCGACGCTTCGACCACCTCGTCGACTTCGAGCGGATGCTCGTCGACGAAGGCACCGTGGTGCGCAAGTTCTTCCTCCACATCTCCCGCGACGAGCAGCACCAGCGGCTGCAGGACCGACTCGACGATCCCACCAAGCACTGGAAGTTCGAGTCAGGCGACCTCGATGCCCGGGCGCGCTGGGACAACTACCAGCGCGCCTACGAGGAGGCCATCGCCCGCACGAGCACCGACGTGGCGCCCTGGTACGTGGTGCCGGCCGACCAGAAGTGGTTCCGCGACCTCGTCGTCGGCTCGGTGGTGCTCGAGGCTCTCGAGGCCTTGGACATGCGTTGGCCCGAGCCCCCGGAGGGGCTCGAGCACATCGTCATCCCCGACTGACTCGACGTCGGCGGTCGATCCCGACCAGACCGGCTCCTGCGATGACCACGACGAATCCCGACGACATCAGGAGGTGAGGGCCGGGGCACTCGAGTGGATGTCGCGCCTTCGCCGGTTCCAGCAGGAGCGCATCGACGCCATGGTCGATCTGTTCGGGGCCGAGCTGCGGCCGGGCGTCGAATCGAACGACGTGAACTCGCTGCTCATGATGGCCGGCGGCGGTTCCGAGCGGCTCCACCGGGTCGACCCGACGGCGAGGCGCGCGGGTATCCCGTACCGGGGAGGCAGCTACACGATCTTCTCGATCGCGTGCCAGGCGTTCGTCGACCACACGGTCAGGTCGACGGACCAGCCATGCGCTAGGCCGTGACCTCGGCAGCGCCGAGCGACCGGAGCTCCTCGGCGATCGGCTGGATGTCGCCGCTTCCCGTGAGGGTGATCACCCACCGCCCGAGCACGAACGTGGGGTCGGCTGACGACGCGACGTCATGGGCGCTCGCGTCGCGCAGCGCTCGAGTGGCGTGCTCCGCGACCGACATCACCACGACAGCGGTGTCCGCCGGGCAGCCGGGAGGACCCACGGCGTAGGTGAACCCGAACACGAACCCCGGGGCGGGCCAGTCGGCGATCCGCGCCACCTGGCAGACGCCGACCGACATGGTGGAGAGCATCTGCCACAGGTCGTCGTAGCAGCGCGCCTCGAACGGTGCGGCGAGCGAGGCGTCCTCCTTGCCGCCGTCCATCGAGGTGAGGAAGGGCTCGTAGGGCCACGGGCACTCGGCCGACGTCATCTCGTCGGCCATCACCGCGCTCCACATCGCAACCGCGTGGGCGGCGTGGACGTTCTCGCACTCGCCGCTCACCGCACGATCGTCGGAAGCGTCGCCCATGGGCGAACCCACCTCCTCCGACTCCGGACCGTCGGAGTCGTCAGCAACGAGCGCGACGATGATCACCGCTGCGGCCGCCAGGCACAACAGCGCGACGGCGGCGAACGGCGGCGAACGGCGGCCCTGAACGCCCGCTGGGAGGGACGCTCGTGGCGGGCACCTCTCAGCTTCCGGCGACCTGGATGCGCACCTGGGCCCGTCGCAAGGCCGCCTCGCGGGTGGACTCGTCGAGCTGGTCGGCGTTGGCCTCGGCTCGGGCCCGGGCGGCCTCGGCCCGGTTCACGTCGATCTGGCTCGACAGCTCGGCGATGTCGGACAGGATGGTGACGCGGTCGTGGGCGCACTCGACGAAGCCCTCGTGCACCGCCACCATCTCCTCCTGGCCACCGGCGAACAAGATCCGTACCGGGTGGTCGGCCAGCGTGCCGATGAACGGCACGTGGCCGGGCTGGAAGGCGATGTCACCGCCGGCGGTGCGGGCGACGACCATCTCGGCTTCCCCGGAGAAGAGGATCTTCTCGGGCGAGACGAGCTCGACCTGCAGCACGTCAGCTCCCGGCCAGCTGGGCGGCCTTGGCCCGAGCGTCATCGGCGCCACCCACGTTGAGGAAGGCCTGCTCGGGAAGGTCGTCGAGGTCGCCGTTGACGAGCTGCTCGAACGAGTCGACCGTCTCCTCGACCGGCGTGGTAACGCCGGGGAGGCCGGTGAACACCTCGGCCACGTACATGGGCTGGGACAAGAAGCGCTGCACCTTGCGGGCACGAGACACCGTGATGCGGTCCTCCTCGGAGAGCTCGTCGAGACCGAGGATGGCGATGATGTCCTGCAGCTCCTTGTAGCGCTGGAGGACCTCCTGCACCCGTCGGGCCACGTCGTAGTGGCGGACACCGACGACCTCGGGCGAGAGGATGGTGGAGCTCGAGGCGAGCGGGTCGACGGCCGGGTAGATGCCGAGCGCCGCGATGTCGCGGTTGAGCTCGGTGGTGCCGTCGAAGTGGGTGAACGAGGTGAACGGCGCCGGATCGGTGTAGTCGTCGGCGGGCACGTAGACGGCCTGCAGCGAGGTGATGGAGCGACCCCGGGTGGAGGTGATGCGCTCCTGGAGCTGGCCCATCTCGTCGGCGAGGGTGGGCTGGTAGCCCACGGCCGACGGCATGCGGCCGAGGAGGGTGGACACCTCGGAGCCGGCCTGCACGAAGCGGAAGATGTTGTCGACGAAGAGGAGCACGTCCTGTTGCTGCACGTCGCGGAAGTACTCGGCCATGGTGAGCGCCGACAGGGCGACACGGAGGCGCACGCCGGGCGGCTCGTCCATCTGGCCGAACACCAGGGCGGCCTTGTCGAGCACCGAGGTCGTGCCGTCGCCCATGATGGTCTCGGCCATCTCGATGAAGAGGTCGGTGCCCTCACGGGTGCGCTCGCCCACACCGGCGAACACCGACACACCGCCGTGGTTGGTGGCCACCCGGTTGATCATCTCGGTGATGAGCACGGTCTTGCCCACACCAGCTCCGCCGAACAGGCCGATCTTGCCGCCCTGCTGATAGGGGGTGAGCAGGTCGATGACCTTGATGCCGGTCTCGAACATCACGGCCTTGGGCTCGAGCGTGTCGAAGGCGGGAGCCGGGCGGTGGATCTCCCATCGGTCGGCGACCTCGCCGATGTCGTCGACGTCGAGGGACTGGCCGATCACGTTGAACACGTGGCCGAGGACGGCGTCGCCCACCGGCACGGTGATGCCCTCACCGGTGTTGCGCACCACCGCGCCACGAGTGAGTCCGTCGGTGGGCTTGAGGCAGACGGCCCTCACGCGGTTGTCGCCGATCTGCTGGGCGACCTCGGCGCGGATCTCGACGGGCTGGCCGTCGACCACGATGTCCATGGCGATGGCGAAGTTGATCTCGGGCAGGGCGTCGGCGGGGAACTCGACGTCGACCACCGGGCCGGCGATGCCAACCACGCGGCCGTTCTTCAGGCTGGTCCCGGGGGTGTCGGTGACGGTCATGTGCTCAGTCTCCTGGACAGGTCAGCGGACGCTGTGGTCGGGGAAGATGTCGGCGGCGAACATTCGGTCGAGGAGCAGGTCGCTCACGTCTCCCTTGTCGGCCCGCAGCGCCTCGGCGCCGCTGACGATCTCCATGATCTCGGTGGTGATGGAATCCTGGCGGGCACGGTTCATGGCCCGGGACAGCTTGATGATGAGCTCTTCGGCGTTGTCGGTGGCGGCCTTCATGGCCCGCTGCCGGTTGGCGTGCTCGGATGCGGCGGCGTCGAGGAGGGCGGCGAAGAGCCGGGCCTCGACGTAGCGGGGCAGCAGCGCGGTGAGGACGCCCTCGGCCGAGGGCTCGAACTCGAAGCCGGCCAACGCCTCGCTGGTGTCGGTGCGCTCACGGGTCTGCAGCGGCAGGAAGCGCCGCACCGCCACCTGCTGGGAGGCGAGGGTGAGGAAGCGGGTGTAGATGAGCTCGACCTGGTCGACATCGCCGTCGATGAACATGTCGTTCACCTGCTGGGCCACCATGCGAGCGTCCTCGAAGCGGGGCGTGTCGCTGATCTTGTGGTAGACGGCGTCGATCGTGTAGTTCCGGAACCGGAAGTACGTCTCGGCCTTCTTGCCGATGATGACCAGCGAGTAGTCCTTGCCCTGGGCGCGCAGCGCCATGATCTCGCGCTCGGCCGCACGGATGACCGAGCTGTTGTAGGCGCCGGCAAGGCCTCGGTCGGAGGTGATGACGACGAACGCCACCTTCTGTGGATCCTCGACCTTGCGCAGCAGCGGGTGGTCGACGTCGGCCCCACCCTCGGCGAGGTCCTGGATGACGCCGGTGATCTGCTCGGCGTAGGGGCGCGCCTCGGCCGCCCGCTGCTGGGCCTTGGCCACGCGAGTGGCCGCGATGAGCTCCATGGCGCGGGTGATCTTCTTGGTCGACTGGACCGAGGTGATCCGTCGCCGGAGGATGCGCTCCTTGCCGCCGGCCATTAGGAGGCGTCACCCTCGCGCGTGGTCTCCTCCTCGGGGAGGATCCCCTCGCGGCGTCCTCCGGCGAGGCGGCTCTCGGCGTCGGCCTGGTCCTGGGCGTCGGGCTCGGCGCCGGGGGCTCCCGCCGGGGGCTGGAACTGGGCGCCGAAGGCTTCGATGGCGGCGACGAAGGCGTCCTCGTCGGGCACCTTGCCGTCGGTCTTGATGGCGCTCAGCACGTCGCCGTGCCGGGAGCGGAACCAGTCGAGCAGCTCTGACTCGAAGCGCTTCACGTCGGTGACCGGCACCGGATCGAGATAGCCGCGGGTACCTGCGAAGATCGACACGACCTGCTCCTCGACCGACATCGGCGAGTTGAGACCCTGCTTCAGCAGCTCGACGAGGCGGTATCCACGGTCGAGCTGGGCCTGGGACACCGCGTCGAGCTCGGAGCCGAGCGAGGCGAACGCCTCGAGCTCGCGGAACTGGGCGAGGTCGCCCTTCATGGTGCCCACCGCTGTCTTCATGGCCTTGATCTGGGCGGCGCCACCAACTCGGGAGACCGACTGGCCGACGTTGATGGCCGGCCGCACGCCCGATTTGAAGAGGTCGTCCTCGAGGAAGATCTGCCCATCGGTGATCGAGATCACGTTGGTGGGGATGTAGGCCGAGATGTCGCCCGCCTTGGTCTCGATGACCGGGAGGGCGGTGAGGGAACCAGCGCCGAGCTCGTCGGAGAGCTTGGCGGCCCGTTCGAGCAGGCGGCTGTGCAGGTAGAACACGTCGCCCGGGTAGGCCTCGCGGCCCGGCGGACGGCGCAGCAGCAGCGACATCTGGCGGTAGGCCTCGGCCTGCTTGGAGAGGTCGTCGTAGACGGCGAGGGCGTGGGCCCCGTTGTCCATCCAGTGCTGGCCCATGGCACATCCCGCGTAGGGGGCCAGGTACTTGAACGGAGCGGAGTCGGACGCCGGAGCGACCACGACGACCGTGTAGTCCATGGCACCGTGCTGCTCGAGGGTGGCGACGGTCTGGGCCACGGTGGACGCCTTTTGGCCGATGGCCACGTAGACGCAGTTCACCCCCAGGCCCTTCTGGTTGATGATCGTGTCGATGGCGACGGCGGTCTTGCCCGTCTTGCGGTCGCCGATGATGAGCTCGCGCTGGCCACGGCCGATGGGGATCATGGCGTCGATGGCCTTGATGCCGGTCTGGAGCGGCTCGTGCACGGGCTTGCGGCCCATGATGCCGGGCGCCTGGACCTCCATGCGTCGGGTCTGGACGTTGGAGACCGCGCCCTTGCCGTCGATGGGCTCGCCGAGGGCGTTGACGACGCGACCGAGGAGGCCGTCGCCGACCGGAACCGACAAGATGTCGCCGGTGGCGCGAACGGCCTGTCCCTCTTCGATCTCGTCGACCTCACCGAGCACCACGGCACCGATGGAGCCCTCGTCGAGGTTGAGGGCCAGGCCGAGGAGACCGTTCTCGAACTCGAGGAGCTCGTTCACGGCCGCACCCGGGAGACCCGAGATGCGGGCGATGCCGTCGCCGACCTCGAGGACGCGGCCCACCTGGGTGGCCTCGAGCGTGGGCTTGAAGCCCTCGAGGTTGGCCCGGAGGGCGGCAGCGATGTCGGTGGTGTTGATGTTCAAGTCAGCCATTGGATCTCGCAGATCTCCTGCTCGGGCTCAGAATGCTTCGCGCAGCTGGTGGAGGCGGCGCCGGACGCTGCCATCGATGACGGTGTCGCCGATCTGGGTGACGATCCCACCCAGGACACTGGGATCGACGATGACCTTGACGGTGACCTCGTGACCGACAGAGGTGCGCAGGGCCGCAGCCAAGCGCTCCTGCTGGTCCGAGCTCAGCTCGACCGCGGAGCGCACGGTGGCGATCCGGCTGCCGCTCTGCTGAGCGACGCGCTCGACGAAGGCGTCGACGATCTCGGGAAGGTCGTTGACGCGACCGCTGGCGACGATGAGCGAGACGATGCCCACCGTGGTGCCGCTGGCCGCGCTGGCGAGGAGGTCCTCGACGATCTGCTGGCGGCGAGCCGCCGGTGTCGCCGGGTCGGCGAGAGCCGCTTGGAGCTCCTCGGACCCTTCGAAGGCCCGGGCGAACCGGAACAGCTCGTCTTCGACCCGCGTGTGGTTGCCCTCCACGCGGGTCACGGCGAAGAGTGCTTCGGCGTACGCCGCAGCGTGGTCTCCGACCATCACGTCCTCCCATCGGCGGTGGACCCGAACATCGACATCAGTTCTGGGATCCGACCTGGTTGATGTAGTTCTCGATGAGCTCGGACTGGGCCGATGCGTCGAGGTTGCGCTGGACGACCTGCTCGGCGGCGCCCACCGCGAGGGCGACGACCTCGGAGCGGAGGTCGGACAGGGCCTGGGCCTTGCGCGACTCAGCCTCTGAGGTAGCGCGGCTGAGGATCTCTGCTGCCTGTGCCTCGCCTTCGGCGATCTTCGCCGCCTTGACCCGCTCCCCATCCGCGCGTGCCTCGTCGATGATGCGGGCCGACTCGGCCTGGGCGTCGCCGAGCGACTCGCGGTACTTGGCCGCCTCGGTCTCGGCGTCGGTGCGGGTGCGTTCGGCGGTCTCGAGGTCGGTGCGGATCTTCTCGGTGCGAGCACCCATCGCCGCGGTGGCGGCGGGAAGGGCGAACTTGAGCCCGAGGAACAGCACGATCGCGAACGAGATGCTGATCCAGATGAGCTCGTTGGCCGCGGGGAACACCGGGTTCGGGGCCTCGACGCAGGCCTCGGCCTGGGCCTCGACCTCGTGAAGGGCCTCCTCCTCGGACAGACCCTCGGCCGTGAGCCCCTCGAGCTCGGCTGCGACCTCGGCGACACAGGAGCCGATGCTTTCTGAGGCACTGGCCGGCGACGCGAACCCGAAGGTCGCACCGACCAGCACCAGTGCCGCCACGATGGCGGTACGAATGCGCACGGTTGCTCCTAGATGCCGAGGAGGATGAAGACCACGAAGCCGATGAGCGCGAGCGCCTCGGTGAACGCGATGCCGAGGAACATGGTGGTGCGGACCATGCCCGCAGCTTCCGGCTGGCGAGCCATGGCCTCGACGGACTTGCCGACGATGTAGCCGATGCCGATGCCGGGACCGATGGCGGCGAGGCCGTAGGCGAAGCCGGCACCGAGGGCGCCGTAGGCGGCGATGGTGTCAGCGCCGCTGACAGCTTCTTGAGCGAGAACGGACAACATGGTGGTGTTGGTCTCCTGGGTGATGGGGTGCTGCTACTGGGACAGAGGACGGGCCCGGCGGGCGTCCGCCGGGGTGCTGCGGATCAGTGCTCGGGGTTGATGGCCCCACCGATGTAGACGGCGGCGAGGATGGTGAAGATGAAGGCCTGCAGGAGGGCCACGACGATCTCGAACATCAGCACGCCGGTGAGCATGGCGAAGGGCAGCGGGATGAGCACGACGTAGGGCTGGGCGGCCCAGAGCGCCGCGGTCAGGATGGCGAAGGTCGCGAGCAGGATGTGGCCGGCCATCATGTTGGCGAAGAGCCGCACGGTGTGGGAGAACGGCCGGATGAGGAAGGTCGAGATGAACTCGATCGGGGTCACCAGGACGTAGAGGAACTTCGGCAGACCGGGCGGGAAGAGGGCACCCTTGAAGTAGCCGACGAAACCTTGGTGCTTCAGCCCCTGGAAGTTCCAGATGACGTAGACCACGAGCGCCAGCACCAGCGGCCCGGCGAGGCGGCCGTTGGCCGGCATGTAGATCGGCGGGATGATCTCGGCGATGTTGTTCACGAAGATGAACATGAACAGCAACGTGAGGAACGGGGTCCAACTGAGGCCCTTGGGCCCCATGGTCTGCATGACGATGTCGCTGCGGATCCAGTCGACGAACGCCTCGGTGGCGTTCTGGCTGCCCGTGGGCACCAGGGCCTTCTTGCGGCCGGCGGCGAAGAGGAAGCCGAGGATCAGCAACACCGAGGCGATGTTGATGAGCGCGACCTTGTTGATCGCGTAGAAGGTCCCCTCGAACCAGATGTCGGGCCACTCGAGGAGATGGCTGATCGGGGGGAACGCAAGGCTGAACACCACGGTGGTCGTTACTCCTTGATGGATCCGGGCGAGGTCGCCGTGGGCTTGAGCCCGGGATAGGCGAGGGATGCCGACACGTACTTGGTCTCCCAGAGCAGGAGGCCCAGGTGGGTGACGATGAGCGTCAGGCCGAACGGGAGCATCTCCATCCAGGGCTGGTTGCGCAGCGCGAGGACCGCCCCGGCCAGGACGCCGAGGCGAAGGATGTAGCCGAACATGGTGGCGGCCATGAGCAGGGCGATGGAGATGCGGCCGGCGTAGGTGAGGATGGCCGCGGCGAGGAGGAAGTTGACGACGACGAGCCCCACGGCCACCGAGGTCGAGGCGACGCCGTCGAGCCCCCAGCCGATGCCGGCGATCACGAGCAGCACTGGCGCCAGGTAGGCGGCCCGGGTGGCGATGTGGTTGGCGACCTGCTGCTCGGGGGCCGAGCTCGGGTCGAAGCGGGTGGTGAGGGCGGTCACGTGGGCACGTCCTCGCGCACCGCGGGATCGGCGGGTGCGGAGCTGACCGAACTGGTGGTCGTGTGGTCCCAGCGAGCCGGGCGGTAGCCCCGCTGGCGACTCGTGTCGCGACGCTCGGTGTCGAGCTCGGCCATCTCGTTGTTGTAGCGCCACATCACCAGACCGACGACGGTGACGCCGCCCAGGAAGGCGAAGGACAGAGCGAAGAGTGGCCCGGTGCCGAGGGCGCGGTCGAGCAGGAAGCCGAGGAAGCTGGACAACGCCGGCGTGCCCACGAGCTCGAAGCCGACCGAGACGGGGTCGTTGCGACGGGGATTGAAGTTGCGCGGCGGAGCCTTGATCGACGCGAGGGCGTTCGATGCTGTGCTCGACGTGCTTGGCTGATCCACTGCTGCCTCTGCTCCGGCACACCATCTGGCGTGCTTGTGAATGTTTGCGCAACCTACGAAGGCACGCGCTCGGCTGCAAGTCGAACGGGGTACCGATGCATCGGGGCCCGGGGCACTCTAGTCGCCGTCGGGCGCCTCGGACCGAACCGGCTCGTCGACCTCCGAGGACGAGGCGTCGCCGTTGGCCGCGGCCCGAGCCGCCCGCACTCCTGGGTGCAAGAGGGTGTAGAGCGCCAGCGCCAGGGCACCGATGCCGAACGGCACCACGGCGTTGCCGCGGCCCGAGTAGGCGGGGTAGAGCACGAAGCCCGACAGCAGCGCGGTCCACGTCCAGAGGATGGCCACGCTGCGCCACTGGCCGTGGCCGAGTCGGATGAGGCGGTGGTGGAGGTGTCCCTTGTCGGCCGCCGCCGGGCTACCACCCTTGATCGCCCGCCGGATGATCGACGCCGCGGTGTCGATGATGGGAACACCGAGGATGACGAGCGGGATGAAGAGCGGTGCGTAGAAGAAGTAGGCCTGGCCGGAGAACGGGTCGGACGAGCGTCCGCCCACCGAGATCGTCGCCGCGGCCATGAGCAGCCCGAGCATCAGCGCGCCGTTGTCCCCCATCATGATCTTCGCCGGGTGGACGTTCCATGGCAGAAAGCCCAGGCACATGCCGAGCACGATCACCGACAGCAACGGGCCGAGGTTGCCGGGGTCGATCAAGCCCTCCCCGGCCAGCAGGTCGGAGTAGAGGAAGAACGCGGCCGATGCGATGGCGACGATGCCGGCCGCCAACCCGTCGAGGCCGTCGATGAAGTTGATGGCGTTGGCCATGCCGAGCACCCAGACCACGGTGACGAGCGCCGACAGATCGGGCGACAGCACGAACAGGTCGCCGAACCCGAGCGACTCGCCGAACGGCACGCGGAAGTGGAGGATCGTGACGCCGGCGATCGACATGATGCTGCCGGCGAGCACCATCCCGGCCATCTTCGCCGGTGCCGACACGCCGTCGTGCAGGTAGCTCGGGCTGCCCAGGCACTTGCGCACCTCGTCGATGGCGCCGACCCCGTGGATGACGAGCACGGCGAGCGCCACGCCGAGCGGCTCGGTGCTGGCGCCGAAGACCTCGGCGAAGTCGCCGCTCCCCCACGCCCACAGCAGGCCGACACCGAACCCGGCGAGCATCCCGACCCCGCCGAGGGTGGCCAGCGGCACCGCGTGGATCTTCCGCTCGTCGGGCGGCACGACCAGCCGTCGACGAACGGCGAGCCAACGCCACGCTCCCGTGGCCACCAGCGTCGTCGCGGCGCTCACCGCGAGCACCACGACGTAGGGCCCCCACCCCGTCACGGTCGTGACCGACCGCTCAGCGGTACGGGGTGAACTTGGCGCAGAGGGTGGTGACCTCGTCGTGCACCGAGGCCAACTCGGCGTCGTCGTCGCGGCCGCGCAGCGCGCGGGAGATGAGCTCGGCGATGGTGGCCATCTCCGGCTCGGTCATCCCCTGGGTGGTGACCGCTGGCGTGCCGATGCGCAGGCCGCTCGTGACGAACGGGGAGCGGGGATCGTCGGGGATCGCGTTGCGGTTGAGGGTGATGCCCGCCTGGTCGAGCGCCTCCTGGGCCAACTTGCCGGTGAGGCCGGCATCGAAGGGCCGCAGGTCGACCAGCATCAGGTGGTTGTCGGTGCCGCCCGAGACGAGACGGAAGCCATGCCCGGCGAGCGCGGCAGCGAGCGCCTGCGCGTTGGCCACGATCTGCGCCGCGTACGTGCGGAACGACGGGTCGGCCGCCTCGCGGAACGCGATGGCCTTGGCGGCGATCACGTGCTCGAGCGGCCCCCCCTGCAGGCCCGGGAACACCGCCTTGTCGATGGCTGTAGCGTGCTCGGCGCGGGTGAGGATGCAGCCGCCACGCGGGCCACGCAGCGTCTTGTGGGTGGTGAAGGTGACGACGTCGGCGTATGGCACGGGGTTGGGGTGCACACCCCCGGCGATGAGCCCGGCGATGTGCGCGGCATCGAAGAACAGCAGGGCACCGACCTCGTCGGCGATGGCCCGCAGCGGCTCGGGCTCGATGATGCGGGGGTACGCGGTGGCGCCGGCCACGATCATCTTCGGCTTGCTGGCGACGGCAAGATCGCGGATCTGGTCGTAGTCGAGGCGCTCGTCGGACGGCGTGACGCCGTAGGGGACGAAGTCGTACATGCGGCCGCTGATGTTCACCGGTGACCCGTGGGTCAGGTGACCGCCGTGGTCGAGGCTCATGCCGAGCACGGTGTCGCCGGCCTCGAGGAACGCCAGGTACACCGCGAGGTTGGCGTTGGCGCCGGCGTGGGGCTGCACGTTTGCGTGCTCGGCGCCGAACAGCTCGCACACCCGGCGGCGGGCCAGGTCCTCGACCTCGTCGATCACCGCGTTGCCGCCGTAGTAGCGCTTGCCGGGGTAGCCCTCGCTGTACTTGTTGGTGAGCACCGAACCGGTGGCGGCGATGACCGCCGGCGACGTGAAGTTCTCCGACGCGATGAGCTGGATCGTGGTGTTCTGGCGATCGAGCTCGCGCCCGAGGATCTCGGTGACCTCGTCGTCGGGATCGGTGTCGGTGGGCCAGGGCATCAGGACTCCTCGATGGCCGTGATCTGGTCGATCCGGCGTTGGTGGCGGCCACCCTCGAACGGGGTGTCGAGCCAGAGCTTCAGGATCTCGTCGGCCAGGCCGAACGCCACGATGCGGCCGCCCATCGACAGGACGTTGGCGTCGTTGTGCTCGCGCGAGAGCCGGGCGGTGAACAGATCGTTGCACAGGGCGGCGCGCACCCCGTCGACCTTGTTGGCGGCGATCTGCTCGCCCTGGCCGCTACCGCCGAGCACGATGCCCCGGTCGGCCCGACCCTCGACCACCTCGCGGCCCACGGCTGCGCAGATCGGCGGGTAGTCCACCGACTCCTCGCTGTCGGTGCCGAGGTCGATCACGTCGAAGCCCAGGTCGCCGAGGGTGACCACGAGGTGGTGCTTCAGCGCGAACCCGGCGTGGTCGGCGCCGATGGCGACGCGGACGGCGGTGTCGGGCGACGGGGAGGCGGGCGAAGGGGAGGCGGACGTGTCGGGGGCCACGGCCGGATACTAGGTGACGGGTCAGATGGGCAGGCGTTGCCGGATCCAGTCGGCGAGCACAGGATCGACGAGCTCGTAGGTGCGGTCCACTTCGATGATGTCGCCCGATGCGAGCAGCGACGCCCGCGCCGTCTGTGCGGCACCGTTGGAGACGTCGAGCAGCTCAGCCGCCCGCCCGAAGATGCTTCCCCCGGAGGCGAGCACGCGCAGCACGTCCTTCTCGCGGTTCTCGAAGCTCGAGTAGATCCTCTCGTTCCCCGATGCCGTCGCCCGGCGGATGTCAGCCACCGCCGCGTCCCACACCGACATGTCGAACCGGTCGCCGGGGGTGGCCGCTCGCCACGCCGCGTCGGCCAGCTGCATCGTTCGCTGTGGATGTCCACCGCTGAACTGGTGGATGAGGCCGGCGAGGTTTCCGGCGTCGCGGCCGGTCGATCTGAACCCGGCTCCGACGATGTCGGCCACCGCGACGCGGTCGAGTGGACCGATGTGGACCAGGTCCGCTTGGGCGTAGAAGGGTTCGTCACGGTCGGTGAACAAGGTCCGCATGGTCGACGGTTCGGATCCGGCGAACAGCAGTCCTATCTCCTGGAAGTGGTGCTGCAGCTTGGTGCGGAGGAGGCCTGCGAATCCGGGGACGCGAACGATGCCGGAGAACTCGTCGATGACGATGACAGTGGGGTGGGCGAGGGCGGCGCGGACGAGCACATCGATCCGTGAGTGCAGCACGGCCTCGGGGTCCGGGCGGTCGCGGGAAGCGAAGTGGACCTTCACCACGCCGAGGTTGATGTCGAGACCGGCCGCTATTTTGTTGGCCGACGCGGCCAGCGGGCCGGTGAGCCCGGCGAGAGCGTCGTCGATGCGGACCGCCACGTCGACGATGGAAGCGACCTCGTAGAGGTCGATCCACACGATGGCGGCACCGCCGACGCGCAGCTCTGCGGCGACCTTCTGCAACAGCGATGTCTTCCCGTAGCGTCGAGGGCCGAGGATCGCGGTGACGCGCCGGGCGGTAGCTCGCTCCAGCACATCGGCGACGAGGTCGTCACGGCCGTGGACCTGATCGGGTTCGAGCGGACCGTGGTACGGAAACGGTGAGATCTCCACATGCAAAGCCTACCTTGAAAGGATAGGCTGCAACTACTCTTTTAGAGTAGTAACTGAGAGTCGGTCCTCCCCGGGCCGGACTCGGCGACTGAACCGCACCGAAGGGATCACGACGACCATGGCCGCACCCTCCGCACAGCTCGACCCCCGCACCCCGGTGCTGGTGGGAGTGGGCCAGGTGAACCTCGAAGCCGGCGCCCCCGTGGAGGCGGCCGATCCGGTGGCGCTGATGGCCGAGGCGGTCCATCGCGCGGTGACCGACGCCGGCGCTGCGGCGCTCCTCGCTGCGGTCGACTCGGTGCGGGTCGTGAGCATCCTCGCGGTGCGCCATCCCGATCCGGGGCGCCTGCTCGCCGACCACATGGGCATCTCGCCGGCCGACACCGCACTCTCCCCCATGGGCGGCAACAGCCCCCAGTCCCTGGTGAACACCGCCGCGCTCGACATCGCCGCCGGCCGTGCCGACGCCGTGATCGTCACGGGATGCGAGCCGTGGCGCACCCGTCAGGCCGCGCGGCGTGCAGGCACCCCGCTGCCATGGGCCAGCCAGGACCCCGCCACCCCGCCTGCGCGCGTCATCGGCGGCGAGCTCGACATGAGCCACCCGGCCGAGACCGCCCTCGGCATTGCCATGCCGGTGCAGGTCTACCCCGTCTTCGAGACCGCCCTGCGCGCTGTTGCCGGCCGCTCACCCGACGCCCACCTCCAGCACATCGCCGGGCTGTGGTCGCGCTTCAGCCAGGTCGCCGCGACCAACCCCTACGCCAGCGTGCGCCACGGCTTCTCGGCCGAGGAGATCGCCACCCCCACCGCCGACAACCGCTGGATCGGATACCCGTACACGAAGTGGCTCGTGTCGAACGACCGCGTCGATCAGGGCGCCGCCCTCATCCTCTGCTCGGCCGAGCGCGCCGCCGCCCTCGGCATCTCCCGCGACCGCTGGGTGTTCCCGCTCGCCGGCACCGACACGACCGAGGCATTGGTGTCGCTCCGCCACGACCTGCACCGCTCCCCCGCCATCCGCGTCGGCGGGCGCCGCTGCCTCGAGCTGGCGGGGGTCGACATCGACGACGTGGCCCACATCGACCTGTACTCCTGTTTCCCCTCCGCGGTGCAGATCGGCGCCGACGAGCTCGGGCTCGGCCTCGACCGCCCGCTCACCGTCACCGGCGGCCTCACCTTCGCCGGCGGCCCGTGGAACGACTACGTCACCCACTCCATCGCCACCATGGTCGGCGTGCTCCGCGACGATCCCGGGTCCATCGGCCTCATCACCGCCAACGGTGGACTCATCTCGAAGCATGCCTTCGGCCTCTACTCCACCGAGCCACCGACGGGCGGCTTCCGCCACGAGGCTCCCCAAGCCGAGGTCGACGCCGTCCCCGCACGTGAGGCCGCGGTCGAGCACGAAGGGCCGGTCACCGTCGAGGCCTACACCGTGATGCACGGCCGTGACGGAGCCGCCGAACGAGCGCTCGCCGCGTGCCTGCTGCCCGATGGCCGGCGCACCTGGGCCGCCTCGACCGACCCCGACGTCATGGCCACTTTCGTGGCCGACGAGGGATGTGGCCGCGCCGCGCGTGTCGTTGACGGCACGTTCACACTCGCCTGATCAACCCCGCCTGATCAATCCCGCCCGCACCACCACACCAACTCGCCGCCCCCCGATCCTGCCCCTGGGTACGATCTGGTCCCCGCCAAGGGCCACGATCGACCCAAGCCCCCTGTCAGCCCTTTACCCGGGAGTTGAGCAGCGCCAGGACCCGCTCCTTGGCCTTCGGCATCTCGTCGAGCAGCTGGTGGAACGACTTGGCGTCGAACGCTGCGAGCACCATGTCGGTGTCGGCGACGACCGTGGCGTTGCGGGGTGCGCGCTCGATGAGAGCCATCTCGCCCACCATCGTGCCCTCGTGCAGCGACGCGATGTGCTCGCCGCTGGCGTAGACGCCGGCAGTGCCCTCGACGATGACGTAGCACACGTCGCCGATGCGGCCCTGCTCGGTGAGCTCGGCACCTGGAGCCGCGTCGACCTCGGTGGCCAGTGTCGCGACCCGGGTCAGCTCGTCGGAGCTGAAGCCCTCGAAGAACGACACGCCAGCGAGCCACTCGGCGTCTGCCTTCGCCTTCCGTCCGAACATCCTGCAGCTCCCTGAGGTCGACGAGCCGGTCGGTGTCGAGCGGCTGGGGTGAACTCTAGAGCAGTCGCCGGCGCTTCGACCGCGCACGCGCCAGCGGCTCTACCTCGGCGAGCGAGCGACCAGCATCCGCGTGCGTCCGGCCAGGTCGCGACGGGTCTCGGCGTGGGCGAACCCGGCTTCCCAGGCGGCAGCCACAGCGTCCTCGCCCTGGCTCGGGGCCAGCTCCACCACGAGCGTTCCGCCGGGTACCAACCACTCGGGAGCGGCGGCCACGATGGTGTCGATGGCCTCGAAGCCCGAGGCACCAGGCACCAGAGCATCGTACGGTTCCCATTCGGCCACCTCGGGCGGCAACGGGTCGGATGGGGCCACGTAGGGCGGGTTCGACACGATGAGCGCGCAACCACCGTGCAACTCAGTCGGCAGCGGGTCGAACCACGACCCCTCGACGATGCGCACCCGAGTGGCGGCGCGGCCGATGCCGGCAAGGTTCGCACGGGCCACCGCGGTCGCATCGGGGGAGCGCTCGACCGCCCACACCTGCGTATCGGCCCGTTCGACGGCGAGCGACAGGGCGATGGCGCCCGATCCGGTGCCGAGGTCGACGACCTGATGGCGGTCGGCGGGCGGTCCCGGGGTGCCGCCCGACCGCACGAACTGGTCGAGCTCGAGCAGTGCCTGCTCGACCACCTGCTCGGTCTCGGGGCGGGGGATGAGCACGCGTCGGTCGACGAACAGATCGAGGTGGCGGAAGCCCCACTCGCCGATGACGTACTGCAGCGGCTCGCCGGCCTCGCGACGCGCCAGCATCATGTCGAGGAAGCCGACAGCGCGCTCGGTGGCGGGTTCCTGCATGGCGAGGATGAGGCCGGCTCCGTTCGTGCCGGTGACCCGCTCGACGATGCGCCGGGCGTCGATCTCCGGCGACGGGAGCCCGGCGGCAGCCAAACGGGTCTCGGCCTCGGCGAGGAGCTCCCGCCAGGGGATGCCCCCGTGCCCCGCTGCCGTCGGCTCATCGCCGGCGCCGGCCCCCGGCGACCCGGTACCGACGTGCGGATCAGCCATCTTCGGACAGGCGGCGGGTGCGCTCGTCGGCCACCAGAGCGTCGACCACGTCGTCGAGCTCACCGGCGAGCACCTTGTCGAGCTTGTGCACCGTGAGGTTGATGCGGTGGTCCGAGACCCTGTTCTCCTTGAAGTTGTAGGTGCGGATCTTCTCGGCCCGACCGCCGCCCCCGACCTGGTCGCGGCGTTGATCGGACAGGTCGGCCGACTGGCGGTCCTGCTCGAGCTTGAGCAGGCGCGAGCGCAGCACCTGGAGGGCCTTGGCCCGGTTCTGGATCTGGCTCTTCTCGTCCTGCATCGCCACCACCAGGCCTGACGGCTTGTGGGTGATGCGCACGGCGGAGTCGGTGGTGTTCACCGACTGGCCGCCCGGACCCGACGAGCGGTAGACGTCGATCTGCAGGTCGCCCGGGTCGATGGCGACCTCGACCTCCTCGGCCTCGGGCAGCACGGTCACGGTGGCCGACGAGGTGTGGATCCGGCCCTGCGACTCGGTGACCGGAACCCGCTGCACCCTGTGCACCCCGCCCTCGTGCTTCATGCGGCTGTAGACGCCGTCGCCCTTCAGCAGCACGGTGACCTCGTTGAAGCCGCCCATGTCGGACGGATCGGTGCCGAGCACCTCGAAGCGCCAGCCCATGCGGCCCGCATAGGCCTGGTACATCTCGAACAGGTCGCGGGCGAACAGGTTGGCCTCCTCGCCGCCCTCGGCGCCGCGGATCTCGAGGATGACGTTCTTGTCGTCGTTGGGGTCCTTCGGGAGCATCAGCGCGCGCAGCTCGTCGCCGAGGCGGGCGATGTCGGCCTCGGCGGCGTCGACCTCGTGGCGCATCGACTCGCGGTCGTCGCCGCTCGAGTCGCTGAGCATCTCGCGGGCCACCTCGAGGTCATCGGTGCGGCTGCGCAACTGGCGAGAGCGGGTGACCACGGCTTCGAGCTCGCGGTAGCGCTTCGCCACCTCGGAGTAGGTGCTCTGGTCGGCGATGACGGCGGGGTTGGCCATGCGCGACTCGACCTCGTCGAACTCCCTTTCGAGCGATGACAGTCGGTCGAGCACGCGACGAGGGTACCTGCCCCCACCCCCGCCCGATCCCTCCCCGAGATCTCGCGGATCTGTCGCGCCCAGCGCGCCGGATCCGCGAGGTTTCGGTCGGGGTGGGCTCAGGCCGGCCAGGCGCCGTCGACGGTGACGATCTCGGCGGGACGGGCGAGGAGACTGGCGAGCTCGCCGATGACCACACCCTCCTCGACGACCACGTCGACCCCGGCCTGCTCGAGGAGCAGCATCGACTCGGCGGTGATCGGTGGCGGGACGAGCACCGGCTCGGCATCGGCGGCAGCCACCTCGGTGAGGTCGATCCCAGCCAGCGCCCAGACCCTGGGCGGCACGACGAACTGTCCGCCTCGGCGGGCGACCTCGCCGAGGGGACCGGCGCCGTCGCTCGGCACCACGACGAGGTGGAGCTGCGACGCACGCTGGCGCATCGCCCAGGCGAGAGCAGCGCCGAGCGCCACCGGTGCTCCGTCGGCGGGTGCGACCCATGCCGCGTCGCCATCTGACGCCGCGGCCCCTCCCCCACCGATGTCGACCCAGTCGGCGGGGGCGATGTCGACCCCGAAGTGGTCGCGCACCACCGCGGCCGAGCGCGCCGCCACGAGCGCCGCCCGTCGTTCGGGTGTGAGCGCCATCAGAGCCTCGCGATCATGGGAACTGGGAGAGCGGCGCCGGCGACGTCACCTGCGTCGGGGCGCGTCGGACCGCCCGCACCCACGTTGTCGAGGTGCGGGCGGTCGAGTCGGAACTAGCTCTCGTCGCTGGCGACCTTGCCGCGACGGCCGTAGCGACGCTCGAAGCGGTCGATGCGCCCACCCGAGTCCACCAGCTTCTGCTTGCCGGTGTAGAAGGGATGGCACTGGCTGCACAGCTCGGACTTGAGCTGGTCGGCGGTGGAGCGGGTCGTGAAGGTGGCACCGCACGAGCAGTGCACCTCGACCTCTTTGTACTCGGGGTGGATGTCGGCCTTCATCGTTCTCTCCAGGGTCACACGGGGGCGAGGGAGTCTGTCACTTCGTACAACGCCGGGCTATTCCGGGGTGTGGGGATCAGCCGGCGGTCTGGGCTCCAGGGTGGCGGGATCAGGCCCCGGTTCCACCCTTGGCGACCTCGGCCAGGAAGGCATCGTTCGACTTGAAGGTCTTCATGCGGTCGATGAGCAGCTCGAGGCCGGCACCGCCGGCGCCGCTGTCGGCCGCCATCCCTGAGAGCACCCGACGCAGCTTGAACACCTGCTGGAGTTGCTTGTTGTCGAACAGGAGCTCTTCGTGGCGGGTGCTCGACGCGTCGACGTCGATGGCGGGGAAGGTGCGACGCTCGGCCAGGCGACGATCGAGCTTCAGCTCCATGTTGCCGGTGCCCTTGAACTCCTCGAAGATCACCTCGTCCATGCGCGAGCCGGTCTCGACCAGAGCGGTGGCCAAGATGGTGAGCGAGCCGCCCTCCTCGACGTTGCGCGCCGCCCCGAAGATCTTCTTCGGCGGGTAGAGCGCGCCCGAGTCGATGCCGCCCGACATGATGCGCCCGTTGGGCGGCGCGGCCTGGTTGTAAGCGCGGGCCAGGCGGGTGATGCCATCGAGGATGATGACGACGTCGCGACCGCCCTCGACCAGGCGCTTGGCCCGCTCGATGGTGAGCTCGGCCACCTGCACGTGCTCGTCGGCCGGGCGGTCGAAGGTCGACGCCGCGACCTCGCCCTCCTTCACCGAGCGGCGCATGTCGGTGACCTCTTCGGGACGCTCGTCGACGAGCAGCACGATGAGGTGGACGTCGGGGTGGTTGGCCTCGATCGACTTGGCGATCTGCTTCATGATCGTGGTCTTGCCGGCCTTCGGCGGCGACACGATCATGCCGCGCTGACCCCTGCCGATGGGGGCGATGAGGTCGATGACGCGCGAGGTCATGTTGTAGGGGTCGGCCGACGATTCGAGCTGCAGCTTCTCGTCGGGGAAGAGCGGCGTGAGGTCGTCGAACTTGGGCCGGACCCGGGCGGCGTCGGGGTCGAGGCCGTTCACGGTGTCGATGCGCAGCAACGCCGGGTTCTTCTCGTTGCGGGCCGCAGCACGGCTGGCACCGGTGAGATGGTCGCCCTTGCGTAGCGAGAACTGCCGGGTCTGCTTCACCGAGACGTAGACGTCGTCCTTCGAGGGGAGGAAGCCGTTGACCCGTAGGAACCCGTAGCCCTCGTCGCGCAGGTCGAGGAGGCCGCTGACCTCGATGGGCTCGTCCTGGACCTGCTCGTCGGGCTGCCCACCCCGCTCGCGATCGCGTCCCCGACGCCGACGACGGCGGTTGCCCTGGTCGTCGTCCTCGTTGTGCTGGTGCGCGTTGGGATCCTGGCGGTTCGGGTCGCCCTGGTTCCCACCACCTTGCGGTTCGCGCTGGTTGTGACCGCGGTCGCGGCCCTGCCCGCCCTGCTGGTCGTTGCGCTGCTGGTCGTTGCGCTGCTGGTCGTTGCGCTGCTGGTTGCCACGGTCGTGTTGCTTGCCGCGGTCCTGGCCCTGGTCGCGGTCGTGTTGCTTGCCGCGGTCCTGGCCCTGGTCGCGGTCCTGTTGCTTGCCGCGGTCCTGGCCCTGGTCGCGGTCCTGTTGCTTGCCGCGGTCCTGGCCCTGGTCGCGACTCGACCGCTGCTGGCGCTCCTGCTGCTGACCGTTCGCCGGCTCGCCCTTGTCGGCATCGGTGTCGTCGGCGGCGTCGGCCGCCCCACGACGGGGGGCGCGGG
>JAENWR010000137.1 GCA_016649895.1 Acidimicrobiia bacterium | reverse complement strand
GTCGTTGGTCCAGATCTTCGACGCATCCACCCGAGCCGCGACATGCGCGGTGACCGCCTCGAGCTGGGTGCCTGCTCCCAGGAGGTCGACCAACAGATCGGCGAGTTCTGGTTCGACTGCGGTGTCGATGTCGCCGTCGGCCACATCGGCGACCGCCGCGACCAGCTGCTTCACGAGGATGCCGAAAGGCAGGTGATCCGCCGTCATGCCCCCAAGTGTAGCCGAACATCAGTTCGATTCAAACCCTTTTCACCATCTTTCGGTGCCGCGGGCGGCAATCGCGTCCCGTGTAACACGAAACGCGATACATCACGATCCGTGACTCGCCCAATCTCGGTTCTGAGGCGCCGTCGATCTCAGTCGGCTGGGCGAGCTTGCCGGCCACCTCAGCCGGGACGAGATGTGGGGTGTCGACATCGCGTTCTCGACGGTGCTCGGCCTTCGTTGACCGGTAGCTGGATCGCGCCATGGGGGTGAAGAGGCAGTGTGCGAAGGTGTTGCTCGTGGACGGGCAGGAGCGTGTCCTCCTGTTCAGCGGCATCGATCGGACGAAGCCCGACGGCGCTCCGTGGTGGTTTCCGGTCGGCGGCGGACTCGAGCTGGGCGAGACACCGGCGGACGCCGCCATCCGAGAGACCCGAGGACCTGTCGGACCAGCTCGACCGTCTGCTCAGCGAGTGAGCCGACCCTCCTAGAACGGCCCGCCCGGGGGCCGGGGTGGGCCGCTCGTGGCCACCACCGGCTCGTCGTCGACATCGACTGCCGGGGCGCGGAACTGCGAGTCGTAGAGCCGGAAGTAGGCGCCTTTGGCGGTCAGCAGCTCCTCGTGTGAGCCCTGCTCGACGATGCGCCCGTCCTCCATCATCAAGATGGTGTCGGCGTCGCGGATGGTCGACAGCCGGTGGGCGATGACGAAGCTGGTGCGCGACGACCGCAGCGCCGCCATCGCCTCCTGGATGAGCACCTCGGTGCGGGTGTCGACCGAGCTGGTGGCCTCGTCGAGGATGAGGATGGTGGGGTCGTTGAGGAAGGCGCGGGCGATGGTGAGCAGCTGCTTCTCGCCGGCGCTGAGGTTGCCGCCGTCCTCGTCGACCACGGTCTGGTAGCCGTTTGGCAGCGTGTGCACGAACCGGTCGACGTAGGCGGCGGTGGCGGCGGCCAGCACCTGCTCGTCGCTGGCCTCGAGGTTGCCGTAGTGCACGTTGTCCCAGATGGTGCCCTCGAACAGCCACGTGTCCTGCAGCACCATGCCCACCTGCTCGCGCAGCTGGTCGCGGCGCAGCTCGCGGGTGTCGATGCCGTCGAGGGTGATGGCCCCGGCGCTGATCTCGTAGAAGCGCATGATGAGGTTGACGAGGGTGGTCTTGCCGGCGCCGGTGGGCCCCACGATGGCGATGGTCTGGCCCGGCTCGGCGACGAGCGACAGGTCCTCGATGAGCGGACGGTCGGGCGAGTACGAGAACGACACGTTCTCGAACGCCACCCGGCCGCGCACCACGTCGAGCGTCGGAGCGTCGGTGGGTTCGGCGCTCTCCTCGTCCTCGTCGAGCAGCTCGAACACCCGCTCGGCCGACGCCAGGCCCGACTGCAACATGTTGAGCATGCCGGCCAGGGCGCTGAGCGGCTGGGTGAAGAGCCGTGAGTACTGGATGAACGCCTGGAGGTCGCCGATCGACATGGTGCCGCTGGTGATGCGGAAGCTGCCGACGACCGCCACGAACAGGTAGTTGAGGTTGCCGAGCAGCATCATGATCGGCTGGGTGACACCCACGACGAACTGGGCGCGGTAGCTGGCCGCTTCGAGTTGGTCGTTCACCGTGGAGAACTCGGCCTCGACCTCGCGTTGGCGCCCGAAGAGCTTCACGAGCGAGTGGCCGGTGAACGACTCCTCGACGATGGCGTTCAGCTCGCCGGTGTGGCGCCACTGCGCCCCGAACCGCTGGCGCGACTTGCCGCCGATGAACTTCACCAGCTTGATCGACGTGGGGATGAGGACGACGGCGAAGAGCGCGAGGAGCGGCGAGATCCAGAGCATCATCACCACCACGCCGATGACCATCAACAGCTGGTTGAGCGCCTGGCTGACGCTCATGTTGAGGCTCTGGGAGATGTTGTCGATGTCGTTGGTGACCCGGCTGAGCATGTCGCCGCGAGGGGTGCGGTCGATGTAGGCGAGCGGCAGCCGGTTGATCTTGTCCTCGACCTTGGTGCGCAGCCGCGACATGGTGCGGTGCACGACGCTCGCCATCGTGAAGGCGACGAGCCACGACAGGAGTGCGCCGGTGACGTAGACGCCGAGCGCGGTGAGGAGCACGCGGGCCAGCTCGCTGCGGTCGATGCCGTCGCCGCCCGGGAGCACGCCCTGGACGATGACGTCGGTGGCCTCGCCGAGCAGTCGGGGACCGTAGACGGTGAGCGACACGCTGATGGTCACCGACACCAGCACCAAGATGACCCGCAGGCGTTCGGGTGCGAGCAGGCCCAACAGGCGTCGGGCCGCGCCTCGGGGATCGGAGCTGGTGACCATGGGCGGTGCGCCGCCGCCGAACGGGCCGCGGGTCATCGCCTGGTCGCGGGTGGAGACGCGGGCGCCCGATGCGGGCTGGGGCACGGTGGTGGTCACTGCACCTCCTCGGCGCTGAGCTGCGATTCGACGATCTCGACGTAGGTGGCACACGTGTCGAGCAGCTCGGAGTGGGTGCCGAGCCCCACCACCCGGCCCGCTTCGAGCACCACGATCTGATCGGCGTCGATGATGGTGGAGACGCGCTGGGCGACGATGACGAACGTGGCGCCGGCGGTGTGGGGGACGAGGGCGGCACGCAGGCGGGCGTCGGTGGCGAGGTCGAGGGCCGAGAACGAGTCGTCGAACAGGAAGATCTCGGGCTTGCGGACGAGCGCCCTGGCGATGGCGAGGCGCTGGCGCTGCCCGCCCGACACGTTGGTGCCGCCCTGGGCGATGGCGGAGTCGAGCCCGTCGGGCATCGCCCGCACGAAGTCGGCGCCCTGGGCCACGGTGAGGGCCTCCCACATCTCGTCCTCGGTGGCGTCGGCCTTGCCGTAGCGGAGGTTGTCGGCCACGGTGCCCGAGAAGAGGAACGGCTTCTGGGGCACGAAGCCGATTCGGCTCCACAGGTCGTCGAGCGCCATCTCGCGCACGTCGAACCCGTCGACCACCACCGCTCCGGCCGTGACGTCGAACAACCGGGGCACCAGGCCGAGCAGTGTGGTCTTGCCCGAACCGGTGCTGCCGATGATGGCCGTGGTCTGGCCCGGGCGTGCCGTGAACGACACGCGGTCGACGACAGGTTCCTCGGCGCCGGGGTACCCGAAGCTGACGTCGCGCAGTTCAAGGGTGCCGAGGCGCGGCACGTCGGTGACGGGATGGGTCGGCGCGACCACCGACGACTCGGCGTCGAGCGCCTCCATGATCCGGCCGCCGGACACCGCGGCTCGCGGCAGCATGATGAACATGAAGCTCGCCATCATCACCGACATGAGCACGAGGACGATGTAGCCGAGGAACGCCACGAGCGATCCCACCGTCATCTCGCCCGAGTCGATGCGGGCGGCGCCGAACCACACGATGGCCACGCTCGCCCCGTTCTGCACGAGCATCACCAGAGGGAACAGCACGGCGAACATGTGGCCCGACCGCAGGCCGGTGCCGGTGAGGGCGTCGTTGGCCCGACCGAAGCGCTCGCGCTCGGCCGGTTCGCGCACGAAGGCGCGCACCACTCTGATTCCCGTGATCTGCTCGCGCAGCACGGTGTTGACGTCGTCGAGCAGGTCCTGCATGGCCGTGAAGATCGGGTGGACCTTGGCCATGATGCCGCCGACGATGACGACGAGGATGGGGATTGCCACGAGCAGGACGAGCGACAGCTGGGCGTCCTCGCGCACCGCCATGATCGTGCCGAAGACGCCCGTGAGCGGGGCGACGACCGCCATCGTGCACGCCATCTGCACCATGGTCTGCACCTGCTGCACGTCGTTGGTGATGCGGGTGATGAGGGTGGGGGCGCCGAAGTGCCCGACCTCGCGGGCCGAGAAGCCGGTGACCTGGTGGAACAGATCGGTGCGCATCTCGCGACCCACCCGCATCGACGACCGGGCGGCGAAGTGCACGCCCGCCACCATGCAGCCCACCTGCCCGAGGGTGATGCCGAGCATCAGCGCACCCATCGACCAGATCTCGCTGCGGTCGCCGGCGATGACGCCGCGGTCGATCAGTTCGGCGGTGATGCGGGGGAGGAGGAGCGTGAAGACGGCCTGGGCCGACTGGAACGCGAGCACGCCGAGGAGCAGCGGGCGCACCCGCGCCAGATAGGTCCTCAACAACCTCAACATCGAGCTAGCTCGCCCCCTCGACCACCAGCCAGGAGCGGCGGTCAACGGGTCGAGGCTAATGGACGTCGCGCCATCAGCGGTTCCAGATCTCTCCCAGGCGGGCCGCTTCGTCGCGCCCCTGGTCGATTCCGGCCTGGTAGGCGGCGGCACCGCGGGTTCCGTCCATGAGGAACATGCCGAAGCCACTGATCTCGAGGAAGGCGTCGCTCGGCACCACCAGCTCGACCTCGGCTCCGCTGTCGGTGAGCACCGCCAGCTCGGAGCGAACCGCTTGCTCCATCCGCTGGAGGCGGGGATCGTCGACGCCGGGGATCGACAGGGGCATGCACGACACGACGATGGCGATGTCGGCTCCGACCACCTGGTCGGCGTTGAGCGCCGAGCGCATGCCGCCGTCGATGTAGCGGCCCTCGCCGATGGTGATCGGCGGGAAGATGCCGGGCACGCTGCAGCTCGACGCCACCGCCCGCTGGAGCTCGACGCCGTGGGACTGCTCCCACACCACGAACTCGCCGGTACCGGCGTGCACCGCGGTGCAGGCGAAGCTCGCCGGCCAGTCGCCGGCGGCGAGGTCGGTGAAGAACAAGATGAACGTGTCTTCGGGGATGGTGTCCTGGGCCAGGGCGAACTCGCCCAGGCGCGCCCTGGTCTCTTCGGGCGTGCGGTCGTCGCTGCCGGTGTCGGCCATGAGCGCCATGAGCGTCTGCATCACATCGTCGTTGCCGTGCGCGGCCGGCTCGGTAGCGGGCAGCGGATCAGCTGGCGCGGCTGCGGCGACGGCTGCGGCTTCGGCCGTGGCGACGCCGTACATGCGCTCGGCCAGCGCTGCCATGTCCTGGCCACCGGCCAGGGCGGCGCCGACCGCCGAGCCGGCCGAGGTGCCGAGGATGCGATCGGCTGTGGCGACCCGCACCCCCTTCTCGGCGAGGCCGACGGCCAGTCCGGTCTCCCAGGCGATGCCGACGGGACCGCCTCCCCCAAGGACGAGTGCTCGTGTCATGGAGGGAGACTAGCGATCAGTCGTCGGCGGGGCTGGTGGCGTGGCGCCAGTAGGCCACGAGCGAGACCGCGTCGCGCGGGCGGCCGAGTTGGTCGCGCACGTGGCGGCGCACCGCGGTGAGGGCGCGGCTCTCGCCGCCGCCCCAGACGTAGGTGCGTTCGCCGGGCAGATCGAGGGTGCGCACGAGGTCGGCGATGAGGGTGGTGGTGCCGGCGGGGGCGCCGCGGCGGTTGAGCCAGTGGATCGTGGTGGCCGGCGTGGGCCGCAGCTCGAGCCGATCGGGCCCGTCGACCTCGACCACCGCCACCACCGGCATGTCGTCGGGCACCAGCGCGAGGATGTTGGCCAGGGCTGGCAGGCCGGTCTCGTCGGCGATGAGCAGCATCGAGTCGGTGGCGGCCGGGGGCTCGTAGGCGGTGCGCGG
Organism: Acidimicrobiia bacterium; assembly: GCA_016649895.1. Classification (GTDB taxonomy): domain Bacteria; phylum Actinomycetota; class Acidimicrobiia; order Acidimicrobiales; family SKKL01; genus Actinomarinicola. The sequence continues at coordinate 1,167 of JAENWR010000137.1, read as the reverse complement.
GCCCCAGAGGGCAACCGGGTCGCCCGGTTGAGCGCGGGCCGCCCAGGCCGACGCGGGGCCGGTGTCGCCGTGGAGCACCATCAAGATGTCGACCTCGCAGCGGTCGGGTCGCCAGGCGCGGAGCGTGTAGTAGGCCCCGACCGGGCGCTCGTCCTCGGCCATGTCGGGCACCTGCGACCACGCGAACGACTGGTCGATGGTGAGGTCGGTGCGGCTGGGCGGCGGCAGCAGCACGTAGAGGAACGTGTCGGGGCCGAGGGGAGAGAACGTGACGAGGTCGACGCCGCCGAGCGTCACCATCCGCAGGTGCGGGTGCACGTCGGAGACGGCGAGCACCCGGGTGAGGAACGTGCGGGTGCCGGTGAGCTCGGTCACCTCACGCTCGATCGAGGTGGTGCCGTCCTCGCCCGACACGCGGCGGGCCTTGCCCACGAGCTGCATCATCAGCGGCTGCAGCTCGGCCGGGTCGGAGAGCGGCTCGTCGAACTCGATGCGGGCCGGGTGCTCTCCGTCGGGGTCGACCACGACGAGGTCGGCACCGCTGTGATCGATGCACGTGAGCCGAGCGGCGGTGGTCGGTGAGGATGCGACCGATGAGCAGCACCGCGTCGTCGTGGTCGTCGTTGATGTGCCCCAAGATGGCGGGCATCTCGGTGGCCAGATAGGCCGTGAGGGCGTCGGGTTCGGCGGTGAGCGTCCCGACCTCGGTCGTGGTAGGTGACCCTACCAAGTGACGGTAGGTGTTGTATAGGGCAGTGTTGTGTAGGGCAGGGCTCACTGCTGGTCGCGGCCGCGGGCGCGGTTGTGGGGGCCGCAGAGGCGGCGGAGGTTGGGGATGGTGGTGGTGCCGCCGTTCGCGTAGGGCTTGGTGTGGTCGTAGTGCAGGAAGGTGTGGGCGTGGTAGCCGGTGTGGGCGCATTCGGGGTGCTGCTCGTCGATGACGCGTCGTTGCCGGCGGGTAGGTGATCGCCGGTGGGGGCTGGCGTCGATGGGTCGACTCGCGGCGTCGTGGAGGAGCAGCGACACGAACCCTCGTCGAGCAGGCCGACGACGGCGTGGTCGGACAGGGGTGTGTCGTCGGCGAGGGTGGCGGGTTGGTCGCCCCGGACGTGGATGACGATCTCGGCGGTCACTGATCCGTTGCCGTGGGTGACGGTGGTGGTGAGG
>JAENWR010000155.1 GCA_016649895.1 Acidimicrobiia bacterium | reverse complement strand
GAGGATCGCTCCCTCGCAGGCCGCGAGTGAGCGCGAGACTTCGTAGGTGAAGTCGACGTGGCCCGGGGTGTCGATGATGTTGATCCGGTGCTCTTTCCACTCGGCACTGGTGGCCGCCGACGTGATGGTGATGCCCCGCTCCTGCTCCTGGATCATCCAGTCCATGGTGGCGGCGCCCTCGTGGGTCTCACCGATCTTGTAGTTGCGGCCGGTGTAGTAGAGGATCCGCTCGGTCGTCGTCGTCTTGCCCGCGTCGATGTGGGCCATGATGCCGATGTTGCGGGTCTTCTCGATGCTGTGGACGCGGTTGCTCATCGTGGAGGCTCTCTGCTTGCGGGAACGGTGGGGAGAGGAGTGGGGGGGGGCTGTCGTTGCGGGCTGAAACGGCGACGCCGTGCCCACGACAAGGGGACACGGCGACACCGACGAAGAGCGGGCGGGCGGTGCTCCTACCAGCGGTAGTGGGCGAACGCCTTGTTCGACTCAGCCATCTTGTGCATGTCCTCACGACGCTTCACGGCAGCTCCGATGCCGTTGGAGGCATCGAGGATCTCGTTGGCGAGGCGCTCGGCCATGGTGCGCTCGCGGCGCTGGCGGGAGTAGCCGATGACCCAGCGGATGGCGAGGGCGTTGGCCCGGCGGGGCTTCACCTCGATGGGGACCTGGTAGGTGGCGCCACCGACTCGACGGCTCTTGACCTCGAGCTGCGGCTTGACGTTGTCGATCGCTCGCTTCAGCGCGGCGACCGGCTCGGCGCCCGTCTTGGTCTCGACGATGGCAAGCGCCTGGTAGACGATCTTCTCCGACAGCGAGCGCTTGCCGCGCTGCATGATCTTGTTGACGATCTGGGTGACGAGCACCGACCGGTAGATCGGGTCGGGCATCAGCTCACGACGGGGGGCGGGACCCTTGCGGGGCATCTCAGCCCTCCTTCTTGGCGCCGTAGCGGCTGCGAGCCTGCTTGCGGTCACGGACGCCCGAGGTGTCGAGGGTGCCGCGGATGATCTTGTAGCGGACGCCCGGGAGGTCCTTCACACGACCACCACGCACGAGCACGATGGAGTGCTCCTGGAGGTTGTGGCCCTCTCCGGGGATGTAGGCCGTGACCTCGACGCCGCTCGACAGGCGCACACGGGCGACCTTGCGGAGCGCCGAGTTCGGCTTCTTGGGGGTGTTGGTGTAGACGCGGGTGCACACACCACGACGCTGCGGCGCGCCCTTGAGGGCCGGAGTCGTGCCCTTGACGGGCTTGGACTGGCGGCCCTTGCGGACCAGCTGCTGGATGGTGGGCACTGACGACCTCTCGAAAACGTTCCTCGGACGAGCGCGGGCCATAGGTCTAGGGACGCATTGGGCCGGCTGTCCATCTTACGGGTGTGGTGGAGAAGCGGGCAAACCTCCCACCGGCGATGGCCGGTGGGAGGTCGGACCGAACTGTGGCTGACTAGCTGGCGGACTCGTCGACGGCGTGGAGGTCGACGACGTCGGCTCCGTTGTCGTCGGCCTGCGCCTGCTGGCTCGTGGCGAGCCAATCCGAGATGCCCTGCTCCTCACCGTCGGAGGAGTAGAACTCCATGCGCTGGTAATCGGGCGCATGGGTCTCGATGTCGCGATACACGGCCAGGCCGGTCCCGGCGGGGATCAGCTTGCCGATGATGATGTTCTCCTTCAGGCCCAGGAGCGAGTCGGACCGGGACTCGATGGCGGCCTCGGTGAGGACTCGGGTGGTCTCCTGGAACGATGCGGCCGAGAGCCAGGAGTCGGTGGCCAGGGAGGCCTTCGTGATGCCCATGAGCTCGGGGCGGCCCTCGGCCGCCACCTTGCCCTCCTGCACCAGCATGCGGTTGGTGTCGGCGTAGACCTTCTGGTCGACGCGCTCGCCCGGGAGGAAGTCGGACTCGCCCGGCTCCTGCACCGCCACACGCCGGGTCATCTGACGCACGATGAGCTCGATGTGCTTGTCGGCGATGGACACGCCCTGGTCGCGGTACACCTTCTGGACCTCTTCGACGAGGTACATCTGGGTCTCGCGGACGCCCTTGATCTCGATGAGCTCCTTGGGATCGCGGGGGCCCTCGACGAGGGCATCGCCGGCCTCGACGGTGTCGCCGTCGCGGATCTCGAGCCGCGACAACGTGGGGATCGTGTAGCTGTCCTCTTCCCCGTCGTCGTCGACGATGGTGATGACCCGGCCCTTCCCCTCGTCATCCGCGATGCGAACGACGCCCGAGACCCGGGCCAGCGTGGCCTTGCCCTTGGGACTGCGGGCCTCGAACAGCTCGACCACTCGGGGCAGACCGCCGGCGATGTCGCCGCCGGCCGCGATGCCACCGGTGTGGAAGGTCCGCATGGTGAGCTGGGTGCCCGGCTCGCCGATGGACTGGGCGGCGATGACACCGACCGCCTCACCCATCTCGATGGTCTTGCCGGTGGCCAGCGAACGGCCGTAGCAGGCCGCGCACACACCGAAGTCGGCCCGGCAGGTGAGCACCGAGCGCAGCCGCACCCGGTTGACCTCGGGGTCGTCGCGAAGGCTCTCGAGCTCGACATCGCCGATCTCGGTGCCGTCGGTGACGACCGTGCCGTCGGACAGGGTGAAGTCGCCCACCAGGGTGCGGCCGAACATACGGGTTTCGAGGTAGGTCCGCTTGTTCGGGGTGTCGGGCACGACGTCCTCGAGCCACACGCCACGGGCGGGATCGCCGTCGGCGGAGCAGTCATCGGAGCGGATGATGAGCTCCTGGGCAACGTCGACCAGGCGCCGGGTGAGGTACCCGGAGTCGGCGGTGCGGAGCGCCGTGTCGACCAGGCCCTTCCTCGCACCTGGGGTGGCGATGAAGTACTCGAGCATCTCGAGGCCCTCACGGAAGTTGCTCTTGATCGGTCGAGGGATCATGTCGCCTCGGGGGTTGGCCACGAGGCCACGCATTCCGGCGATCTGGCGCACCTGCACCATGTTCCCTCGAGCCCCGGAGTCGACCATCATCTCGATGGGGTTGAACTTGTCGGCCTTGAGGGCGACCTCCATCGCGGCACGCACCTGGTCGGTGGCGTCGTTCCAGATCTCGACCTCCTTCTGCCGGCGCTCACCATCGGTGATGATGCCGCGGCGGAACTGGGTCTCGATCTTGTCGGCCTCGGCCTCGTGCGACTCGAGGATCCCCGCCTTCTCGGCCGGGGTCTTCACGTCGTCGATGGACACGGTGAGGCCTGACTTGGACGCGTACCGGAAGCACATGTCCTTGATGGCGTCGAGGCTCGCGGCCACGACCGCCTTCGGGTAGTCGTTGGCGAGGCGGTCGACGATCTCGCCCACGTGGCGCTTCTTGACGAGCTCGTTCACGAAGCCGAAGTCGTCGGGCAGCGCCTGGTTGAACAGCACCCGGCCCACCGTGGTGGTGAGGTAGGTGCGGCGACCATCGTCGCCGACGGTGGCGTACTGCGGATCGCGCCACTCGATCTCGGCGTGGAGGGCGACCTCGTCGGCCTCGTAGGCCCGCTCCAGCTCGAAGAGCGACCGGAACACCTTGCCCTCGCCCACGACCCCGGGGTCGTGCTGGGTGAGGTAGTAGGCCCCGATGATCATGTCCTGGGTGGGCGTGACGAGCGGACGGCCGTGAGCCGGCGACAGCACGTTGTTGGCCGAGAGCATGAGGACACGCGCCTCGGCCTGGGCCTCGGCCGACAGGGGCAGGTGAACCGCCATCTGGTCGCCGTCGAAGTCGGCGTTGAAGGCGGTGCACACCAGCGGGTGGATCTGGATGGCCTTGCCGTCGACGAGCACGGGCTCGAAGGCCTGGATGCCGAGGCGGTGCAACGTGGGGGCCCGGTTCAGCATCACCGGGTGCTCCTTGATGACGTCCTCGAGGACATCCCACACCTGCGGGCGGCGGCGCTCGACCATGCGCTTGGCCGACTTGATGTTCTGGGCCAGCTCCTGGTCGACAAGCTTCTTCATCACGAAGGGCTTGAACAGCTCGAGGGCCATGAGCTTGGGCAGGCCGCACTGGTGCAGCTTGAGCTTGGGGCCGACGACGATGACCGAACGGCCCGAGTAGTCGACGCGCTTGCCGAGCAGGTTCTGGCGGAACCGGCCCTGCTTGCCCTT
>JAENWR010000154.1 GCA_016649895.1 Acidimicrobiia bacterium | reverse complement strand
TCGAGATGTCGAACGTCGACCTCGCCCAGGAGTTCACCAACCTGATCATCGCCCAGCGTGGCTTCCAGGCCAACTCGCGGGTGGTCACCACCTCCGACGAGCTGCTGCAAGAGGTCGTCAACCTCAAGCGCTGATCCTCTGCTGCACGACCTGCCTCGGGCGGGGTCCGAACGCCTCTGGCGACCGGGCTCCGCCCGTAGGCGTTTCGGCCCATAGGGAGGCGCAGATCCGGTCCAGTCCTCATCGTCGTGGGGCGACGTCCGATGTCCCAGACGTCGCCCTTGACTCCACCCACACGGAAAGTGACCGGACTGCGATGATCCTCCTGCGACGTCTGAACGGAAGTGAGCTCGGCGTGAACGCCGACCTCATCGAACGTCTGGAGGTCACCCCCGACACGGTGGTGACCCTCGTCGACGGCACGAAGTACGTCGTGGCCGACTCCGTCGAGGAGGTGATCGAGCGCATCATCGCCTTCCGAGCCCGCATCCTGGCCATGGCCGAGGCGATCGAACGTGATCCGACCGGCGCGGCGGTCTCCCCTTTGCGCCTCGTGGTCGAACCCGTCGAGGAGAACTGACGTGGAACCAGCATCACTGATCGGGCTCGTCCTGGTCCTCGTCGGCGTCTTCGTCGGTTCCTCGATGAAGGGCGTCTCCATCGGCGCCTACTTCGGGGTTCCGGCCGCCCTCCTCATCGTCATCGTCGCCTCGCTCGGCGCCACGATCATGTCGAACGCGATGGCCGATGTGAAGAACATGCCCAAGGCGTTCCTCAAGGCCTTCAAGCCGGGCGACACCGGGGATCCCAGCGCCTCCATCGACCGCATCGTCGAGTTCGCCGAGCGGGCCCGCCGTGAGGGACTGCTCGCCCTCGAGGACGAGATGGACAAGGTCGAGGACCCGTTCATGCGCCGGGGCCTGCAGATGGCGATCGACGGTGGCGACCCCGAGATGGTGCGCGACGTCATGGAGACCGAGGTGAACGCCATGCGCGAGCGTCACAAGGTCGGTGCGACGTTCATGACCAGCGTCGGCATCTTCTCGCCCACCTTCGGCATCATCGGCGCAGTGGTCGGCCTCATCGCCACCCTCAGCCACCTCGACGACCCCTCGGCCCTCGGCCACGGCATCGCCGCTGCGTTCATCGCCACCTTCTGGGGCGTCTTCGCCGCCAACGGCATCTTCCTCCCGATCGGGAACAAGCTGAAGCGACTCTCGGCCAACGAGCTCGCCCACAAGCAGCTCATCATCGAGGGTATCCTCTCGATCCAGGCCGGTTCGAACCCCCGCATGCTCGACGACATCCTCACCTCGTACCTGGGGCCGAAGGAACGCCTGGCCCGCATGGAAGAGCGCAAGAGTGCGTAAGCGCCACGCTCCCCATCATGAGGAGGACCACGAGAACCACGAGGCGTGGGTCATCCCGTATGCCGACATGATCACGCTCCTCATGGGCCTGTTCGTCGTCCTGTGGGCCATCAGCTCAGCCGACAGCGCCAAGCTCGAGGCCGTCCAGACCAGCTTCGCCGGCGCGTTGGGCATGACCCCCACCGGCGAGGCGAGCAGCGGGGGAGAGGGTGCTCTCGACGGCACCGCCGGGGTCCTCGAGGGCGGCCCGCCGCCGGCCCCGATCATCATCAACGAGGTCCCGCTGTCCCAAGAGCGCGCTGAGGATGCCGTCGAGGCCCTCGAGCGCGAGGAGAGCGCCGCCGAGGCCCGAGCGGCCGAGGACGAGCAGCTCGTCGAGGTCGAAGCTGCGATCAATCGCGCCGCCATCGCCAACGGCGTCGGAGACGCCGTCCAGTTCCGCCGGGAGGCCCGCGGGCTGGTCGTGTCGATCGTCAGCGACCAAGTGCTCTTCGAGCCTGGCTCCGCCGACTTGCGCCCCGACGGTCGTGCCGTCCTCGACGGCCTGGCCGGGATCCTCCTCGCCCTGCCGAACCCGATCGCCATCGAGGGTCACACCGACGACGTGCCGATCTCCAACGCCCGGTTCCCCTCGAACTGGGAGCTCTCCACAAGTCGCGCCACGTCGGTCCTGCGGCACTTCATCGGGGCGTACGGCTTCCCGGCCGATCGGCTGACCGCCGCCGGTTACGGCGAACAGCGCCCGGTTGCCGACAACGCCCACCCGGCGGGTCGCGGCCACAACCGGCGTGTCGACATCGCCGTCCTCTCCATGACCAACCCGGCCAACGTTGGAGCCCCACTATGACCATGACCGCACCCACCGTCGAGCCGGATGCCACCGCGCCAGCCGAGTCCGAGAAGAAGGGCAAGAAGGGGAAGGGGAAGAAGGAGAAGGGCGGAAGGTCGAACCTCGTGCCGGCCGTCGTCGTCGCCGTCGGTTTGATGGGCGGTGGGTACTTCATGGGCGGCTCGGGCGGAGCCGAGGCGGCCCCTCCGTCGACCATCGCCCCCGACATCGTCGAGGGACCGCTGCTGCCCATCGAACCGATGACGGTCAACCTCGCCGCTGACCGCTACCTGCGGCTCGCCGTGTCGTTCCAGATGACCGACGCCTACGTCGACGCCGTCGAGGGTGAGAACGGTGGCGAGTCGTTCGCTGTCGACGACGCATCAAGGGTCCAGGACATGCTCATCGCCACCCTCGCAGGGCGCGATGCCGCTGGCCTCACCGACGTCGCTGGTCGCGATGCGGTGAAGGGCGAGCTGCAGGAACGGGCGAACGCCCTCTTCGAGGGTGCGGTCATGGACGTCTTCTTCACCGACTTCGTCATCCAGTAGGAGCACCCGGTGTTAGGTCCTACGGCCCATCTCGCGCGACCAAACCTCATCGGTCGACGACGCGGGCCGATCACCGATCCGTGCCCGCCACGGTCTCCCGCCACGATGATGCAGCGCTCGCCCAACGAGCCCGGACGTTCGACTTCCGACGCCCGAACAAGCTGAGTCGCGACCACATCCGCAACCTCCAGATCATCCACGAGACGTTCGCCCGCCAGCTCACCACCGTGCTCTCGAGCACGCTGCGGGTCGTCTCGCAGGTGTCAGTGCTCTCGATCGAGCAGTTGGCGTACGACGAGTACGTACGGGACACGCCGAACCCGTCGCACATGTCGATCCTCTCGGTCGACCCGCTCCCCGGCGTGGCCGTGCTGCAGCTCCCCCTCTCGACCGCGATGGCGATCGTCGACCTGATGCTCGGCGGTCACGGTGCGACGACGGGACCCGAGCGGCCCCTCACCGACATCGAGCGCGGCCTGGTCCGCACGATCATCGACCGGGCGCTCGCCGAGCTGGCCTACGCCTTCGAGTCCGTCGCCCAGATCACCCCGGCGGTCCTCGGCCACGAATCGAACCCGCAGTTCGCACAGGTGGCGGCACCGTCGGACATGACCGTCGTGATCATGTTCGACATCAGGATCGGCAACGAGGAGAACGTCCTCTCGCTGTGCTTCACCTACTCGGCGCTGCAGCCCATCCTCGACACCATCGCCGCCGCCACCTCCCACGCCCAGACCGGCCGCCAAGACGTCGAGCTGGCCCGCTCCCGGGTCACCCAACGCCTCCTCGAGGTGCCCGTAGAGCTGGCCGTCGAGTTCACCCCGGTGTCGCTCACCTCGAACGAGATCGTCGACCTCCAGGTCGGAGATGTGATCCCGCTCGGACAGTCGACCGACGCCCCGCTGACCGCGACGGTCGACGGCACGCCCACCTTTCGGGTGCGTCCGGCCCGTTCCGGCAAGAGGCTCGCCTGCCAGGTCGTCGAGAGCATCGACGGTCGCCACCACTTCTCCTCTGACGCTTTCCGATCCGGAGCCCCGAGATGACCCCTTCCGCACCTGCCATCGCCGACGGTCCTGCCATCGCCCTCGACGCCCTCGCCCAGCTGGTCACGACCGTCGCCGAGGACTTCCCGGCGGCTGGACTCCAGCCGGGCCCTGCCGATGTCCAGGAGACGCTCGACGAGTTGCTCCCCGGTGCCGACGCCGGCGTGTACGTGGTGCCGGCAGGCTCAGGACTGCCTCGTGACGTCTTCGTCATCGTGGCGTCGTCGCTGCTCACCACGATGGGTGCTGCCAGCATCGATGCCATGCCCGGCGTCGTCGAGCGCGTCATCAACGAGCTCGTCGGCGACGGCGACATCCCCGACCTCGCTGCCGCTCGCCTGGGCGCCGGCCTCGACACCGTCGACGGACTCTCGGTGAGCAGCGACGGCCCCGGTGCGGTGATGGTGGCTGCCGGCCTCTTCGCCGGCGCCGACCACGTCGCCACCGTCGGTGTTGCCGTGCGCCCCGTGGCCCCGATCGACGCCGCGGATCCGGTTGCAGCCGAGCCGGACGCGTCCGTCGGCCCCACCGGTGGCCTCGTAC
>JAENWR010000003.1 GCA_016649895.1 Acidimicrobiia bacterium | reverse complement strand
ACCGGCTGCGACCACCGGCACCGTGCCGGCGATGTCGGCCACCGCCGGCACCAGCCCGATGGTGCCGCGGCCCGAGCGCCCGTGCCCACCGGCGTCCTGCCCCTGGGCGATGATGACATCGGCACCGGCATCGCGGGCATGCCGGGCCTCGTCCAAGGTCTGCACCTGGGCGATGAAGAGGGCGCCGGCACCGTGGATCTGGTCGACGTAGGGGCGCGGGTCGCCGAACGAGAGTTGCACGGCGCGGGGTTCGGCCTCGAGCGCGATGCGCAGGGAGTCGGGCCGCTCGTCGAGCGAGAAGGTGATGAACCCGATCCCGACCTTCGCATCGCCGGCGCGCGCGATCTCTCGGCGGAGCCAGTCAGGGTCGGCGTAACCACCGCCGATGAGCCCGAACCCGCCAGCGCCCGACACCGCCGCGGCGAGCCGTCCGCCGGCGACCCCGCCCATGGGTGCGAGGAGGATCGGGTGCTCGATGCCGAGCAGCCGGGTGAGGGGGGTGCTGAGGCTCAACGATCGTGCTCCTGTCGTGCGGCTCGACGTTCGGATGAATGTCGAGCGTATGGCAGATAAAACGTGAATCGTCTCACGATGTGAAAGCGAGGATGTCATGTCCACCGCCGAGGAGACCATGTCCACCACCCGAACCCTCGAAGCGAACGCCCTACGGTTGGCGGCCTTCGGAGCCCTCACCGGCTTCGTCCTCGCCACCGTTGTGAGCAGTTCGCCTCGTCCGCTGCCATCATCGGTGCACACGCGACGAGGGGATGCAGGAATGGGTGCAGAGCGGTTCGAACTGGGTGCGGTCGGTCTGTGGACGGGCGTGCTCGACGCCATGCCGTCGTCGGCCGCCATCGAGCAGGTGCAGCTGGTCGAGGAGCTCGGGTTCTCCACGATCTGGATCCCCGAGACCGTCGGACGAGACCCGTTCGTCACCGCCACGCTGCTGCTCGGTGCCACGTCGCAGCTGAAGATCGCCACCGGCATCGCCAACATCTACGCCCGCGACGCCGTCACCATGGCGAACACCCAGCGGTCGTTGGAGGAGGCGTTCCCCGGCCGGTTCCTCCTCGGGCTGGGCGTGAGCCATGAGCACCTGGTCGATCGGGTCCGCAAGCACGACTACTCCAAGCCCTACTCACGCATGGTCGAGTACTTGGGCGAGATGGACTCGGCCATCTTCCGTGCCGTGGGCCCCGCCGATCGGCCGGCCACCGTGCTCGCGGCGCTCGGGCCGAAGATGCTGGCCCTGTCCGGCAGCCAGGCCGACGGAGCCCATCCCTACTTCGTGCCGGTCGAGCACACAGCGGTGGCGCGAGAGGCGCTGGGGCAGGGTCCCATCCTCGCTCCCGAGCAGATGGTGGTGCTCGACACCGATCCCGAGACCGCCCGTGCCACCGCACGCAAGGCCATGTCGGTGTACCTGCGAGCACCGAACTACGTGAACAACCTGAAGCGCTTCGGTTTCACCGACGACGACGTGGCCGATGGGGGCAGCGATCGTCTGGTCGACGCCATCGTGGCCTGGGGTGACGTGGGGGCGGTGCAGGAGCGGGCGGCCGCGCACACGGCGGCCGGTGCCGACCACGTGGCGCTCCAGGTCCTCACCTCGGGCGCCCCCACGCTGCCCGAGGGGCAGCTCCGCGAGCTGGCGTCGGCCCTCCTCGTGTGAGTTTGGTCATACCCGCGACCACATCGGCCTCCTGAACGATCGCTGACCAAGACCTCTTCTTCACACCTTCGTTGGCTGTGTGAATCCTTGGAAGAGTTGTTGCGAATGCATGACGAACGCTGTTGTCGGGAACTAGTCCCGACCTCAGAAGCCTGATGTAGTGGGCACGAGCCACGAATTGAAACGGGTGCGGCTCTCCTGAAGGGACAGTCGCGCATGCCAGTTGTGCGGACGGCGCAGGGGATTTCCTCAGCTGTGGGGTGAGTGGTCGGCCCGGTGGCTGACGATCCGGGTGGGATTCGCTTGCGCGTCAGGGTTTTGTGGCACCGCGACGGGCTGTGGAGCGTTGTGACGCCGGGGCGGGGGTGGCCGTGTGGGCCTGGCGGTCCTCGGACTCGAGGGCGTGAACCGACGCGATCTGCAGCTTGGCGACGAGCTCTTTGAGGCGGCGGGCGTTGTCGAACCAGGGCTTGTAGCGCTCCAGCTGCTCGGGGCTTAGGTACCGGGTGACGGTCTTGCCCTCGACGGTGCGAGTCCACTGGATGTAGGGCCCGTGAAGCTGAGGCGGTTCGGCTTTGCAGGCGCAGCCCGGCTTGCCGCAGGGCATGTGGCGCACGACCACGCTGCCGGGGAGGAACCCGTCGATCTGGCCGAGCTGGTGGGCGAGGCCGTTGCGGGTCGCTGCCCAGGGTCGGTGGTGGTCACTGGTCTTTGCCATCGCTGGTCTCCTCGTCCGGCGGCACCATCCGCGGCGCCGATGCCTACAGCGTAAACGCTGTAGGGGGACCGGGAGACTCCCGGTGCCGCCCATTTGGAGGAGCAACGATGCTGCGCTGCGCTGACGACGATCGCTTCGCCCGGAGCCGGGACCGCTTCGAGGAGGTGGTCGGCTTCCTTGACGGCGAGGGGGCGGCCGGGCTCACCCACGCTGAGCTGGAGGATCGTCTCGACACTGACGGCCGTGAACTGTTGCGCCTGCTGTTCCAGGACCACCTCGACCTGCGTTCGCGCCGCGAGGAACCGCTCGAGGAGGTGGTCGGCGCCGACGGTGTGGTGCGCTGCTACAGCGAGGCCGGCCATGCCCGCACCCTGGAGACGGTCTTCGGCGAAGTGACCGTCACCCGGATGGCTTACCGACGCAAAGGGCAAGCCAACCTGCACCCGGCCGACGGCGCGCTCAACCTGCCCGGGGAGCGCTACAGCCACGGGCTGCGGCGCCTGAGCGCCGTCGAGGCGTCCCGAGGGTCCTTCGACGAGGCGGTCGAGGCCGTCGACCGAGCCAGCGGCGGCCATGTGCCCAAACGCCAGGCCGAGCAACTCGCCCGCCGGGCCGCTGTCGACTTCGACGCCTTCTACGCCCAACGGCCGCTCGAAGCGGCCGACCCAGGCGACGTGCTGGTCATCTCCGTCGATGGCAAAGGGATCGTCATGCTGCCTGGCGCCCTACGCAAGGCGACCGCGGATGCCGCGGCCAGATCGGCCCAGAAGCTCACCAGCCGTCTCTCCAAAGGAGAGAAGCGGGGAAGAAAACGCATGGCCGAGGTCGGCGCCGTCTACGACGTGACGCCCGTCCCCCGCGGCGCCACCGACATCATCGGTGGCGGCGACGACAAGGCCGAAGCGCCCACGGCCAACAACAAGTGGCTCACCGCCAGCGTCGTCGAGGACGCGGCCACGGTCATCGCATCGGTCTTCGACGAGGCCCAACGCCGAGACCCCCACCACCAAAGGACCTGGGTTGCCCTCGTCGACGGCAACAACCACCAGATCAGCCGCATCGAGGCCGAAGCGGCCGCCCGGAGCGTCGAGCTCACGGTCCTCGTCGATGTCGTCCACGTGCTCGAGTACCTGTGGTCAGCCGCGTGGAGCTTCTTCGCCGAGGGCGACGCCGCCGCCGAGTCCTGGGTTGCCGACAAGGCACTGTCGGTCCTCGAAGGCAACGCCTCGACGGTCGCTGCCTCCATCCGGCGCAAGGCGACCCGCCTCGGTCTCGACGCCGCGACCCGAAAGAACGCCGACACCTGCGCCGACTACCTGCTCGCCAAACGGGACTACCTCGACTACCCCCTGGCGCTCACCAAGGGCTGGCCCATCGCCACCGGCGTGATCGAAGGGGCGTGCCGGCACCTCGTCAAGGACCGCATGGACATCACCGGCGCCCGCTGGGGTCTCGAAGGAGCCGAAGCCGTTCTCCGGCTGCGGGCGCTACGAGCGAACAGGGACTTCGACCACGACTGGAGTTTCCACATCGCAATGGAGCGTCGGCGCGTCCACGAGTCCCGATACCACGACAGAGCACTGCCTCTCACGGCCTGACATCGCGTCCCTCCCACGGAGCCGCACCCAAACCACTTCATCAGCCAATGCCGATAATGCATGTTCTGTAAAGTTAGGCACAGGATGAGCCAGGTGAGGTCCTCCACAGCCCGGCTGGCCACCGCCGCTCTCCTGGCCGGCACCGTCCTCACCGGCTGCACGACGACGCCGGCCGACATCGGATCACCGGCGACGACCGGCGCCGAGTCCCTCGCACCGACCACCGGCCCAACGGCGCCGACCTCGAGCGGCCCGACGTCCACGACGCCCCCCAAGCACCGGTGTCCGGCCGGTGCGCTCGATCCGGCGTTCGGGCAGATGTCCGACTCGACGCTCGACGAGATATCGGGCGCAGCGGCGAGCCCCACCGCCGACGACATCGTCTGGGTGCACGAGGACTCCGGCAACCCAGCCGTGCTCACCGCCGTGACGCTCGACGGCTCCGTGGTGAGCCGCTGGACGATCGACGGCGTCGAGCCCGTCGACTGGGAGGACATGGCGTCGGCGACGAGCCCCGGCGGCCATCCCACGCTGTTCGTCGGCGACATCGGTGACAACCGTGCCGTTCGTGACCATGTGAACGTCCTCCGGATCCCTGAGCCCGACCCTCGCCGCGGAGATGGCATCGTCGCGCCTCTCCGGACCCTGCGCCTCACGCTGCCACAGCCAGCCGATGTCGAGGCACTGCTGATCGACCCGCTCCACGGCGACCTGGTGCTCGTCACCAAGTCGCTGATCGGCGAGTCGGACATCCTCGTCGCACCGGGAGGCGCGTGGGCCGCCGGCTCCACTCCCCTAGCTCTGGAACACGCTGGAACGCTTCGGCTCGGCCTGCTCTCGGCTGTGCTCGCCGGCGACGTGGCGGCCGACGGCTCGACCATCGTGCTGCGTACGCCGGGCAACCTCTGGCAGTGGTCCCGCGACGGCGAGACCTCGTTGGTCGACACGATGCTCGGACAGGAGCCGTGCCGACTGCCGTCGTTGGTGGATCCCTACGGGGAGGCTGTGGCGACGCTCGCCGATGGCACCCAGTGGCTCGTCGGCGAGGGGGTCGAGCCGACGATCGCAGCGGTCAACTGATCGAGGTCACGGCCATCAGGCCGATGTCGCGGATTGCAGCCTTCGGAGCGACCCGTAGATCCGCCTGTGGTAGCGGGCGTCGGTCAGCGCGTTGTGAACGCCCGGCGGCTCAGGGAGCCTTTCGGCCTTCGTGACTCCGACGAGGACCGTCACGACGCGCTGGTGGCGGCACTCGCTCCTCGGAAGTCGAAGCCGAGGAAGGGCCGGACGTACCCGCTCGTCGGGTTCCTGGCGTGCGGCAAGTGCGGCGGCCCTCTGCGCTCCCTCACGCGGGAGAACGGTGGGCGGTCGTACGCCTGCCGCAAGGGCCCTGGAATGGGCGGGTGCGGCGGCATCAGAATCCAGGCGAACGGACTCGAGGAGTACATGCGGGATCTCATCTGCGGGCTACTCAACCACCCACGACAGCGTCAGTTGAGCCGTGAATACCTGGTCTGAGTCCGGCATCGACTTCCAGCGCCGCCTGATCGAGATCCTCCTCGAATCGGTCATCGTGAACCCGGCTGAGTCGCGTCGCCGGGCCTTTGATCCGACGAGAGTGACGGTCATGCCTCTGGGTTAACCCCCGCCAACGTCCTCTCGTGCTGCAGAATGCGTGAAAGCAAGCCCGGAGGGCCCCATCGATGGCTGACGATGCAAGAGATGAAGTTGGAGACCTGGTCATTGCCGTCTACCTCGACGTCAACGTCCTCCTTGACCTCCTCGCGACGGTCGAGGATGGTTTCACCCTCGTCGAGCGAGTGACATCTGGCGAGACCAGCAACGAGGCATCCGAGCGAAGCGGCTCCGCGGAGTTCCGGGCGCCATCAATCCTCAATCTGTTCAAGCTCGGCTTCACCGGCAAGCTCGGCAAGACGCGAAACCGCGGCGGCTCCGAGAGCTCTGAGGCGGAACGCACGCACACATACGGGTCCCTCCTCCACCGTCTCCGCGGGTACCTCGTAGACGAGGGTCTTGTCGTGACACTTGACGACGACACGGACACCAGTCGACTTCGTGTCGGAAGCTTCATCGAGTTCAATGGCGTGGCACGACCAAACCCATTCACCGCGTCGTTCGACAGACTCCTGCGCATGCTGAGCTTCGTCGACGTCGCGATGGCCATGGAGGCCCCACAGCAACCGGCCCAGCAATCACCCAAAGGTGGCCGGTCGCAGAACCAACCCAAGCGGCAGCAGAATGCGCAAGTCGCTCAGCTCAACGCGATGCGCGAGTTCTTCCAGAAGCTCACGACCGACGTCGAACGCGAGGGCACCAGCACGATTGTGTTCGAGGGCACTTCGACGGGCTACACCGCCGTTGCGACGATCTTCGATGATTTCCTTCGTGATCGCTCAATGGCCGAGCTCCTCAACCGGGAGTTCCGCGTACTCGGGAAGGTAGCCCGGCACCTGCCTGCTGGCTCCAACCGAGGGAGTAGACCTGCTCGCGTCGAGCGGCATCGCTGGGTTTCCCTCGGAGATCCTCGGCGCGATGACCGGCGTTATCGGCGAGATGTCGGGGTCTGGCGCGCAGATCGACAGCCCGGCCACAACGATTGACCCACCGGTCATCGAGATCGTCCCCGTAGCCATCTACCTCTGACGAGTTCGGGGTTGGGGGCCGCCGGCGACGAGGTCGGCTCGCCTCCTCAGCCGTCGCCTTCAGTGGCAATCCACCACCTCCGCCTGCTCGGTACGCTCGCCGGATGAGAACGGCATGCCTGATCGGCAACGGGGTATCGATCGCCTACAACCCCGCGCTAACGGTGCCGAATCTCACGACCGAACTGATCCAGCGCCTCCAGCAACTGGCTGGCGGTGATGCGGAGACGGCGCTCTCCGGCTTCGCGCACCAGATTGCAGCCATCCCGGGGGAACAGTTCGAGGCTCTCCTCGGCCCGTTAACGTCGAGCGCTGCCGCGCTCGA
Organism: Acidimicrobiia bacterium; assembly: GCA_016649895.1. GTDB lineage: Bacteria > Actinomycetota > Acidimicrobiia > Acidimicrobiales > SKKL01 > Actinomarinicola. Next base: position 64,940 of record JAENWR010000003.1, on the reverse strand, counting down.
GCACATCGTTGACCTCGCCCCACTTGCTGCGTTCGCTCCCGAGCAGGCTGTGGTCGATGGCGTGACGACCACTGCCGACTTCCTGCGGCAGGTCCATCGGCTCGGCCTCGGAACTGTTCTCGGATCGATCGCGGGACACGCGACCGGCAAGGGCGACGCCTTCCACACCGTGACCGAGGCGCTCGCCGACGCCCTTATCGCACTGGGACCCGCTGGAAGTATGACCCTCGCGACCCTCAACTACGACGGGCTCACCCACGCTGGCCTCATGGAGATGGGTCAGGACATGTGGGGCCAAGCGAACTTCCTCATCGCCGACCTTGCGAGCGGTCAGGCCGCCACGGCTCAACAAGTCCTGCCGGGAACAACGCTCGCTGGGCACTGGCTACGCGACTTCGACGACATCCCCACCGACCGGGCAGCTCTTCTCCACCTCCACGGCTACCTCGGCTGGCTCCGCCAGCCCGAGACCGGTCAGGTGGCCAAGTTCACCCTCGACGGCCTCCGCGATTGCGACTACTGGCAGCAGTTCGCCGCGGGCGCATGCGAATGGGAGCCGGTCGTAGTCCTGACCGACCGCAAGGACCGCGCGACCCTTGAATGGCCCATCAGCCTCGCCTACCAGACCTTCCTCACACGGCTGGTGGCGGCTGAACGATGGTTGATCGCCGGCTACGGCCTGGGAGACGCTCCGGTCAACAATCTCTACCGCACGGCTGTCCGCAGTCGAGCCCGGTCGGGGCTCGGCCCGGCGAGAGTGCTATACGTCGGGCTCGGCCCAGACGATCCGGACGCGGTGGCGAGCCAGGCTCGACAGGCTCTCGGGCTACCCAGCAACCCTTCGGTCAGCATGGCCGGGGTTCCCGTTGCGTTCGCCAGCCAGGAGTGGGACGGCTTCGCTGCACCATGAGCTCGTCGAAGGCGAACGGCGAAACTCGCCGTCTGATAGATGGGCCAGGACGCGGCGGAGGACCTCACGGTCAGTGAGCGACGCCTCAAGACCAGCTCGCCTCCGACAACTTCGGGCTGCAGCTACCGGGGCCGCGCCTCGCCAGCGACGACGGCTGCACCGGCGCGATCGGCCTCACCGATGTCGACGGGAACCACTTCTGCCTCGTGGAGCGAGAACGGGTCGCCCCGGGTCAGGTCTCGTCGCGGATCCATGCCGCCATCCCGGGCACGGGGAACCGCAGATCGCGTCCCACGGCGACGAGGGTGCCCTTCTTCAGGAGGCGCTGGCGGAGGTACGACACCTCGGGCGTGGTGGCACCGAGGGCGGCCGCCACCTGCGAACCCGACGCTGAGCCGTCGTCGAGCATCACTCGGGCGGTCGCCTGGAGGTACTCGCGCTCGCGACCTGACGCATCGGCCCACCGTTGGGCGTAGAGCCCGTCGCTGAGGGCGCGATCGGCCGCAGGAACCGCGGCACGGGCGCTGTCGGCGTCGATGGTGGACCCGCCCGTCGATGCCCGCCAGGCGTGGTGTCCGAGGAGCTGCACCGCGAACGGGTAGCCGCCCGACGCCGCGACCAAGATGTCGAGCGCCTCGTCGGTCATGGGCCGTCCGGCATCCTCGGCCGGACCCACCAGGGCGAGCGCGGTGTCGGCGGGATCGAGGAGCCCGATCTCGTGCCACTCGGCGCGCTCGAGGTAGGTGATGGCACGTCCGGGATCGCGCAGGGATGGCAGCCCAGCGAGCACGACCACGAGCGGCCAGTTCTCCGCCACGTGCTGCTGCAGGGTCGCCGCCAGTTCCCCCAGCCCAGCCCGCCCGGCGAGGTGCGCCTCGTCGACGGTGATGACGATCCCCGTTCCCCGCTGCACGGCGAACTCGCAGACGTCGACCAGGGTCCGCTCGAGGAGCAGATCGACGTGCGGGCCTGCCGGCCGCTCTCGGCGGAGCTCCCCTTCGATGCCCGTGCCCGAGATGCCAAGGCGTGCCGTCAGCGAGTCGAGGGTGAAACGTCCGCTCGGAGCCGCATCGAGCAGCTCTCGGCCCGCCTGGAGCCGGTCGATCAGCTGGGGGACGAAGCCGAGGTCAGGCCGCACCTCGACGGCGATCGTGAGCCAGGCATGGCGTTCGGCAGCGAGCTCGGCCACTGCGCCGAGGAGCACCGTCTTGCCGACCCCTCGCGAACCGACGAGCACGAGCGGGGTTGGCGTGCGGGCATCGAGCGCAGCGACGTCGAGCGCCTCCCCCACGGCGGCGAGGACCTCGTCGCGGCCGGCGAGCACCCCGGGGGCCTGGTTGAACCCAGGACGGAACGGGTTCGACTGACGGGGAGACTGAGTCACGGGAACTTCCGCCGTAGAGCGTCTTCTAGCATTGATAGCACCATTCGATCGTTATAGCATTTTCGAGCAGCCAGGGGCCACCACAACCCTCGTCAGGGGTGGGCGGCGGCCTGGCGCTCGGCCTCCACCTCGTCACGCACCCAACACCCGTCGATGTGCTCGTTCACCAGACCCATGGCCTGCATCAGCGCGTGCATGGTGGTGGGACCCACGAAGCGGAACCCCCGCTTCTTGAGCTCCTTCGACATCGCGGTCGAGTCCGGCGTCACCGCGAGCACCTCGGCCATCGTCAGCGGAGGGGCGGAAGATGGCTCGAACGACCACACGAGTGCAGCGAGCGAGCCCTCCGACTCCTGCACCTCGAGGGCAGCTCGAGCGTTGCCGATGGCGGCCTCGATCTTGCCTCGATGTCGAACGATGCCGGCGTCGGCGAGCAAGCGGTCGACGTCGCGCTCGTCGAACGCCGCCACATCGGCGATGCGAAACCCGGCGAACGCGGCACGGAACGACTTGCGCTTGTTGAGGATCGTCAACCACGAGAGGCCCGCCTGGAACCCTTCGAGGCACATCTTCTCGTAGAGACGGTCGTCGTCGAGCACCGGACGCCCCCACTCGGTGTCGTGGTAGTCGACGTAGATGTCGGGGCTCGTGCCCCACCAGCAGCGCCACTTCCCGTCCGAACCTTGCACCAGCCCGTTCATCACGCGGTCACCTTGCCACACCGGTCGTTCACACTCGGTTGCTAGGGTCCGCGCCCGTCGACCCGCCGCGACCAAGGGGAACAGAGTGTCCGAGACCGAGCTCCGTCAGTACCGATTCGCTCCCCCGCCGGGGGCCACGCAACTGATCCTGGTGCGTCACGGAGAATCGGCGCCGCACCGCCCGGGCACCCGATTCGACCTCGTCGACGGCCACGGCGATCCCGCTCTCGCCGAGCTGGGCCGCTGGCAGGCCGACCGCGTCGGCGAGCGCCTGGCCGACGAGGACATCGCAGCCATCTACGTGACCTCGCTTCGTCGCACGCACGAGACCGCCGCTCCCCTGGCGGCACGCCTCGGCATCACCCCTGTCGTCGAACCCGACCTGCGCGAGGTGCATCTCGGCGACTGGGAGGGTGGCCTCTACCGCGAGCGCATCGTCGCCAAGGATCCAGTGGCCGAGGTGCTCTTCCGCGAGGAACGCTGGGACGCCATCCCCGGTGCGGAGTCGAACGCATCGCTCACCCAGCGCACCGTGGCGGTGGTCGAGGAGATCCACGCTCGACACCCCGACGAGATGGTGGTTGCCGTCGTCCACGGCGGGGTGATCGGCGCCCTGCTGGCCCACGCCGCTCGCTCGCGCCCCTTCGCCTTCTCTGGCGCCGACAACGGCTCGTTGCACCACCTGGTCATCACCGACGAACGTTGGATCATCCGTCGCTACAACGACACGGGCCACCTCGACTCCATGTCGGCGGTACCTGCCCCGCCCAGCTGAACCCTCCGTACGTCCACCTCACCTTCAGGACCCCTCACCATGGACCTCCTCCTCACGTCGAGGGCGCTTGACGACCATCGCGATCTCCTCGAAGCCGCCGCCCCGCCCGCCGCTCGGTGGCTCGTGTTCGACGCCGATGGAACCCTCCGGATCGACGGCAGCGCCGACGTGCTCGATCCGCGCGACGCCGCACCCGAGGTGGCGTGGCTCACCTCCGACCTGTTCGACGACGGACCCATGCGACAGTTCTTCGGCCTGGTCACACGTGCCGCGTCGCTGCGCTGGTTCCAGTCGTCGGCGGCCGGGTTCGACGCGCCAGTGTTCGGTCAGATGCTGCGCCGAGGGGTGCGGCTCACGTCATCGCACATCTCGGGCCCGCCCATCGCCGACTTCGTGCTGCGCGCGGCGCTCGACCACCTGCAGGATGCCGACGCGTGGCGAGCGGCTGCCGCCGAACGGCGGTGGGAGCGACACGACTTCGTCGAGATGGGGTCGACCAGGTGGCTCGTCATCGGCCTCGGCACCATCGGCCGCGAGATCGCGGTGCGAGCCCGCGCGTTCGGCGCCCACGTCGTCGGCGTCCGTCGCTCCCCCGAGGGGCACGAGCCCGTCGACGCCATCGCCCGTCCCGACGAGGTGCTCGGCCTCCTTCCAGAATCCGACGTCGTCGTGCTCGCCACGCCAGCGACCGCCGGCACCACCGGCATGGTCGACGCCGAGCTCCTCCGCCACATGCGCGCCGGTTCGGTCCTCGTCAACATCGGTCGCGGTGCCCTCGTCGACGAGGCTGCTCTGCTCAGCGCGCTCGACGAGGGGCGACCGGCGCGCGCCGTCCTCGACGTGACCGCCACCGAGCCGCTACCGGCCGACGACCCGCTGTGGACGCATCCTCGGGTCGTCCTCACCCCCCACAGCTCGGCGCTGGGCGACGGCCGTTTCCGCCGGGCGGCGGAGACCTTCGCGCAGAACCTCGAGCGCTACGTCGTGGGCGGCCCGCTCTTGCACGAGGTGACGCTCGACGACCTCGACGGCTGATCGGACGCCGCCGCTCCGAGCGAGCCTCAGGCGTCGGTGCCGAAGCCGAACGCCTCGATGGCGGCCGCCAGCTCCACCGGCTTGTCGCCCTGGATGGAGTGACCCGCTCCATCGACGGTGACCACCTCGGTGGCCGGACGGCGGCGCAACAGCTCCTCGACCGCCTCGTCGGTGACGACCGACCCCTTGGCTCCACCGCGTGCCAGCAGGTAGGGCGCAGCGATCTGCTCGATCTCGGTCCACGCGTCGGGCCGCTCGACCTTGGGCGCGCCGCTGCGGTCGCGCCGGTCGTAGCGCCACTGCCACGACCCGTCGGGGTTGCGCGCGGCGTTGTGCACGATGCCCCGCCGCAACGAGCTCCCGGATCGAGTTGGGTTGAACTTCACGGTGCGCTCGAGGATCTCGGCGAAGCTCGGGAAGGTCTGCGGGCCAGCGATGAAGTCGTGGATGTCCTTCACCGCGGCGCTGCTCGGGTTGGGGGTGATGTCGACGGCGATGAGGCGCCGCACGAGGTCGGGCCGGCGTGCCGCCAACGAGTTGGTGGTGGAACCGCCGAGCGACATGCCCACGAGCACGATCGGTCCGTCGCACAGCTCTTCGATGACCACCGCCAGGTCGTCGGCCAGTTGGTGGGGCATGTAGCCGAAGTCGTCGCGCCAACCGCTGTGCCCGTGGCCCGGCAGGTCGACCGCGAGTGCAGGGCGGCCGAGGGCCAGAGCCACGGTGTCCCAGGTGTGCGCGTTCTGCGCCGATCCATGGACCAGCACCACCTCGACGGGGCCACTCCCCCACCGCAGCGCGCTGACCTCGCGGCTTCCGGCAACGCCGACCGCGATCCTCCCCACCTCGGGCGGACCGTTCCACTCGAGCCCTGCTTCCCGCGCGTTCTCCTCGAAGTAGGCGAACTCGTCGTAGTCGAAGTCGTCGCTGGTCGGATCCGTCGACATCCCTGCGGTCACCCCCGTGTCGGTCGAGTGCACCGAGTCTGCCACCATCGTGCCGTTCGCTCTGCCACGCCTCATCTCGGAGGGCAGCGGCCGCCGGGTTCATCCCTCGAGCACCCGGCGGGGGTGGCGGCCGTCGACGTAGCCCACGAACGGTGGGCAGATCCCGTAGCCGAGGAGCTCTTGCAGGCGTTCCGGAAGGTCCGCCGCCACCTCACGGGGAACCGCCAGCAGGTGGTTCTCCTGGGGGCGGAGGTAGGCCCACGCGTACTCGAGGATGACACCGAGCCGCGGCTCGGCGCTGCGGTTCGCACCACCCCCGTGCCACAGGCTGCCCGGGTAGAACAGCACAGACCCCGCCGGCATCTCGGCGGCGATGGTGGGCGCGTCGGGGCGCGGCTGGCCGCCATGACTGCCCGGGATCAGCCGGGTCGCCCCGTTCTCCTCGGTGAAGTCCTGCAACGCCCACATGGTGTTGACCACGAACTCGCGGTGCGGGTCAGGCAGGGGGTAGATCGAGTCGTCGCGGTGCAACGGCTGCTCGGGCGAACCCGGGCCGATCTCAATGCCGGTGGGTGCACTGAGCTGGTGGTGCACGAGGATCGCGTCGCAGACACCGAGCACGAGCGGATGGATGGCGAGGTCGTCGAAGGCACGGGTCTTGGCGAAGAGCGCATAGATCCGCTTGGTGGCGAACCCCTCGAAGTCGTTGCGTCCGTCGGGCGTGGCCGCCAGCACCGGCGCCAGCGCGGCGCGGATGGCGCTCACGCGCTCGGCGTCGAGCAGCCGCTCGACCACGGCATAGCCCTCGGCGTCGATGGCCACGAGCAGCTCATCGGCGGTGGCGTCGGGCCCGAACCTCACGTCATCGGCAGCCACCTGCGGCACCTCCTGGGTCAGAAGCCATGGGTCAGGATCGGGGGCACGGCTCCCTGGCGCACGAGGTCGAGCACCCGGCGTTCGTGCGGCACCACGGGGTCGGGCAGTGCGTTGAGCGCGAACCACTGCAGGTCGGCGCACTTGGTGCTCTCCATGACGACGGGGTCACCGGTCCACACCACCGTCGAGAAGAACCAGTCGACGCGCTCGTCGATGGCGTCGCCAGTGCCTGTTCGGTGCATGGCACACAGTGGGATCAGGGCCTCGGGTGCCACGGTGACGCCGATCTCCTCCGCCGCCTCGCGCGCCGCCGCTGCGAACACCGACTCACCCTTCTCGACGTGACCGGCGATGGTCGCCCAGTGGTCGTCCATGTAGCCGGTGCCGCTGCGCAACTGGAGGAGCACCTCGGCGTCGGCGATCTCGCCGGTGGTGGGCCGCAGGAAGACGACGTAGGCGGCGGGCACGATGACGAAGCGATCGATCACACCTCGACCCTAACGCCGCCGGTCCGGGCACGACCCGGCGACTCCCGACCTTCAGCGACACAGCTACGGTCACGGACGAATGAGGATCGATCGCCACGAACGAACCGAGGGAGACGTCCAGCTGCCGTTCGTCGTGTGGACCCCCTCGACACCTCGCCTGGCGTTGTCATCGGCCACCCTCGGCGGCGGGCTGGGAGTGCGCGGATGGGTTCTCAACGCCACCGTTGCCCACGGCTACGACCGCGACGATCCCGAGGACCACCTGGCCGACCTCGCTCGATCCGTCGAGTTGCCGGGCGACGGGGTCGGGCTCATGACCGCGGTCGATGTGACCGGGCTGGTCCACCACGCCGACGGCGGCGCGGGTGCGTGGGCCACAGTCGGTGTGAACGAGGCGTTGTGGGCGGCCGCTCCCGCGCTGGACTGGCACGAAGCCACGGTCCCCTACGTCGGCACGATCAACGTCGTCATCGACCTGCCCGTCCGGCTCTCCGACGCCGCGCTCGTCAATGCTGTGGCCACCGCCACCGAGGCGAAGTGCCAGGCGATGGCCGAGGCCGGCCTCGATGGCACCGGCACCCCCACCGATGCGGTGTGCGTCCTGTGCCCGCCCGACGGCCCGGCCGAGTCCTACGGCGGGCCACGCTCGGTGTGGGGCTCGCGTGTGGCGCGGGCGGTGCACGCCGCCGTGGCCGATGGTCTCGCCGCCTGGGGCAGCCGGTGATCGTCCTCGTCCTTGGTGGAGCGCGTTCGGGCAAGTCGGCGGTGGCCGAGCGCATCGCCACCAAGGCGGCCGGCGACGATGCCGTGACCTACGTGGCCACGATGTGGGACCGTGGCGACGACACCGACGACCCGGACCTCACACACCGCCTCGACGCCCACCGCCGACGGCGACCGCACCACTGGACGACGGTCGAGCCGCCGTACGATATGGGCGACGTGCTGGCATCGGTCACCGGCACGGTGCTGGTCGACTCGCTCGGCCCCTGGGTCGCGGCGCAACCCGAGATGTCGGTCGACTCTGTGCCGCTGCTCGGCGCGCTGCAGCGCCGCCTCGGTACCACGGTGCTCGTCTCCGACGAGGTGGGATGGGGCGTCCACCCCGAGACCGAGCTCGGGCGCCGCTTCCGCGATGCGCTCGGCACGCTCAACCAGGCGCTCGCTGCCGTCGCCGACGACGCCCTCCTCGTCGTGGCCGGTCGGGTCCTGCGCTTGGACCAGCTGTGACCCGCTCCCCCATCCACGACGTCGGCGCAGCGATCGGCTTCCTCACCGTGGTGGGTCGATCGGCCACACCCACGGCCGCGGCGATGTCGTGGTTCCCGGTGGTGGGCGCGGTGGTCGGCGGAGCGGTGGGCCTGGCCTGGTGGGGCGCGGCCGAGGTGTGGCCTCCCCTCCTCGCCGCTGTCGTGGCGATCGTCGTCGACCTCGTCCTCACCGGGGCGCTGCACCACGATGGTCTTGCCGACAGCGCCGACGGTCTGCTCCCCCACATGGACCGCGAACGGCGGCTCGATGTCATGCGCCAGCCCGATGTCGGTACCTTCGGGGCCATGGCCCTCATCGCGACCACCGCCGTGCGCATCGGTGCGCTCTCGGCGGTCGAACCCCGCCCCGCCCTCCTCGCCGGTATCTGGTGCGCGTCTCGCACCGTCATGGCCACCGCCGCCCGCCGGGTGCCCTACGCCCGCTCCCGCGGCCTCGCCACCGACTTCCTCGGAGGATCCGCCGTCGCGGTCGCGGTCACCGGCGCCCTTCTCGCTGGCCTGCTCGCCATCGGCAGCGATGGTTGGATCGGCGTCGCCTGCCTCGCTGCGGTGGCCATCTGCGCAGCGGCCGTCGTCGCCCTGGCGATGCGCCGCATCGGCGGCTTCACCGGCGACGTGCTCGGCGCCGCCGGCCTCGTCGGTGAGACGGGCGCCCTCCTCGCCATGGCGGCCCGCTGGTGAGGGGCGGCAACGCACGCGCCGCCGCCATCGGCCTCATCGCCGACAGCGCGTTCGCCTACCCCGACCGGCTGCCCCACCCCCTCGGGTGGTTCGGCACCGCAATGGCCAGGGTCGAGGAGCGCACCTACGCCGACACCATCGCGGCCGGAGCCACATATGCCGCCGCCGGGACCGCCATCGGCGTCGCCTCGTCGGTCGCGATCCGCTCGACCGCCGTCGCCACCTGGCTCGCCAGCGGGGGCCGTCAGCTCCACGACACGGCGCTCGAGATCGCTGCGCACCTCGACGCCGACGACCTCGACGCCGCCCGTGTCGAGCTACCCTCCCTCGTCGGCCGCGATCCCGACGCGCTCGACGCCGCCGGCATCGCCCGGGCCACCATCGAATCGGTGGCCGAGAACACCGTCGACGCCATCGTGGCCCCCGCCTTCTGGGCGGCGGTCGCCGGGGCCAAGGGCGTGCTCGCCCACCGTGCCATCGACACCCTCGACTCGATGGTGGGCTACCGCAACGATAGATACGGCCGCTTCGGCACCGCCAGCGCCCGCCTCGACGACGCCATGGCGTGGGTCCCGGCACGCATCACCGTCGCCCTCGTGGTGGCGGCGCGTCCACGTGCGGCCCGCGACATCATCCGCACCGTCCGGCGCGACGCGCCGGCTCATCCGTCGCCCAACTCCGGACTGGTCGAAGCAGCGTTCGCCGCCGCTCTCGGCATCGAGCTCGGCGGCCCGACCGCCTACGCCGATCGCATCGACGAGAGACCGCGCCTCGGCTGGGGTCGCCCTCCCCGCCCGGCCGACATCGAACGGGCGGTGTCGCTCTCCGCCGAGATCAGCACCGCCATGGCCACCGCCCTCGCCGGCTACGGGCTCGCTCGGCTGCGCGGGTGAGCCCAGCGGTTCCGCCGCCTGGAGACCACGGCGGCGATGGAGCGGCCATCGCCCGGTGGCTCGGGGTCGACGTCGCCCAGGTGCTCGACCTCTCGGCGTCGCTCAACCCCTTCCCGCCCGACGTGGCCGCCGCGGTCGTCGACCAGATCGACTCCGTCGGCCGCTACGGCGACATCGCCGCCGGTGAGGTCGTGCTCGCCGCGGCGATGGGCGTCGACCCCGGTGTGGCCGTGCTCACGAACGGGGGTAGCGAGGCGATCGCACTGGTGGCGGCGGTGATGCCTCGCGGACGGATCGACGAGCCCGAGTTCTCGCTCTATCGGCGACATCTGCACGAGGTGGCCGACGACGCGCCCCGCTGGCGGTCGAACCCCCATTCACCGAGCGGCGCCCTGGCCGCACCAGACGCCACCGCCGCCGTGTGGGACGAGGCCTACTGGCCGATGACCACGGGCACCTGGACCCGCGGTGACCACCTCGACGGAGCGGTGGTGGTCGGGTCGCTCACCAAGCTGCTCGCCTGCCCCGGGCTGCGCCTGGGCTACGTCCTCGCTCCCGATCCGACCACCGCCGACGCGTTGCGCGCCCGTCGACCGGAGTGGTCGGTGGGTGCCCTCGCCCTGGCGGTGCTCGTCGAGGTGCTCGCCGCCGTCGACCTGCGCGCCTCGGCCGCGGCGGTGCGCCAGGCTCGGTTCGAGCTGGTTCGGGTGCTCGTCACCCGGGGGTTCGATGTCGAGGCGGCCGATGCCCCATGGGTGTTGGTGCACTCCGCCACCGGACTGCGCGACGCCCTGGCCGCCCGGGGGGTCGTGGTGCGCGACTGCACCAGCTTCGGCCTCCCGGGTACGGTGCGCATCGGCATCCCGCCCCCGGCCGCGCTCGATCGCCTCGCCGCCGCCCTCGACGCCATCAAGAAGGACCGATGACAGACTCCCGCCTGCCCTGCCTTGCCGACATCGACGCAGTCGTGTTCGACATCGGCGACACCCTCGTCCACGCCGCTCGACCCGGAACCGCGGTCGACTCGCTCACCGTCGACGTGCGGCCACAGGTGCTCGACGACCTTCGAGATCTCGCCGATCGGGGCGTGCGACTCGCCGCGGTCACCGACACCTCGGTGATGCACGAGGCCGATGTGCGGGCGCTGCTCGAACCAGCCGGGGTGAGCGCGCTGCTCGAGGTGGTGGTCACCAGCTGCGACGTCGGCGCGACCAAACCCGACCCGCTCTCGCTCGTCACATGCCTCGAACGGCTGGGGGTCGCGCCAACTCGTGCGCTCTACATCGGCGACCGCGTCATCGACCGGGCCGCTGCCGACGCGGCAGGTACCCACTTCGCGTTCATCGACGACACCGTCGCCCACACGATCGATCGGTGGGAGGCCGCCGGACCTGGCACCTTCGCCGCAGCGGTCGCCGGCTGGTCCCCCGATGCCAGGAGGGCCGAGGGCGCCCGCGCCGACGCGCTCGCCCGCATGGATGCGCTGGCGAAGCCGCCGGGATCACTCGGCCGGCTCGAGGCGCTCGCCGCCCAGCTGGCCGCCATCGCCGGCACCTGCCCACCGCCCCTCCCCTCCCCCGCCGCCGTGGCGGTCTTCGCCGGAGACCACGGTGTGCACGCCTCGGGCGTCACCGCCTGGCCCCAGGAGATCACCGCGGCGATGGTCGGGATGATGGCCGAAGGTCGTGCCACCGTGAACGCACTGGCATCCGCCGTCGGGGCGTCGGTGCTGGTCGTCGACGTGGGCGTGGCCACCCCCCTGCCCGGCCTCGACCACCGCAGCGCCCGCCGCGTGCGCGCCGGCACCCGTGACCTCTCCGTCGAGCCCGCAATGACGCTGGCCGAGACCATGGCCGCGCTCGACGTCGGAACCGCGGTAGCCAACGAGCTCATCGACGATGGGGCACGCTGCCTCGTCACCGGTGAGATGGGGATCGCCAACACCACCCCTGCCGCCGCGCTCATCGCGGCGCTCACCGGCCGCCCGCCTGTCGAGGTGGCAGGTCGAGGTGCCGGAGCCGACGACGCGACGCTCGCACGCAAGACCGCCGCCATCGAAGCGGGACTCCAACGGCACTCATCCGACGATCATCCGCTCGAGGTGCTCGCCTCGCTCGGCGGGTTCGAGATCGCGGCCATGGCCGGCCTCGTCATCGGCGCCGTCACCCGCGCCGTGCCGGTGGTGATCGACGGGGTCATCGCCAACGCGGCGCTGCTCGTGGCCGAGCGCTTGGTACCGGGCGTCGCCGCTCGGGCCATCGCCGGCCACCGCTCGGCCGAGCCGGCCGCCACCATCGCCATCGAAGCCCTGGGCATGCATGCGCTCCTCGATCTCGACATGCGACTCGGCGAGGGCACGGGCGCCGTGCTGGCGCTCCCCCTGCTCGAGGCGGCGGTGCGCGCCCTCACCGACGTCGCCACCATCGCCGACCTCCAGTCGGGCTGAGCGCCCGCTGAGCGACGGCCTGCGCCCCCTTGCGGTGCCGACGCCACCCACCCCACCGTCGGAGCAGTCGGGTCCCGCGTCGCACTCTCCAGAGGTCGAGCGCCTGCGGCATCTACACTTCGCCCAGCGTTCGACACGGAGGTGTCCCATGACCGAGCTCCGGCTTCCGTTCTCCCGACCCCAGTTCGACTCGGTCGAACAGGAGCGTCTCCACCTCAAGCAGCGGCTGGCTGCGTCGTTCCGGTTGTTCGGGCGCTTCGGGTTCAGCGAGGGAGTCGCCGGCCACATCACCGCCCGCGACCCCGAGCACCCCGATCGCTTCTGGGTGAACCCGTTCGGCATGAGCTTCAACCTCATCCGGGTGTCCGACCTCATCTGCGTCGACCACAGCGGCGAGGTCGTCGAGGGCGAGTACTTCGTGAACCAGGCAGCCTTCGCCATCCACTCACAGGTGCACGCCGCCCGCCCCGACGTGACGGCCGCGGCCCACGCCCACTCGATCTACGGCAAGGCCTGGTCCGCCCTCGGCCGACAGCTCGACCCCCTCACCCAGGACTCGTGCGCCTTCTACGACGACCACGTCCTGTTCGACGACTTCACCGGAGTGGTGCTCGACACCGAGGAGGGCAAGCGCATCGCCCACTCGCTCGGCGACAAGAAGGCGGCCATCCTCCGCAACCACGGCAACCTCACCGTCGGCCACTCGGTCGACGAAGCCGCCTGGTGGTTCATCACCATGGAGCGCACCTGCCAGGCTCAGCTGCTCGCCGAGGCCGCGGGCACGCCGGTGCACATCGACGCCGAGTCGGCGGCGCTCACCCACACCCAGGTGGGCACCGACGGTGCCGGCTGGTTCAGCTTCCAGCCGCTCTACGAGTGGATCAGCCGAGCTGAGCCCGACCTGTTCGACTGAGGATGGCGCGGGTCGAAAATAGCTAAAGGTGGCGCACGCGCGTGTCGGTCGCGTGGGTCGAATGGCCTAGTGCCAAACCATAGGCGGGTCGTCGGCCGGGAACCATCGACCCTTCAACGGCCGTCGCGCCCGCGCCACAAGACGGGGGTGACACAGCGCCCGACACGCCCGGGGAGTCGACGCCAGCCGAGGCGCCGTCGACCAATCCACCGCGGACCAGTCCACCGCCGACCAGTCCACCGCGAACCGCTCCACCCACCGGCTCAGCCGATCCCCACCCTCTGTACCCGGCGCTCGACCGGGCCTGGCTGCGCTCGGAGCTCGTCGCCGGCGACGGGGCCGCCACCACCTCGGCCGCGAACGCCCTGCTGGCCATCCCACCCGCCCAGCCCAACCCGACGCGATCGGTCTCGTGCTCGACCAAGACGTGTGTCGAGGACAACTTCAGGCAGGGGAACGCGACGATCACCGTCACCGCTGACCTGGTCGGGCGGGGCCATCTCATGCTCTACGAGGGCCACAACAACGTCGTGATCTTCGCGCCTGGCACCGGAGCCGACTACATCACCTTCAGCCACTCGATCTACGGGTCGGACGAGGGGTTGGTGAAGATCGTCGGCGGATACTTCCCGGTAGGGATCGGCCACAACCTCTGGTCGGTGCCCGTCAACGACGTGACGATCATCGGAGCGGTCACTGGCGGCATCGGGGGGCAAGCAGAGACGCATCGCTGGGCCGTGTGTCGCCTGTGTCATCGCGGGCGCGCCGAACGGCACCCTGATCGGCGGGACCAGCGTCACCAGCAGCGACTTCGCGTTCCTGAACACGAACATCGCGGGCCAGTCGGGGCATCACAACGGCTGGGGCCACCGACAGGGCAACCTCGACAACGTGCTGTGGGCAGATGTCTGGGTCGACGCGAACTCTCACAAGCCGTGGCGTGCCAACGGCGGAAACGGCACGGTCGCGACGTCGTCACAAGGTGCGCTCAACACCCAGCGCGAGAGCATCTTCGGCAACGACACGCGTGGAGACGGACCGTTCGATGTCGGCCCTGACACTGGGAGGCCACGCGACAACACCAACTTCTTGAACCTCCGCATCCTGATCGGCGGCACCGACCACTTCCAGATCGGCGGGCGCAATGACCAGTCACGACGGTGGCGCATCACCCGCGGGGTCGAGTGGATCACCGTGGGGCCGAGGACACCGGAACAGATGAACCGCCAGCTCGACGACGACGCGGCTCGGGCCCCCGCGGGAACCTCCTGGGACTACGGCACCGGCACCGCGCGGAACATCACGGTCGGCACCGCCATGCCGCGCCCGCCGGTGATCTCCCACCCCGAGCTTGTGGCCGATGCGAAGCAGTCAGCTGGCTCGGCGGAAACCCGGCATCGACGGGTGCCACGGCAGTGCCGGCCGCAGGCCGAGGAGTCCGATGTCGGGCTCCGACGCCGTGGCCACCACCTCGGCCACCTCGAGCTGCGATGGTGCGTCGAGGCCGTAGCGCACGAGTAGGTGTAGGTAGTCGCGCTGGTAGACCACCCGGATGTCGATGTCGGGGTGCAGCCCGCGGAGCTTGCGCACCTTGCGGTTCTTGCGGGTGACGAGCGGCTGCTGGAGGGTGGTCACCTCGAGGTAGCGGCCGTGATCGGGCAGGTAGAAGTCGGGGGTGAACGCCTCGGTGGTCATTCCGTCGGCGTCGACGGCCAGCACGAACGTGCGCGGCTCGTACTCCCAGACGATGCCGTAGAAGTCGAACAGGCGGGCGAGCTGGTGCTCGGAGTTGTGCATGAACTCGACCGTCGACGACGGCAGTTCCGGCTCCGGTGCGCCAGCTCGGACCATCGGTCGGTGTTCCCTGCTCAGCCCTGGGCGCCAGCGGCACGTGGAGCGGAGATCGTGGTGTCAACCTCGGCGGCCACTGGCCGCAGCTCGACGATGGCAGCGTCGACCTCGTCGCGCACGCCACCGAGCGGCAGCACGTTGAGCACGCCCTGCCCCTGCTTCAACACGTCGACGAGGTCCTCGTCGCTGCTCACGAGCACCGTGCCGCCGCGGATGACGAGGTTGGCGGTGGCGACGTCTTCGCCGAGGTGCTCGCGGAGGTAGCTGAACGCTTCGCGCACCGACTCGAGCCGGATGCCGGCGTCGAGCAGGCTCTTGATGACCTTCAGCTCGAGCAGGTCGGTGTAGGAGTAGAGCCGCCGGCTGCCGCTGCCGTTGGCGTCGGCCAACGACGGCCGCACCAGATCGGTGCGAGCCCAGTAGTCGAGCTGACGGTAGGTGATGCCAACGATCTCGGCGGTGCGACGCCCCGAGAACCCATCGGCCTCGGCTCGCTCGCGCTTGGAATCGGTCATGTCAGGTGTCTCCCCGTCGGGATGCGGAGCGGTCGCCTCCCCCACCCGGCAGGAAGCGAGGCGAGGTTGCTGGCGAGAACGACAGCTCCGTAGTTACGTCGATGTCAACCGACCTACCGTACGACCATGGCGCGCGACCGTCAACGGTCGACGTCTCAGGAGGCGAAGTCCTCGGGGTCGACGCTGTCGATGAACTCCTTGAACTGCTCGACCACGTCGTCGGGTTCGTCGGCGCTGGCCTCGACGAACCCAGCCTCGGCCAGGACCTCCTCGGACGCGTGGATGGACGCCCCGACTCGGATGGCGAGGGCCAACGCGTCGGACGGCCGGGCCGACACCACGTGGGTGCCGCCGGTGACCCCGATGTGGAGGTCGGAGTAGAAGACGCTGTCGGCGACGTGGGTGATGATCACCTGGTCGAGGACGGCCCCGAGCTCTTCGAGCAGGATCCGCACGAGGTCGTGGGTGAGCGGGCGTCGGGGCTCGATGCCCTCGAGGGCGACGGCGATGGCGGTCGCCTCAGGGCCGCCGATGAAGATCTGGAGCATCCGCCGAGCCCCTTCCCGCTCGCGCAGGAGCACGATGGGAACGTTCGACGGGACTTCGACCCGGACGCCCACCAGCTCCATCTCGACCATGGGTTCGACCCTACCCGGGAGCGCCGGCGCGAGACATCACGGGTGCGGCGTCCGCGAGTAGGCCCACTCCACATAGCGATCGGGGTCGGTGGCGAGCACCCGCGGATCGGCCGCTGCCAGCAGGTCGAGGTTGCGGTAGCGCCCGGCAAAGTCGAGGCCGTATCCGATCACGTAGTCGGCGGCCACGCTGATGCCCACGTGGTCGACCTCGACGGCTACCAGACGACGGGCGGGCTTGTCGACCAGCGCACACACGGTGACCGAACGAGGGCCACGGCGCTGCAGCTCGGCGCGCAGGAAGGTGAGGCTGAGACCGGTGTCGATGACGTCCTCGACGAGCACGACGTCGGAGCCTTCGACGTCGAGGCTGAGGTCCTTCACCAGGCGGACCCGGCCACCACCTGACGGATACGGGGAGACGGCGAGGAAGTCGATGAGCGGGAGGAAGTCGACGGCACGGGCCAGGTCGGACATGAACAGCAGGCTGCCCTTGAGGACGCCGACGAAGATCGTGTCGTCGGAGTGGGTCGCCGACAGCTCGCGGCCGAGCCTCGCGACCGTGGCGTGCAGCTCGTCGGGTCCGAGCACGAGCGCCGGGACCGGTACACCCGAGGACGGATCCGGTCGGGGCATGTCAGCCGTTGCCGAGGTACTCGCGGAGTGCGTGGTGGAGCATCGCGGCGCGGAGCCCCTCACCGAGCTCGGCGAGCTCGCCGAGCGTCTCGACCGCCTGCTGGCGCGCATGTGGGTTGCGCTGCTTCAACATGGGCATGACCACCTGCTGGAAGAACGAGGCCTCTCGTTCGGCCGCCACCCGGTAGCTGCGGAGGTGTCGGCCCTCGACGCCGTAGCGGAGGAACCCGGCGCACAAGCGGGCCACACCGAGAGCCGCTTCGTCGAACAGCACGCTCGGACCGATGGTGCGTCCGGTGAGCATCCCGAACCGCTCGAGGTCGGCCACCTGGGCCACCGTGATGTCCGCCGCGTCGGCCAGTTCCTCGCGACTCAGTGCGACCGAGGCAGGGCCGGGATCGAGGGGGGCGGTGCGCACGGCGTCACGGGCGGCGCGGGCTGCACCCCGGCCCGCCGTGTGTGCATCGGGGGGGTCGTCGGAGCTCGGCGCCCCGGCAGCAGGCGGCAGCTCGCCCACCCCGATGGGCGCCCGAGGTTCGGTGGGCGCCGGGGCACGGCCGGCACTTGCGGGCGCGGGCGCTGGCGCGGGCGCGGCGTCGGCGGTGGGGGTCGTCGGGAGGTCGAGCTCGGCCGAGTTGGTCGGCCGGCGCGCCGAGCGCGACGGCGTGGTCGGGGTCGATGCGGCAGCGTCGACGCCAGCCTCGGCATCCTCACCCACCGGCTCGTCGAGCTCGCCCCCCTCGAGACGCTCCTTGATGACCTTCAGGGGCAGGAAGTGCTCGCGCTGCTGCTGGAGGATCCAGCGCAGCCGGCCGATGTCGTCGTCGTAGAACTTGCGGTAGCCCGATGGCGTGCGCTCGGGGTCGAGCAGGCCCTGGCTCTCGAGGAACCGGATCTTGGAGATGGTGATGTCGGGGAACTCGTCCTGCAGCAGGCTGAGGACCTCGCCGATGGACAGGTGCGAGCGGCTCCGCTCCACCGCTTCGCTCACTCCCCCTGCTCCGCGCCATCGTTGGCGACGTACATGAGCTTGAACTTGCCGACCTGCAGGAGGTCGCCGTCGGTGAGCGCCTCGTCGTCGATGCGCTCGCGGTTCAGGTAGGTGCCGTTGAGCGAACCCACATCGACGACCCGATACCCCTCGGGGCCGCGGCGGATCTCGGCGTGGCGGCGCGACACCGTGATGTCGTCGAGGAATATGGCGCTCTCGGGATGACGTCCGAGCGTGGTGCACGAGGCGTCGAGCAGGTAGCGCGAGCCGGCCTTGGGCCCCCTGCGCACGAGGAGGATGCCGGTGCCAGGGGCCAGACCCATCTCGTCGATGGCCTGATCGCCGGCGTTGATGTCGTCGACGGGGAACGACATCGTCGTGTGGTCGGTGCCGCGATCGTCGAGCGCCCCGCCGCACGACGAGCAGAAGTTCGAGCCCAGTGGGTTGTGGTGCCCGCACGCGCTGCAGACCACGTCGGACATCTCTCAGCCCTCGATGAGCGTGCGGTAGGCAGCAGCGTCGAGCAGGGTGCCGGCCACGTTCGGGTCGGCCGGCTCGATGATGCAGATCCACCCTTCGCCATAGGGGTCGTCGTTGAGGCGCTCGGGGTTGTCGGCGAGGTCGGCGTTGACCTCGACGATGGTGCCCGCCACCGGCGCGTAGATGTCGGACACCGATTTGGTCGACTCGACCTCGCTGAACGACTCGCCTGCTGTGACCGAGCGACCCACCTCGGGCACGTCGACGAACACGACGTCGCCCAGCGCGTCCTGGGCGTAGTCGGTGATTCCTATGCGCAGCCGCCCGTCCTCGGCACGCAACCACTCGTGATCGGACGAGTAACGAAGCTCCTCGGGGACGTTCATGGCCCGAACGCTACATCCCCACCTCCGATCGGGCGACCGTTCCTGAGGGTCGACTGGAGGTTGAACCTGGGGTTCAGCTCGGCGAGCAGTGTGCCCGGCCGCCGCGCATGGCCTCGCGGGCGAAGGGCACGTAGCCCGCGGCCGAGTAGTAGCTGATGGCGACACCGGGGATGCCGCAGATCCAGGCCAGCACGCGGGCCGCGTCGGCGACGGCCCAGTCGGCGTGCGACGACAGGAACAGCGGGAAGCAGAACATCAGCAGGAACGTGCCGGTCTTGCCCCACCACGTGACGTCGATGCGACGTGCGCCCATCGCCCCGAGGACGAGCGCCACGAGCGAGACCGCCGCCTCGCGGCCGAGGGTGAGCGCGGCGAACCACACCGGGACGCTGCCGTCCACGGCGATGGCCACGACCGCGACGAGCAGCATGATGCGGTCGGCGGTGGGATCGAGCACCTTGCCGACGGTGGACACCTGGTGGAACCGCCGGGCGATCCAGCCGTCGACCCAGTCGGTGGCACCCAGCACCCCGAGCAGCACCGCCGCACCCAGCCGATCGTCCTGGCCGAACAGGAGCCAGAGGAACACGGGCACGCACGCGAGGCGCACCAGCGAGATGAAGTTGGGGACGGTGAGGATGCGGTCGGGCACTTCCTCGGGTTCGATCACCGGGCTCACTCTACGATCCCCCCATGGCCTCGATCTTCACCCGCATCATCACCGGCGATCTTCCCGGACGGTTCGTCTGGCGCGACGAACGTGCCGTCGCCTTCATGTCGATCGCTCCCCTCCAACCCGGCCACACGCTGGTGGTGCCGATCGAGGAGGTCGACCACTGGATCGACCTCGACCCCGAGCTGGCCCGGCACCTCATGGCTGTGTCACAGACCATCGGGCGTGCGGTACAGGCGGCGTTCTCGCCGGTGAAGGTGGGGATGATGCTCGCGGGGCTCGAGGTGCCCCACACGCACATCCACGTCCTGCCCATCCGTGGCGTGCACGACATGGACTTCTCCAACGCCGACACCCAGGCCGATCCCGCATCGATCGAGGCGGCAGCCGAGAAGATCCGCGCCGCGCTCCGCGCCGCGGGTGCGTCGTCGGTGGCCGGCTGACCAGCAGCTGGGCCTCAGGCGCCGTCGCGTCGGTAGATCGCGACCCCCGCCTGGTCGAAGATCCGGTCGAACCCCTCGTCTCGCAGATCGTCCTCCAGGTCGCTGACATCGCTCTCGTCGAGCTCCCACGCCTCGATGAGCTCAGCGTCGATGACGATGATGTCGACCCCTGCCGTCAGCTGCGACACCCGAACGGGGGCAGCCGACGGCATCGGACGGGCCACGAGACGATCGGCGAGCTCGGGCAGCACGCGTGGCCCCGCCCGCACCGCCGCGTCGTCGGCGATCACGTCGACCACCGCCAGCCGCGCCTGGTCGACCTGGTCGCGGCCACCCCAGTCCCATGCACGCTCGTAGGGCGATGCCGGGCTGTCGAGCACGAAGAACGTGAGCGACGCCAACACAACGGCACCGAAGATCCGACGGTCGACGGTGACGCGCTCGATGTTGCGTCGACCGATGGCCTCGAGTGCGAACGGAGTGGCCAGGAACACGCCCACCACGGCCGGCACCATGAGCTCGATGCCGTCGGCACCGCCGAGCGGCACGTCGACCAAGAACATCAGCGCCACCACGGGGACGAACGGCATGAGGCGCCTCGGTGCGAGCACCGGGAGGAACGCAAGGGGTGCAAGAAGTCCGACGAGCACCTGGAAGTTCTCGCGGGCGACGAGATCGGCCAGGACCTGGTGGGGATGCGAGATCATCCTCCACACGGCCGCGAGTGCAGTGTCGCCGTAGTCGGCGAAGGCGCCGGCGTGGACGAAGCCGTCGCCGCCGATCGCAGGCTGCAGGCCGAACTGGGCGACGAGGGTCCATGCCACACCGGCGAGTGCGAGCCGGCGCCCGCCGCGGCCGCGGCCGCTCAACGCCAGGGTGAGGCCGATGGCCGCGACCGTGAGGCCCAGATCGGATCGCATCGCCATGGCGAGCACGAACAACGGGACCGCCCAACGCCACCGGCCGCGGAAGCACAGGTAGCCGCCCCAGAGGAGCGCGGGCAGCGCCAGCGACGCCGCATGGAAGTCGGCCAGGTTCAGTTGGTGCAGCGGCGGATAGGCGGCGTAGGCCACCACCGCTGCGGTTGCCGCTCCCACTCGCAGCGAGCACACGTGGCGGCACAGCCGCCACACGGCTGGGGCGCCGAGTGCGATGGCCAGCGCCTGCAGCACCAAGAGGGCGGGTATCGCCGCCATGACCCGGGTGAGCTGAGCCACCGCGTAGAACCCGAGTGCGAGCTGGGGTTCGAGGAGGTGGCGCCCGGTGACGGTGAGCTGCGCGTCGTGCCCTTCGGTGATGAGCCATGCGCCCTGCACCCATGCGGCCAGGTCGTCGCCTGTGTCGAACGTGCGGGCTCGGGCCAGGGCGAGGGCGGCGTAGCCGACGAACATCCCCGCGGCGACCAGCCACGGGAACACCCGATCGGCCCACGAGGCGTCGAGGCGCGCCTGCCACCGCAAGACCTGGTAGTCGATCCGTCGCCGTAGCGAGCGGGTCACCGTCATGCGTCGTCGCCGCCCGACGCGGGAACGTCCCCGCCATCGGCCGAGTCGTCGGCCTCGATCGCGTCGAGCTCCACAGGCTCGACGAGGTGGGCCCCTTGGTTGCGGGCGTTGTTCACCTCGACCGACACGGGGTGGAACGTGATGAGCTGCGGGGGTGCCGGCACGAGGAACTTGCCGAGGATGTCGACATCGTCGACAGCCGGATCGAGCCAGGTGTCCCAGGCCGAGGGCGGCAGGATGATCGGCATCCGATCGTGGATGGCCGACATCGTCTCGTTGGCGGCGCCGGTGAGGATGGTGCAGGAGCGCAGCGGTTCCTGGTCGCGGTCGGGCCCGCGCCAGGTCTCCCACAGACCGGCGAACGCCAGGGGCTCACCGTCGGGGCGGTGGATGAACCATGGCTGCTTCTTGGCCTGTCCGGGCCGCTTCGTCCACTCGTAGAAGCCGTCGGCCGGGATGATGCAGCGATGGCGCCGGAACGCCTTCTTGAACGCGTTCTTGGTGGCGACCGTCTCGGCGCGGGCGTTGATCATGCGGTTGCCGATGCTGGCGTCCTTCGCCCACATCGGGACGAGCCCCCAGCGCGACATCTGGACCGAGCGGGTCTCGCCGTCGTCGAGGACAGTGAACACCTCGCGGGTGGGCGCCACGTTGTAGTCGGGACCGAGTGCCCTCTCGGCCAGGTTCGTCGCCCCGAAGTACTTCGCGATCTCGTCGGGGGGCGACGACGAGACGTAGCGTCCGCACATGGCACCGGACGCTAGTCGGGCACTCCCCGACCAGAGTCAGCGAATATCCTCGGCACCATCGACGTCACCGTCGCCGTCGAGGTCCTCGTTGAAGTTGATCTCCAAGATGGCGACCGTGTGGTCGATGCTGCACGACGGCATGGCGAGGGACTCGACCACCGTGGCCACGACGTCGTCGGAGAGCTCGCCATCGGCCGGATCGTGCACCAGGGTGATGGTGAGCGACGTGGGCCGGTAGCCGTCCTCGTCGTCGGCCGGGTTCGGGATCTTGGCCGTCTCGACCCGTGCTTTGAACTCGGTGCTCGAGAGGATGTCGGGCGCCTGGTCGGGCCGGGCGACCACGATGTCGACCTCTTGATCGCCGACGCTGACCGTGTCGACCGGATCGAAGGTGATCTCGGTGGGCTCACCGTTGACCTTGTAGATGTAGTCGTAGCTGACGAACGGCTCGCCCGCGGGGTCGAGGAGGGTGCCATCGGGACGGGTGAAGGTGAGGTCGGTGTTGATGGCCAGCGGTGATCCGGAACCGCTGCTGCTGCCGGTGAGCTCCCAGTCGGCCGGGACTGCGTAGGTGAACCAGGCCCCGAACTCCTCGGGCTCCTCGCAGCTCGCCGCGATCCGCTCGTACCCGTCGGGGGCACCATCGGGCTCGGGCAGGGGGAACAGGGGCTCCTTGACCTCGCGCGAGAAGCCGCCGTCGCCGGGGTCGGCCTCGGATGCACCGTCGTCAGCGTCGCTCGGGGCCGGGGCGCCCTCCATGTCCTCCATCTGCTCCATGAGGTCGGCGAGCTGCTCCTGGGCCTCATCGGAGGCTCCACCACCCCCATCGGTCGCCACAACCGGCGATGATCAGGATCCCCGCCAAGACGGCGGCGGGGAGGCGGATGTGTCGTGCGATGAGGGTGTGCGCGCTGTGAGTCATACCGCTGGCGACCGTAGTGGACGTGACGTCAGCCACTGCAAGTCGACGGGACAGACGCGACCGAGGCGGCTCCCGGTGGGCCCGGAAACCGCCTCGTGTGTCTGGTCGGGCTGGCGGGATTCGAACCCACGACCTTCGGTCCCCCAGACCGACGCGCTAACCAAGCTGCGCCACAGCCCGTGAGGTCGACACTGTAGCCGCTCCTGCCGACCGCTCCGACAGCGTCGGCGACGGGCCTACCAGGCCTCAGAGCCAGTTGCGGACGGCCCACATGACGAGCTCGACGAGCCGCCAACCGAGGTACAGCACGACCCCGACGACCATCACCCAGAAGTGCCACGGCGCCCGCGGCTCATCGTCGTCAGATGCGGTCTCAGGGGGTGGGACCGTTCCGACTGCACGCACCTCAGAGGCATCGACCGGCCTGCCGCACGACGGGCAGGTGCCCTCGGCGGTCACCGTGTTGGGGTTCAGGAAGCGGTCACACCGCTCGCACCACGGCACCGTCAGGCGCGGCGCACGGCCAGGATGGCCACGTCGTCCTCGATCGGGCCGTCGGAGAAGTCGCGTGCCGCTTCGAGCAGCGTCTTGCACAGCACGTCGGGCGCAGCGCCGGGGTCGCGCCGGATGATCGATGCCACCCGATCCTCGCCGAACAGCTGATCGCCGTTGCGCGCCTCGGCCAGGCCATCGGTGTAGAGGAGTGCCATGTCGCCCTCGTCGAGGCCGATCTCGCGCGAGAAGTAGGTGCCCTTCGGATCGAGCATGAGAAGCGGGCCAGTGGCCCGAAGTGGGCTCACCTCGCGTTCGTGCCAGAGCCAGGCCGGCGGGTGCCCGGCCGAGGCGAAGCGCAGCGTGCCGGCCGCTGTGTCGAACACGACGACGCAGAGTGAGATGAACTCCTCGCCGCGGTCCATCGCCCCCATCTGGGTGTTGAGCTCCTCGAGCGCCTGGGCGGGATCGCGGAACTGCCGCAGGAACGTGCGGAGGAGGTACTTTGCCTGGAACGCGGTGATCGATGGTTCGATGCCGTGTCCCGTGACGTCGCCGATGACGGCGGCCACCCGGGTGGGCGCCACGCGGAACAGGTCGTAGAAGTCGCCGGCCATGAGGCCGGTTCCGGCCTGGTAGACGCGGCCGACCTCGAATCCGGTGATGTCGGGCAGGTCGTCTGGCGCCAGACGTGCCGCCCAGCGCTTGGGTGCCGAGTCTTCCTGGTCGATGACCTCCTGGGCCCGCCGCTCCAGCTCGAGGCGGTTCTGGGCCAATCGGGCATCGGTGACGAAGCGGCGCCCCAGCACGAACGTGACCACCACGGGGATCAGGATGATCATGAAGGGGCTGGCCGGTGACGACGACGTGATCGCCGCGACCGCAGCGGCCACCGTGATGACGCCGTAGAGCCCCGCGGTGTGCAGGTCCTTGCGGTAGTCAGATCGAGCGAGCTCGCGCACCTCGGGGTCGACCGAGTTGTTGAGGACGCGCTGCAGCACGCGGCCCCGGTGCGACGCCGAGCGGCCCCACACCACGGCGGCGCAAGCGGTGGAGACGGCGACGACCGCCAGAAGCAAGTCCTCCATGAAGCTCCCGATGCTAGTGGTGGACGGTCAGCTGGAGCGACGACGGACGCGCATCTTGATGGGCGTCGCCCCGAGATCGAGGTCCTCGCGCAGCTTGCGCTCGAGGTACCTCACGTAGGTGGGAGGCAGGTCGCGGTTGGCGAACAGCGTGAAGGTGGGCGGGTCGGTGGCGCCCTGGGTGGCATAGAGCACCCGGGCACCGTGCGGCGCGGGCTGGGCCTGCTGGGCCGAGCGGATCACGTCGTTGACCTTCCGGGTGGGTACCCGGGTGTGGTAGTCGGCGATGGCGTCGGTGAGGGCCGGCATGAGGTGGTGCACACCCTTGCCGGTGAGGGCACTGATCTTCAGCACCGCCGACTCGCCGATGAAGCGCAGCCGCTGCGCCACCTGGTAGTCGAGATCGTCGCGCTGGTCGGCGTTGAGGAGCTCCCACTTGTTGAGCAGCACGACCACCGGGCAGCCGGCGGCGTCGATGCGCTCGGCCAGGCGCTGGTCCTGGTGGGTGATGCCCTCGGTGGCGTCGATGACGAGGAGCGCCACGTCGGAGGCGTCGACGGCCTTGAGCGCCCGGACGAACGAGTAGTACTCGGTGTTCTCGTCGATGCGGCTGCGGCGGCGCATGCCGGCGGTGTCGACGAAGCGGATCGGGCCGTCGGGGGTCTCGACCACGGTGTCGACCGCGTCGCGGGTGGTGCCGGGCATGTCGTGCACCACGGCCCGCTCGTCGCCGATGAGGCGGTTGAAGAGGGTGGACTTGCCGACGTTGGGCCGTCCGACGATCGATACGGCGAAGATGCGTTCCTCGTCATCGAGGTCGGCGACGACGGTGTCGTCCTCGGGCTCCCACGGCGGGAGCAGGTCGATCACGCGGTCGAGCATGTCGCCGGTGCCGCGACCGTGCAGGGCGCTGACGGCGACCGGATCTCCGATGCCCAGCGCCATGAGCTCCCATGCCGCGGCTTCGCGGTTGGTGTCGTCGACCTTGTTGGCGAGCAGGAGGGTCGAGGTGTCGGACCGCCGGAGCAGCTCGGCGATGCGCATGTCCTCCTCGGTGATGCCGACGGCCACATCGACCACGAAGAGCACGAGGTCGGCGTCGAGCATGGCCTTCTCGCTCTGGCGCGACACCTTGTCGTCGAGAGCCGAACCCGAGGGCAGCCAGCCTCCGGTGTCGACCAGCAGGAAGGGCCTCCCCCGCCAGTCGGCCTCGACCTCCTTGCGGTCACGGGTGACGCCCGGACGTTCCTCGACGATGGCCTCTCGGCGGCCGAGGACGCGGTTCATCAACGTCGACTTGCCCACATTGGGGCGACCGACGATGACGACGGTCGGCATGTCGATACGGGTGACGGGGGTGCTCATTCAGCCCACCTCGAGGGGGGATCGGTGCGGCTGGTCGAGACCGAGGGCAGCGCGCAGGGCGAGCCCGTCGGTGGCGACGACCTCGACCGGCCTGGGCAGGTCGGCCGGTGTGGTGCCGTCGAGGAAGCGCCCTTGGGAGAGGCACACATCGGGCAACAGGTAGCGGTGGCCGGCCGGTTGGTCAGCCAGGGTGCGGGCCAGGTCGTCGCCGACCATGAGGCCGGTGACGCCGACGTTGCCGCCGAAGTAGTCGTTGGACACCTCGACGATGCGCACGTCGGGGCGCCCGAGCCCGTCGATGAGGGGACGCAGCACCTTGGCGCCGAGCGGGCCGGTGAGGATGGCGATCGGAGCGTTGCGAGGGGGCCCGATGACGAGCGGGGCGCTCTCGGTGGTACGGGTGGCTCGGTAGCCGGTGTCGGCGGCGGGGTTGGCGAGCCCCACTCCGCAGCCGGTGTCGGCCGTTCGTGGGGCGCGGTAGCCCTCGGCCGGTGCGCCATCGACCCACGCGAAGAAGCCGGCCTGCGGGCCGGTGGCCTCGTCGACCTCGCCGCGCAGCTCGCGCTCGAAGGTGCGGGCCATGCCGATGCCGTCCTCGTGCATCGGGAAGCCCTCGTAGGTGTCGGCGTGAGGGAACGGCCGGTCGGCGAGCAGGTAGTACTCGTCGGCCGCGAACACCAGCCGGTGACCGAGGACGTCGAGGTAGGTCTGCTGCCAGTGGTCGACGAGGTCGACCACCGTTGCGGCCTCATCGACGGTGTGGGCGCGCATGCGCGGTTCGTTCGAGAAGCGGCTGATGCCGAGCGGCACGATGCAGAGGCTGGCCAGCTCGGGATACTCGTCGAGCACTCCGGCGAGCGTGTCGTCGAGCACGGCACCGTCGTTGATGCCCGGGCACACCACCACTTGGCCGTGCACCTCGACCCCGTGATCGAGCAGGGCTCGTAGCCAACGGAGGCTCGTGGCGCCCCGCCGGTTGCGCAACATGTCGACGCGCACCACGGGGTTGGTGGCGTGGATGCTGACGTGCAGCGGGGACAGTCCCTCGGTGATGACCCGCTCGAGGTCGATCTCGGTGAAGCGGGTGAGGGTGGTGAAGTTGCCGTAGAGGAACGACAGTCGGTAGTCGTCGTCCTTCAGGTAGAGGCTCTTCCGCATCCCCGGCGGCAGCTGGTAGATGAAGCAGAACTCGCAATGGTTGTCGCAGGTGCGCACCTGGTCGAACAGCGCCGAGTTCACCTCGGCGCCGAGCGCCTCGCCCTCGCGCTTGGCCACCACGACCTCGACGGTGAGCCCGCCCCGATCGATCTCGAGGAGCGGATCGGCGGCGTCGACGAGCATCCGGTAGGCGATGACGTCGCGCGGGACCTCGCCGTTGATGGCGATGATCTCGTCGCCCGCGACGACACCGGCGCGCTCCGCCGGTGACGAGGGGGCCACAGCGATGACACGGGGCCGGGACACCCCGCAAGGATAGGGGGCGCGGCCTCAGATCGGTACCCTCGGGGTCGTGAACGTCGATCACGTGCTCCTCGCAGCACCACGTGGCTTCTGCGCCGGCGTCGAGATGGCCATCAAGGCCCTGGCGTGGATGGTGCGGGCCTTCGAACCGCCCGTGTACTGCTACCACGAGATCGTGCACAACCAGCGGGTGGTGCAGCGCTTCGAGGACCTGGGCGTCGTGTTCGTCGACGACGTGGACGACGTACCGCCCGGGCGCCCCATCATGCTGTCGGCCCACGGGTCCGCACCCGAGGTCGTCGAGGCCGCCCGGGCCAGCGGCGGCTACGTGGTCGACGCCGTGTGCCCCCTGGTGACCAAGGTGCACCACGAGGTCAAGGTGCGGGCCAACAAGGGCTACCGCATCGTCTACGTCGGCCACGACGGCCACGAGGAGGCGGTCGGCACCATGGCGGTGGCGCCCGATGCCATCCACCGGGTCGAGACCATCGAAGAGGTGGCCGAGCTGCCGGCGTTCGAGACCCCCGTCGCCCTGCTCGCCCAGACCACGCTCAGCCACCGCGACTGGTCGGGGGTCATGGACGCCACCCGCGAACGCTTCCCCGACGTGTGGCTGCCGGGTCGGTCCGATCTGTGCTTCGCCACCACCAACCGCCAGTCGGCACTCATGCAGATCGCAGCGAAGTGCGACGCCATGGTGGTCATCGGCTCGGCCAACTCGTCGAACACCCGGGCGCTCGAGAAGCTCGCCATCGAGCAGGGGTGCCCGCGCGTGTACCGCATCAACGATGCCGACGAGCTGCCCGACGACCTCTCCGGCACCGTCGGCGTCACCGCCGGGGCATCAGCTCCCGAGGAGCTCGTCGACGCTGTCATCGCCCGGCTCGACCCGGCCCACGGGGTCGACGAGGTCCGCATCACCGACGAGGAGGAGTACTTTCCTCCCCCGCGGTCGCTGCGCGAGCTGCTCACCGCGGTCGACGTGGTCGCCACGCTGTCGCTCGGCGGTTCGGTGCCCGATCGGCCGGCGGTCAACGACAGGATGATGAGCGCCAGCGAGGTTCTCGCCGCCCTCTGAGGCTGCGCTAGACCTGAGCCCATGCTGCCCGTCACCTGGGACACCGTCCGCCTGTCCCTGCACGTCCTCGGCGCCACCATCTGGGTCGGTGGTCAGATCACGCTGCTGTACCTGCTGTCCACCGTGCGCGAGCTCGACGCCGGGGCGCCAGCCGTGGTGGCCCGCCGGTTCAACCAGATCGCCTGGGCCGGCTTCGCCCTGCTCCTCGTCACCGGCGTGTGGCACCTGCTCGTCATCGGCGTCGGCGACCGGACCACCGCGTACCACGTCACCCTCGTCATCAAGCTGCTCGTGGTGGCGGCATCGGGGTGCGGCGTCGCCGTGCACATCATCGGCCGATCGAAGGTGGCGCTCGCCATCGGAGGTGCGCTCGGCCTCCTCGGTGCGCTGGCCGCACTGTTCTTCGGGGTGCTGCTCCACGGCTGATTCCCTATGGGGGATCGGGTGCCGCTGACAGATCCGCCGCCGTCGGGCAGACTGGATCCATGGTCACCACCTTCACACGCATGGACGAGTCCACCGCCGAGCAGTGGGCCGTCATCGGCGCCGAGACCGCCAAGAACCAGAGCCGCGTCGCCGACAGCATCCTCGGTCTGTTGCGGTCGCTCGACGACGTGGTCGACGGCTTCAGCACCGACCAGCTCACGCACTGCCTCCAGACCGCCACACGGGCCGAGCGCGACGGCGCCGACGACGAGCTGGTCTTCGCCTCGCTCTGCCACGACATCGGCAAGGCCATCAGCGTGCCGAACCACCCCGCCATCGCCGCCGAGATCATCCGTCCCTACGTGCGCGACGAGGTCTACGAGGTCATCCGCCGGCACCAGGACTTCCAGGGCCAGCACTACTACCACCACTTCGGTGGCGACCCGAACATGCGCGAGCACTACCGCGACGCCCCCTGGTTCGAGCTGGCCGCCCGCTTCGCCGACGACTGGGATCAGACGGCGTTCGACCCCGACTACGACACCTTGCCCCTCGAGCACTTCGAGCCGTTGGTGCGGGCGATGACGGCCACGGCACGCCAGCGCGACTTCCCCCGCGCCAAGAGCTAGGCACTCCGCCGAGTGGCTGAGAGCCGCCCACAACCGATGATGGTGAGCGGCCCTCCGTCGACGGCCGAGGGACCACTGCGGCGCTACGGCATCATTGCCTGGAGCATCCTCGGCATCTGCGGGGCGGCGTTCGTCATCGTCCTGCTGCTCGGGCTGTTCCGCCTCGTGGTCATCCCGTTCGTCATCGCCCTGTTCCCTGCGGCGCTCATCGCCCCGCTGTCGGAGCGCCTCAAGCGACGGGGGTGGCATCCCGCCCTCGTGGCCAGCGTGCTCGTCGTGGGATTCGTCGTCGGGACGATCGCGCTCATCGGCACGCTCGGCTGGCTGGTCGCCGGCGAGTTGGGTGACCTCGGCGATGCCCTCGGCGACGCCTACGACGAGGTGGCGGTGTGGATCGAAGATCGCACCGATCTGTCGGTGCCGCCCGGCGAGGAGCTGCTCGATCAGGTGCAGGACTGGGCGGGGTTCGAGGGAACCGACGGTCGCTTCGGCAAGATGGCCACCACGGCGCTCGAGGTCCTCACCGGCGTCTTCCTCGCCATCGTCACCCTCTTCTTCTTCTTGAAGGATGGCGAGCGCATCGTGGCCTTCGCGCTCGAGCTCACCCCCGAACGGCACCGCGACGACGTGGCCGAGATCGGTCGCCGGGTGTGGACCACCATCGCCGGCTACTTCCGAGGCCAGATCCTCGTGGCGGCGGTGGATGCCGTCCTCATCGGACTCGGGCTCCTCGCCCTTGGCGTGCCACTCGTGCTGCCGCTGTCGATCCTCATCTTCATCGGCGGCCTCTTCCCGATCGTCGGCGCGTTCACGGCGGGAGCCCTCGCGGTGCTCGTCGCACTCGGCGAGGGCGGGGCTGGGCTCGCGCTCACCGTGCTCGCCCTCAACATCGTGGTGCAGCAGGCCGAGGGGAACATCCTCGAGCCGCTCATCGTGGGGCGCGCCACGCGGGTGCACCCCCTCGCCATCCTCCTCGCCCTCACCGCAGGCGGTGTCACCCTCGGCGTGTTGGGAGCGTTCATCGCCGTGCCGCTGCTGGCCAGCGCCGTGCGGGTGGTGGGCTACCTGCGCGAGAGGGTCAAGGTGGAGTCGGCCGACGAGGTGCCCGCTGACGTGGAGGCAGAGGACGTCATCGGAGGCGGCTGACCCGAATGGGTCAGCTGGTCTCGTCGATGTCGACGTCGGACGTCCGGTTCATGGCGCTGACCACGGCGCGCAGCGAGGCCGTGAGGATGCTGGCGTCGGTGCCCACCCCCCAGCGGACGGTGCCGTCGGCCCGCTTGGTCTCCACGTAGGCCACGGCCGTGGCCTCCGATCCGGCGCTCACCGCGTGCTCGCTGTAGTCGGTGATGTCGAGCTCGGCCACCGGCCCGAGAAGCCCGCCGAGGGCCTCACGGATGCCGCTCACGAACGCCGCGAGCGGACCGTTGCCGCTGCCGGTGACCGTGACGTTCTGCCCATCGACCGTGAGCTGGGCCGTGATGGACGTGGTGCCGTTCGAGGTGGTGATCTCGGCGGTGCGGTACTGGATCCGAGTCTCCTCCGGGAAGTAGGTGGTCTGGAAGTGGTCCCAGATCTCGACGGCGCTGACCTCGGTGCCGGTGTCCTCGCTGACCTTCTGGATGGTGCGTGAGAACTCGATCTGTAGGCGCCGGGGCAGGGTGAAGCCGAACTCGGTCTCCATCAGGTAGGCCACGCCCCCCTTCCCCGACTGGCTGTTCACCCGGATGACCGCTTCGTAGGTGCGGCCGACGTGCGCCGGATCGATCGGCAGGTACGGCACCTCCCACACCGGGTAGTCGCCATCGACCTCGGTGGCACGCAGCGCGGCGATGCCCTTCTTGATGGCGTCCTGGTGCGACCCAGAGAAGGCCGTGTAGACGAGGTCGCCCGCGTAGGGATGGCGGGGGTGTACCGGCAGGCGGTTGCAGTACTCGGCGATGCGGCGCAGCTTGTCGATGTCGGACAGGTCGACCTCGGGGTCGACGCCCTGGCTCATCAAGTTGAGCGCGAGGGTCACCAGGTCGACGTTGCCCGTGCGCTCGCCGTTGCCGAACAGCGTGCCCTCCACCCGATCGGCGCCGGCCATCACGCCCAGCTCGGTGGCCGCGACCGCGGTGCCGCGGTCGTTGTGTGGGTGGAGGCTGAGGATCACCGCGTCACGGTTGCGAATGGTCGTGCTGAAGTGCTCGATGACGTCGGCGTAGACGTTGGGGGTGTACATCTCGACCGTCGCCGGCAGGTTCAAGATGATGGGACGGTCGGCGCTGGCGTCGACGGCGTCCATCACCGCCTCGCAGATCTCGATGCCGTAGTCGGGTTCGGTGCCCGTGAAGCTCTCCGGCGAGTACTCGTAGCGCACGATCGTCTCGGGGACCGTGTCCTCCAGCTTGCGACACAGCTTCGCGGCGTTCACCGCGATCTCGGTGATGCCGTCGCGGTCGAGGCCGAACACGACCCGGCGCTGCAACACCGACGTCGAGTTGTAGAAGTGCACGATGGCGGTGCGGGCGCCCGCGATCGACTCGTAGGTGCGCTCGATCAGCTCGGGGCGGCACTGGGTGAGCACCTGGATCGTGACGTCGTCGGGGATCAGGTCTTCGTCGATGAGCTGGCGCACGAAGTCGAAGTCGGGCTGCGATGCCGACGGGAAGCCGACCTCGATCTCCTTGTAGCCGATGGCGACCAGGGTCTCGAACATGCGGCGCTTGCGGTCCAGGTCCATCGGGTCGATGAGCGCCTGGTTGCCATCGCGCAGGTCGACGCTGCACCAGCGCGGTGCCACCTCGATGCGACGGGATGGCCAGGTGCGCCCCGGGAGGTCGAGCGGCCGGAACGGGACGTACTTGTCGAACGACATCGGTTGCGGCTGGCTCGCTTGGGGCGGCATCGAGGTGTCCTCTCGGAACGTGGTGTGGAGGAAGGGCGCTGGTTGGATGGGGCGGGAGTGATCAGGGCCGGAAAACGACGAAACCTCCCGGCCCGCAGGCACAGGAGGTTCGGCAAGCACCGTTTGGAGGGTGCTCGCCTACATGAGAAGGAGGAGGTGCGCGGCGCGGGTCACGTCGACCACGGTGCCCCCTCCGGTGGCTCGTGTCAAGCCTCACGTGGCGGCTCGTCGGGATGGGGCAGGACGATGTCGTCACCTCGGCCGGCGCGCTGCTGCGCCTCGTCGAAGAGGTCCTGCACCCGCTGGTGCAGCTCGGCGGTGAGCTCCTTGACGACGCGGCGCGGCACCCGGGCACCATCCTCACGGGGCGGAGGCAGGATCGGCTCGCCGATGACGATGGCGATCTTCACCGGCCTCGGGAACTTCGCACCCTTGCCCAGTGCCGTCTCGGAACCGCCGACGCCGATCGGCACGATCGGGGTGCCGGTGCGGGCGGCGACGAACGCGGGGCCGTCGAACAGCTCCCAGATGTGGGGTCCGTTGCGCCGGGTCCCCTCGGGGAACATGATGAGCGGCTCGCCTCGTTCGACGACCTCCTCGGCGGCGCGCAGCGACGTGCGGTCGGCGGTGCCGCGGGCCACGGGGAAGCCACCGACGGCGGTGAGGAACCAGGCGAGCAGCTTGCTCGAGGTCCAGAGCGTGTCCTTGCCCATCGCCCGCAGGTTGCGATGGGTGATGATGGGCATGAGCGGTGTGTCGAGGTTCGACCGGTGGGCCGGCGCCACGATGTAGGCACCCGAGGGCGGCAGGTTCTGGCGTCCGGTGACCTCGGCACGGAACCAGATCGATGCGAAGGTGCGGAGAACGGTGCGGACGAGCACGTAGAAGGCGCGCTGTAAGCGCGTGAGCGGGGCGCTCGACACCGGCGGGTGCCGTGGCCGGTCGGTGGGGTCGGGCTGCTCGCCGCTGGGATCCTCAGCCATCGATGAGTGCCACCAGTTCGTCGAGGATGTCGTCGACCGTACGATCGGTGGTGTCGAGCACCACAGCATCGTCGGCGGAGCGGAGCGGATCGGCGTCGCGTCCTTGGTCGAGGGCGTCGCGTCGGGCGAGGTCGGCGGCCACTGTCTCGTAGTCGAGGTCGGAGACCTCCTTCGAGCGGCGAGCCGCTCGGGTCTCGGCCGACGCCGTGAGGTACACCTTGCACGCGGCGTCGGGGAACACCACGGTGCCGATGTCACGACCTTCGAGCACACCGCCGTCGCGCTTGCGGGCCCACTCGCGTTGTCGGCTCACCATCTCGGCTCGAACCGCTGGGTTCGCGGCCACGATGCTCACAGCCCGGGTCACCTCGGGGCCGCGGATCTCGATGGTGGCATCGACGCCGTCGACGCGGGTGCCGTCGGTGTCGACCCGGAGCTCGACGCTCTGGGCGACGCGGGCCACGTCGTCGGCGTCGGCGGGATCGACGCCGCGGCGCAGCGCGGCGAAGGCCACCGCCCGGTACATCGCCCCGGTGTCGAGGTACTCGAGCCCGAGCCGGTCGGCGAGGAGCCGCGCGATGGTCGACTTGCCGGATCCCGCGGGACCGTCGATGGCGATGACCCTCACGGTGCGTCCCCCTGCCGGGGCCCGGGCGCTCTCGTCGAACGTGATCTCATCGGGCGGCGACCCTACTCCGGGTCGGGCCCGACCACGGAGCGCAGCCCGTCGAGCGCCTCGAAGAAGCCGGGGAACGTCTTGGCCACGCACCCCGGGTCGAGGATCTCGATGCCAGGCGCGCGCAGGCCGAGCAACGAGAAGCTCATGGCCATGCGGTGGTCGTCGTAGGTCTCGATGGCGGCGGGACGCGGCGGGCCCGGTTCGATCGTGAAGCCGTCGTCGGTCTCGGCGGCGACGATGCCGCAGCGCTGCAGCTCGGCCACCACCGCGGCGATGCGGTCGGTCTCGTGGTGGCGGATGAGGTCGACACCCCGCACCCGGGTGGGGCCGTCGGCGAACACCGCCACGGCGGCGATGGTCTGGGCCATGTCGGGGAGGTCGGCGAGGTCGACGTCGACGCCGTGCAGTCGGCCGGTTCCCCGCACCTCGGTCCAGCTGTCGGCGACGTCGGCCTCGGCACCCATTTGGCGCAACACCTCGACGACGCGGAGGTCGCCCTGGAGGCTGGCGCGGCCGAGTCCCTCCACCCGAACGGTCCCCTCGGTGATGGCCGCAGCGGCGAAGAAGTAGGAGGCGGTGCTGGCATCGGGCTCCACGGTGTACTCGCACGCCGAATAGCGCGTCGGAGGCACCTCGAAGCGCTCGGCGCTCGGACGTTCGACGACGACGCCGAAGCTCTCCATCGCCGCGGTGGTCATGGTGAGGTATGGGCGCGAGACCGGGGGGCCCAGCATCGTGAGGTCGAGCCCTTCGGGCATGAGCGGCCCGGCCATGAGCAGCCCCGACACGAACTGGCTCGACAGGTCGGCCGCCACCGACACCGCGCCTCCCCGGGTGGAGGCGCCCGAGATCCGCAGCGGGAGGTGGCCCGGTGGTCCCTCGCCCATGTCCTCGACCATCGCGCCGAGCGCACGCAGCCCGTCGACCGTGGGGCCCATCGGGCGATGGCGCAGGGACCCACGCCCGTCGAGCACGAACGGCCCGCCGCCGAGCGCGAGCACCGGCAACAAGAAGCGTGACGTGGTGCCCGACAACCGGGCGTCGAGCCGCGCCGGTCGGTCGGGAAGCACCCCGGCGAGGCCCTTGACCACCAGCCGGGTGCCGCCGTCGTGGCGCTCGATCTCTACTCCCAGCTGCTCGAGGGCCGCCGCCATCGCCTCGGTGTCGTCGGCCACCAACGCGCCGTGGATGGTGGAGGTGCCGTCGGCGAGAGCGGCGAGGATCAGGGCTCGGTTGGTGAAGCTCTTCGAGCCGGGGAGGGCCACCACCGCGTTGGGCGGATGGTCGAGTGGGCGGACCTGGCGACGGTCGGGACGCGGTGCGGTCGCCATCTACTCGAGTGCCCGTGAGGTGGGTCGGTACCCACGTGCCATCAGCCCACCCAGCAGGCGCTCGCTCTTGTCGGCGGCGACCACCAGCACCAGCAGGCCCCGGGCGCTCTCGGCGCTGTGGTCGATCTCGATGTCGTAGATGTTCACCTCGAGGTCGGTGGCCAGCGTGGTGATGCCCGACAGCTCTCCGGGCCGGTCGAGGATCGGCACCCGCACCTCGACGAGCTCGCCCGGCCGCACCGCCCGCGACGGCAGCGTGTTGCGGGCCGTGCGGGCCGCGTCGAGCAACGACAGCAGCGATGTGCGGTCGGATGCATCGACGACCTCGCGCATGCGGCTGAGCGCTTCGACGAGCTCGTCGAGCGCAGCGACGATGGCTGGCCGGTTGGTGGCGCAGATGTCGGGCCAGATCCCCGGGTGGCCGGATGCCACGCGGGTCATGTCGCGGAAGCCGCCGGCGGCCAGGCGCAGGAGCCCTCGGTGCTCCTCGGCGCGGGTGGCGGCCAGTCCCATCAGCGCGGCCGCGGTGAGGTGAGGGACGTGCGACACGACAGCGACCAGCTGATCGTGGCGCTCGGGCGACACCTCGACCACCTCGGCGCCGAAGCTGGCAACGGTGGATCGCACCACGGTGAACGCCTCCGGATCGGTGAGGCCCACCGGGGTGAGCACCCACACCGCACCGTCGAACAGGTCGGCGGTGGCGCCGTCGACCCCCTCCTGTTCGGAACCGGCCATCGGGTGGCCGCCGACGAAGCGCGGATCGTCGATCTTGTCGACCACACTCGACTTCACGCCGCCCACGTCGGTGACGACCGAGCGAGTGGCGCGCAGCGCCTCGTGTGCCTCGGCGGCGATCTGGCTGACGGGCGTGGCGATGAAGGTGAGCTCGGCGTCGGGATCGAGCCCCACCCGGTCGATCACGCCGAGCTCGAGGGCGCGGGTGGCGTGGAGCTCGTCACGGTCGACCCCGGACACCGTCCAGCCCCGGTCCCGCAGGGCAAGGGCGATCGAACCACCGATGAGGCCGGTGCCGACCACGTTGGCCCGCCGGGGCTCGTCGTCGCGTCGCTCATCGGTGGCCATCGGGCGGATGCTACTGCGGGCGATCGGCGTCCCCAGCCGGCTCGGACGCGGTGGGGGTGTCGTCGATCACGCCGCCGGTGGCGGCACGTTCCAGCGCGCGCACCTCGCCCAATTCGAGGACCCGCCACTCCCCCGGCTTCAGCTTCGAGTCCGACAAGGGGCCGATGCGCGACCGCACGAGCCGGCGCACCGGGTGGCCGACGGCGTCGCACATGCGCCGCACCTGGCGGTTGCGCCCCTCGTGGATGACGAGGCGAAGCAGGTTCGGCTGGAGCATCGACGCCTGGGCCGGCGCCGTGGTTCCGTCGTCGAGCTCGACCCCCTCGCGGAGCTGTCGCAAGGCGCCCCGGGAGGGCTGGCCCGCGACCTCGGCCAAGTACTCCTTGTCGACGCCGAAGGAGGGGTGCGTGAGGCGGTGGGTGAGGTCGCCGTCATTGGTGAGGATGAGCAGCCCCTCGGTGTCGGCATCGAGACGGCCGACCGGGAAGACCCGAGGCTCGTCCGGCACCATCTCGACGACGGTGGGGCGACCATGGGTGTCGGCCGCGGTGGAGACCACGCCGGCCGGCTTGTTGAGCAGGTAGTAGACCAGCCCCGCTCGCACCGAGATCTGGGTGCCCTCGACCTCGATGCGGTCGTTCTCGACGTCGACGCGGCGGCCCAACTCGGCCACCTCGCCGTTGACGGTGACCAGGCCGTCGTCGATCAGGTTCTCGCAGACACGCCGACTACCGAGCCCGGCCCGCGCCAGCACCTTCTGCAGGCGCTCCCCCTCGTGAAGGACCGGTTCGGGGTCCACCTAGACCGACTGGTCGCCAGGGTCGTCCGGCGGATCGATCGGTTCCGGATCGGTCGTCGCAGCCGGCCCGTCGGGAGCCGCCGTGGATGTCGCATCGAGGTCGAGCGTCGGCACGATGCGCAGCCCCGCCTCGAGCGCCTCGACCACATCGGCCCCGGGCACGAAGTCGCCCAGCGCCGGCAGGTCGCGGAGCGAGTCAAGCCCGAGACGCTCCAAGAACGTGCCAGTGGTGCCGAAGAGCACCGCCTGCCCCGGACCGGGATCGCGGCCGATCTCCTCGATGTAGCCGCGCTGCTGGAGGGTGCGCATCACGCCGTCGACGCCGACCCCCCGGATCGCCGCCACCTGAGCGCGCGACACCGGCTGCTTGTAGGCCACGATCGCCAACGTCTCGAGGGCGGCGGCCGACAGCCGAGCCGATTGCCCGTCGAGCACGAACCGCTCGATGTAGGGGGCCTGGTCGGGGTGGCTCTGGAAGCGGTAGCCGCCGGCGACCCGCACGAGCACGAACCCCCGACCCTCGGCCTCGTACTCGGCGGCCAGCTCGGCGCAAATCTCCTCGACGCGGGCCGGCGAGATCTCGGTGAGCTCGCCGAGCAGCTGGGGGTCGACCGGTTCGTCGGCCACCATGACGACGGCCTCGATGGCCCGCTTCGCCTCCTCGACCGATGCCGGGGTCGGGCCCTCGTCGCGCTCAGGCAGATCGGTCATCCGTCGTACACGTCGATCGACGTGAGGTCGGTGTCGAGTCCGGCGTCGATGCCCAGCCACACGATGGCGATGTCGCCGAACGTCGCCGGCTGCTGGAGGTCGACCATTCCCTGCTTGAACAACTCGAGCACGGCGAGGAAGCGCACGACCACCTCGAGCCGCTCGACGAACCCCGAGGTGAGCTCGCGGAACCCGATGCGACCCACGCGCGGCAGCTCGTCGATGAGCTCCTCGACGGCCTCGGCCACGCTGAGCCGGATGGGGGCGACGTGATCCATGTGGACCCGCTGCACCGGTTTCGGTTCGACCGCTCGCAGATAGGCATCGCGCAGCGCGTCGAGCGTGAGCCCGGCCAGCAGGTCGGGTGCCAGATCGGCGAACTGCTCCTCGAGTCCGGCGGTGCGCGGCACGCTGCGCCCGGCCTCGATCTCGAGTTGGTGGAGCACCACAGCCGCATCCTTGAACGTCTTGCACTCGAGCAGCCGCGTGAGGAGGAGGTCGCGCTCCTCCCAGAGGGCGAGCTCGTCGTCGAGGTCGATACCGTCCTGGTCGGGCAGGAGCCGACGAGTCTTCAGCTCGACGAGGGTGGCAGCGATGAGCAGGAACTCGGTGGCGAGGTCGAGATCGAGGTCGTCGAGCTTCTCTATCTCCACGAGGTAGGCGTCGACGATGGCCGACAGCGACACCTCGTAGAGGTCGACCTGCTCCTTCAGTATCAAGTGGAGGAGGAGGTCGAACGGCCCCTCGAAGACATCGGTCTGAACTGCGATCGCCACGTCGCGAGACTAGTGGGCGCCCAGCCGGCCCCCGCGTCATCGGCCGATGACTAGCGTGCCTGCGATGCGCATCCTCGTCACCGGCGGCGCCGGGTACATCGGAAGCCACACCGTCGTGCTGCTGGTCGAGGCCGGCCACGAGGTCGTCATCGTCGACAACCTGGTGAACAGCCGCTCAGAAGCGGTGCGTCGGGTGCGCGAGATCACCGGGAGCGACGTCGCGTTCCACCAGGTCGACCTGCTCGACGAGGACGCCCTCGACCAGGTGTTCGCTGAGCACGCGCCCGATGCGGTGATCCACTTCGCCGGCCTGAAGGCGGTGGGCGAGTCGGTGGCCGATCCGCATCGCTACTACTCGGTGAACATCGGGGGTGCGCTGTCGCTCACCCGCTCGATGGCCACCCATGGGTGTCGCACCCTGGTGTTCTCGTCGTCGGCCACCGTCTACGGCGCCACACCTGCCCTGCCGCTGCGCGAAGGGGCCCCCACCTCGGCCACGAACCCCTACGGCTGGACCAAGTTGATGATCGAGCAGATCCTCGCCGACCTCCACACCGCCGATCCCCAGTGGTCGA
This sequence comes from Acidimicrobiia bacterium, assembly GCA_016649895.1. GTDB lineage: Bacteria > Actinomycetota > Acidimicrobiia > Acidimicrobiales > SKKL01 > Actinomarinicola. The sequence goes on along the minus strand of JAENWR010000003.1, from coordinate 25,468 downwards.
TCGCGTCACTGCGCTACTTCAACCCGGTGGGCGCCCACCCCTCGGGACGCATCGGTGAAGACCCCCAGGGGGTCCCGAACAACCTCGTGCCGTTCATCTCCCAGGTGGCGATCGGCCGACGCGAGCGGCTCCAGGTGTTCGGCGACGACTACGACACCCCCGACGGCACCGGGGTGCGCGATTACATCCACGTCGTCGACCTGGCCGCCGCGCACCTCGCCGCCCTCCACCGCCTCGACGAGCTCGGCGGGCACCACGTGTGGAACCTCGGGTCCGGCAAGGGCCACAGCGTGCTCGAGGTGGTGCGGGCATTCGAGGCGGCCAGCGGCCGTCCGATCCCCTACGACGTGGTGGCACGCCGACCGGGCGACATCGCAACCTGCTACGCCGACCCGTCACTCGCCAACGAAGAGCTGGGCTGGGCGGCCGACCACTCGCTCGACGCCATGTGCACCGACACCTGGCGGTGGCAGCAGGCCAACCCCGAGGGCTACCCGCCGGACTGAAGTCGCAGGGGGGTGGCCTGGCGCTCCCCTACCATCGCCCCATGGCCAGAGTCTTCTCGGGCATCCAGCCCTCCGGCGATCTCCACATCGGCAACTACCTCGGTGCCCTCCGTCGCTTCGCCCGCGAAGATCCCGACAGCGATGCCGTGTTCTGCATCGTCGACCTGCACGCCATCACCGTGCCCCAGGATCCTGCGTCGCTACGGGCCCGCACCGTCGAGATGGCCAACCTCTACCTGGCGTCGGGCCTCGACCCGGAGCGGGTCACCCTGTTCGTGCAGAGCCACGTGCCGGCGCACACCGAGCTGGCGTGGCTGATGGAGTGCACCGCCAGCTTCGGCGAGCTCAGCCGCATGACCCAGTTCAAGGAGAAGAGCGACCACCGCGACTTCGTGTCGGCGGGCCTGTTCACCTATCCGGCACTGATGGCCGCCGACATCCTCCTCTACGACACCGAGCGGGTGCCGGTGGGCGACGATCAGCGCCAGCACCTCGAGCTGGCCCGCGACGTCGCCCAGCGCTTCAACAGCCGCTACGGCGAGACCTTCATCGTGCCCGAGGCCGTCCTGCCCACGGCAGCGGCACGGGTGATGGACCTACAGGAGCCGACCAACAAGATGTCGAAGTCGACCGAGTCGCCCCAGGGCACGGTCGGGATGCTCGACGAGCCATTGGTCATCGAGAAGAAGTTCAAGCGCGCCGTCACCGACAACGACTCCGAGGTGAGCTACGACGTGGCGGCCAAGCCGGGCGTGTCGAACCTGCTGTCGATCCTGGCCGCGGCCACGGATCGCTCGATCGACGAGGTCGCCTCCGGATACACCCAGTACGGCCCGCTGAAGTCCGACACGGCGGCGGCGGTCATCGAGCTGCTCCGACCGGTGCAAGCGCGCTATGCAGAGCTGAGCGCCGACCCGGATGCGACGCAGGCGATCCTGGCCCGCGGGGCCGAGAACGCCCGTGAGGTGTCCACTCCCGTGCTCGAACGAGCACGCGAAGCCGTCGGCCTCCTCCCCCGCCCCTGACGCCCTGGTGCTCACATCTGGGGAGGGTTGTGCACCGTCGCGGTGTGAAATCCTCCCGGGATCGGGTCCGCATCGCCGGTCGACGCTCCTGAAGGAGCAGTGACCGCCTCAGTCGTCGTCGGCGTCCTTCAGCGCATGGGCGAGATGGGGTGGCAGCGTCCACATCGCCTCGGGCCAGTGGTGTTCGCGCGCCCACGCCACGGTGACGGGATCGGATCCGGCAAGCTCCAGGAGATCGCCGCCCAGCTCGTCGTGGCGAAGGTAGAGCCCCACCCGGCGGATGAAACCGCGCCCCTTCGACCAGTGCAGGGCGAACTCGTGGCCGACGACCATCGCCGACAGGGTGGCGACCACCCGCCCGTAGGTGCCGAGGCCTGACACCTTCTTGCCCACGTCGTGGAGGAGAGCTGCGGCGAGCACCGGCCGGGGGGCCTCGTCGCCCAGCGCTCGTTCGACCCGCCGGGCGACCTGGACCGAGTGTCGACGGTCGGGGCCGCTCATCGCGCGCCACAGGTCGACCTCGGTCTCGAGCAGCTGCACCGTGGCCCACTCGGTCTCGTCAGACGGAGGCCCGCCCGGGCACAACGACCCGACGAACCGGCGCGACAGGTGGACGATGGAGGCCATGTCAGGGGGCCCTCATATCGGTCAGGCGTGCTGGATGCACCGACGGGTGGTGGGCATGGCTTCGAGCCGGGCATCGGCGATCGGTTCACTGCACACCTCGCATGTGCCGTAGGAGCCGTCGTCGAGTGCCCTGAGGGCCGCCTCGATGTCGTCGAGCTGCTCCCGAAGGGAGTTGGCGAGAGCGTGCGCCTCGCCCTGCTCGGCCGCGACCTGGCCGGAGTCGGCGAAACCATCGTCGAACGACGGATCGCCCTCGTTGAGCTCGTCGATGTGCTTGCGCACCCGCTCGCGCTCCCCCTCGAGCTCGCTTCGCACCGCGTTTGGGTCAAGGGCATCAGCCATCGGGTCAGGCTATCCACACTGGTGCCGGGTTACCCGTGATCAGCGCCGAAGTGGGCGCGCCGTGGCCGCACGAGCCCGTGGGTGGGCGTTGTCGTAGACCGCCCACAACCGCTCGGTGGAGACCAGCGTGTACACCTGGGTCGTGCTCACCGACGCATGTCCCAACAGCTCTTGCACGACCCGCAGGTCGGCCCCGTGGTCCACCATGTGGGTGGCGCACGAGTGCCGCAGCACGTGGGGGGTGAGGCGGTCGGCCAGGCCGGCGGCATCCCCGTGCTTGCGGACGACGCCCCATGCACCCTGACGGGTGAGGCGTCCCCCGCCCCGAGCGTTGATGAACACGGCCTCGGCGTCGCCGCGCCGCCGCCACTGGCGGGGTGCCATGGCCGTGCGTCCCGCCTCGTCGAGCCACGCCTCGAGCGCCAGGCCGGCGTGGCGCCCGATCGGCACGACCCGCTCCTTGCTCCCCTTGCCGAAGACCCTCATCCGCGCCGCCACCAGGTCGATGTCGCTCAGCGACAGACCGGTGAGCTCGGAGATGCGGGCGCCCGTGCCGTAGAGGACCTCGAGGATCGCCCGATCACGACGGGCCACCGGGGAGTCGCCGACGACCGCCGACAGGAGCCGTGACACCTCGTCCTCGGTGAGTGCCTTGGGGATGCCCCGGGGGACCGATGGAGCCTCCAGGTCGGCCACCGGATCGTGCTCGACCGCTTCCTCGTCGACGAGGAAGCGGTGCAGGGTGCGCACTGCGACCAGGCGGCGCGCGGACGTGGCGGGCGCGAGACCGGCGTCGTTCATCGAGCTGACGAAGTCGGTGATGTCATCGATCGTGGCGCTGGCAAGATCGACGCCGCGTTCGGTGAGGTGACCCATGTAGGCACGCAGGTCGCGCCGATAGGCGGCGATGGTCGAGGCCGCTCGGCCGCGCTCGACACCCAGCCACGTGAGGAACTCCTCGGCCGGCATCGGCAGTTCGGTGCTCGCCTCGGGCCGGTCGAGTGACGGCATCGTCGGCTCGCCGGCAGGCACGATCAGTCCTGCAACTGCGCCCGGGCCAACAGGAGGCCGACGACCGTCTTCCCATCGGTGATCGTGCCGTCGTGGACGAGGGCGATGGCGTCGTCGAGGGCGATGCGGCGGATGGTCATGTGCTCCTCCTCGACGCCGTCGGCGGCCCGATCGACCGGGTCGAGACCCACCCCCAGCATCACCGCGGTGCGGTGCGTGGTGAAGCCAGGCGCCGGGTGATAGTCGACCAGCGGCTTGATGACCCGGGCCAGGAACCCGGCCTCTTCGCGCAGCTCGCGCTGCGCGGTGGCCTCGGTGGCCTCGCCGTCGACGTCGCAGATCCCCGCAGGGATCTCGATGACGTCACGCTCGAGCGGGGCACGGTACTGCCCCACGAGCACGACCTCCCACCGACCGTCGGCGCCGCGGTCGACGGGCACGATGCCCACCGCATTGGGGGTGTGGACGACATCGCGGTGGAACTGGTTGCCGTCGGGGCCCTCGAAGGTCGAATCGGTGAGCCGCACCATGTAGCCGCGATGGATCTCGTGCTCGTCGACCTTGCGGAACAGCGGCTCGTTCGAGCTGTCGGAGGTTGCGGTCACGAACCGGCCGCGACCTGGTGGGCCGCGATGTCGATGAGCCGCGGGTTGCGGCCGTCGGCCCGATCGAGCGCCGCCCGGATCAACCCGTCGAAGAGCGGCGCCGGCCGGTCCGGGCGGCTTTTGAACTCGGGGTGGGCCTGGGTGCCGACCCAGAAGGGGTGGTTGCGCAGCTCGATGAACTCGACGAGACGACCGTCGGGCGACGTGCCCGAGCAGACGAAGTCGGTGCCGTCGAACTTCGAGCGGTAGCGCGGGTTGAACTCGTAGCGGTGCCGGTGGCGCTCGCTGACCACGTTCTTGCCGTAGAGACCGGCCACCTGGGAGCCGACGGCCAGCTCGGCGACGTAGGCACCGAGGCGCATGGTGCCGCCCATGTCGGTGACGTCGCGCTGGGTGTCCATCAGGTCGATGACCGGGTGTGGGGTCTGACGGTCGAACTCGGTGGAGTTGGCGCCGGCGAGCCCCAGCTCGTTGCGGGCGAACTCGATGGTCATCACCTGCATGCCGAGGCAGAGCCCGAGGCACGGGATGTCGTTCTCCCGGGTGTAGGTGGCGGCGGCCACCTTGCCCTCGGTGCCGCGTTCGCCGAAGCCACCAGGGATGACGATGCCGTCGAGCTCGCGCAGCCGGCCCGCCGCGAGCAGCCCTTCGACCTCCTCGGCCTGGATCCACTCCAGCTCGATGTCGGCGCCGTGGGCGAACCCGGCGTGGCGCAGCGACTCGACCACCGACAGGTACGCATCGGGCAGGCTGACGTACTTGCCGATGATGCCGATGTGCAGCGGGCGCGTCGCGGCTTCGACCTTGCCCACCAGTGACCGCCATGCGGTGAGGTCGGGGACCGGGGCGTCGAGACGGAGGATGCCGCAGACGTAGTCGTCGAGGCCTTCGTGGTGCAGCGTGAGCGGGATCTCATACAGGCTCGCCGCGTCGGCGGCGTTGACCACGGCGGCGATGGGGACGTCGCAGAGGTTGGAGATCTTGCGCTTCAGCTCGTCGCTGAGCGGCGCCTCGGACCGGCACACGATGGCGTCGGGCTGGATGCCCCGGCTGCGCAGCTCGGTGACCGAGTGCTGGGTGGGCTTGGTCTTCTGCTCGCCGGCTGGACCGATGAACGGCACCAACGTGACGTGGACGTAGCACACGTTGTCGCGGCCCACATCGAGACGGAGCTGACGAATGGCCTCGAGGAACGGGAGGATCTCGATGTCGCCCACGGTGCCGCCCACCTCGGTGATGACGACGTCGACGTCGTCGGTGGCGAGTCGGCTGATGCGGTGCTTGATCTCGTCGGTGATGTGCGGGATCACCTGCACGGTCTTGCCGAGGTAGTCGCCGCGCCGTTCGGCGGCGAGCACCGCGGAGTAGATGCCGCCGGTGGTGGCGTTCGAGGCCTTGGTGAGGTTCTCGTCGACGAAGCGTTCGTAGTGGCCGAGGTCGAGGTCGGTCTCGCCGCCGTCGTCGGTGACGAACACCTCGCCGTGCTCGAACGGGTTCATCGTGCCGGGGTCGACGTTGATGTACGGGTCGAGCTTCTGCATCGTGACGCGCAGGCCACGAGCCTTGAGCAACCGGCCGAGCGACGACGCCGTCAGGCCCTTGCCCAGCGAGCTCACCACACCACCTGTCACGAAGATGTGCTTCGCCACCAAGATCTCCTCCGTCGGCAACACGACGGGAGTGCAGCGTACCTGACCGGATGGGTCGCCATGCTCACATCGGTGTGATGTGCATCACTCCGGGGCGCGACCGAGCTGATCGAGCCAGCGCAGCGGCGGAGTGCGATCGATCACCTCGGAGAACGACACCTTCTCGCTCGCCACGTTCAGCGCGACGAGGACGGCGAGTACCGCGACGGTGACGACGGTGCCGCACACGGTCACGAGCCCGAGACCGATGACCGCACCGAGGGGGTTCGCCCCCGTGTCCCCGAGCATCACCTGCTCGCGCAGCTCGGCGACGAGCAGGCCCGCGGCTGCGCCGACCACGAGAGCCACCATGGCCAGCTGGTGGCGCTCTCCCCCGCTCGCGGTGGCCAGCAGCAGCACCAGGGCCAGCGACGACACCTTGGTGACCCGTCCCGGGGCCCGATCGAAGAGGTTGGCCGTGTTGGCCGCCAGTGCGATGACTGCGCCGTCCACCACGACCTCCCACAGCGACCCGGCTCCGGCGGCGAGCACCAGCGCCACCAGACCACCGCCCACCAGCTTGAGGCCGCCAGTCGTGAAGCGCCCGTGGAAGAGGGCGCCCAGGTGTCCTCGGAAGCCTCGCTCAGGTCCGCTGGCGAGCACGTCGTCGACGATCCCCAGGAACGCGAACACTGCGGTCACCGTCACGATGCCGAAGGATGCCGCGAGGTGGTACGACACCACGTCGTCGGTGTGGACGAGGAGCAGGTCGGCCAGCATCCAGCCAGGCAGGAGGGCGACCACGATGACCACGCCACCGGCCGTCGGCACGTCGATGCCGCGCACGTTGCGCCGGGCCAGCGTCGGGTGGCTGAACACCGCACGGGTGAGCGTCCACACGACCACCGCCGGCACCAGCCCGAGCACGAACGCCGCGACCACCGTGGTCATCGCGGTTCGCCCAGCGCTCCCGCGGCCTCCGAGCTGACGAGCAACGGCCGACGCTCCCGGGACGGATCGAGTGCGAGCAGAGCGAGGAACGGCAGCAGGTAGACGAAGAACAGGGCGATCACGATCGGCCCCGAGTCGTTCGCTGCGAAGCCGAGCATCGCCGCGCTCATGACCGAGACAGTCCCGAGCCGCACCGCAGAACGCAGCGGCAACAGGCGAGACCACCCGCGTCCCCACACGAGCAGGTAGAGCACGAATCCGCCGACGATCGGGATCATCCACGTCCAGATCGACACGCGGAAGATGCGGAAGTTCGCCGACTGCTTCCGCAGGAACGTCTCGAGCAACGGATTGAACCCCTCATCGAGCACCTCCCCCGCGAATCGGCCGAGGTGGGTGCGGCTCACCTCGGGTCGCATCAGGTCGACACCCGCCACCGCGACGAGCACAGCGACGGTGCCAAGACCGAAGGTGATGAGGGTGCGCAGCCGGATCCGGTGGCCGGTGAACGCCCAGAGGGTCAGGCCGAACACGGGCACGAAGGTGATGAGACCGCCGACATCGCCGCCGAGGAACGGCAGTCCGTTGGCCACGATCACGACGAGGAAGAGGGCCGCTGCGGCCGCGCACGCCTCGTCGCGGCGCGTCGAGCGATGGATCCAGCTCGCAGCCAAGAGGAGGGTCGCCGCTCCGAGCACGGCGAAGGTCGTGTTGGGCATCCCGTAGAAGCGGCCGGCGCTGTGCAACGAGTAGCCGAGCCAGCTCGAGAGGTGCAGCTTCGTGCCGGTGGCAGCATCGAGCACGATGACCCCGACCGTGACCAGCAGCACGACGTCGTAGCCGGCAAGCACGTGCCCGCGGCGACGCACCGCCACCGTGGCGATGGCCATCGAGGCTGCGATGGCCAGGATCGCAGGGAGCGCCACCGATCTCGTCGCCCACGGGATCGCCTTCACGATGAACGTGGCCGCGGGGTAGCTCGCCACTGCGAACACCGACCAACGGGCGATGGCCCCGGCGCGAGTTCCACCGCGATGGCGCGAGACGGTGAGTGCGACGGCGGCGTAGACGAGTGCCTGGATGACGATGAAGAGCTGCGCCTGCGGGAAGTACGTCCGCTCGCGGATGTTGGTCTCACGGTCGTAGCGCAGGAGGAAGTCGACATCCACCGGGCCTTCCTCGAACCTGAGCGGATTGCCCGGAAAGTCCGACTCCCCGACATCTCCCAGTGCATCGACCACGGTGGGCGCGATGTCGGTGAGGGCGGAAAGACCGGTTCGCTTGGTGGAGGGCGAGGTGATCCAGCTTCCCGCCGGCACGCCAGCGCCGATCGCATAGATGGGCGTCAGCCGGAAGGAACCGGAGCGAGGCGCGACCGAGACCACGTAGACCAGGGTGTCGGGACCGACGGAGTCGAGGAGATCACCCAGCAGCGCGTCGGTCCGCTCGAGCGCCGCCTGCGTGCGGTCGCCGGCGACGTCCGGGAGGGCTGCGCCAGCGAACGAGTCGGCTCGCTGGAGATCGCCGGGGTCGACCACGACGAACCGCGAGGTCTGGAGCGCCTCATCGACGGCGTCGAGGATCCCCTCGTGATCGGCGCGCACGCCGAACGGCGCCGTCGGGTCCGCGACGAGAAGGCGCTCGGGTTGGAGCGAGCCGGTGTCGACGGTGAGGTCGCTCGACATCGCGGCAAGGGCGGCGGGCCGCTCGGCGTCGGGATCCCCCGAGACCAGAGCCGGTCGGTCGGCCACACCCACCACCGCGGTGGAGATGCCGAGCTCGTGCAGCGCGTCGGCGATAGCACCGGGAGGCGACGCGACCTCCACCCCACCGTTTCGACGAATCGAGGCCGGCGCTCCGATGACCGCGATGTCGCCCGTCGGCACCTCGCCCGTCGTGAGACGCAGGAGGTCGCCGGCAGTGCCCGAGGCCAGCTCCGTGTCGACGTGGTACGCCTGGCTCGCACCGCTCGCCACCCGCAGGCGAGCGCCGGCTCCGAGGCTCAGGTATCCCTCGGCGATCGAGGGGCGCCGCGCCACGGTCCTCACCGTCATGGCGCCCATCGCCCCTTCGCGCTGGATCCGGTCGAGGGTGGGCGTGTTGCCGGAACCGATGTCGTCGAAGTCGAACGGTGTCATGCCGAACACGACCACGTTGCGGGGCTCGGACGCGAGCGGGGCGGTGGTGGGCTCCCACCTCATTCCCGACCACAACATCGCCGACAAGAGGACCAGCGTCACGGCGACGATCCCGAGCAGACGCTGGCGGCGTGTGGTGACCCGCGGCCAGAGCGCGCGGACGATGTCGAGTCCCTGCCGGGCGCGGTGGCGGAAACCGGCGAGCGACCGACCGGTGTGGAGGTGCTCGATCTCCGCTTCGATCTCGACGACCCGGGCGCCGGAGCGCACGGCATCGATGGTGAGGGCGACCTCGAGGCCGAAGCGCTCGGCGCTGGTGAGGCCCCGCAGCAGCTCGGCCCGCACGGCCCGCTGACCCGACAGCGGCGCGGCGGCATCGAACCCGCACGCTCGGCGAATGCCCGACCGGGTGAGGTCGCGCACCTTGCCGAAGCCGCCCCGGCCGGCCGCCGGGGGCAGCACGGCGATCGTCATGTCGGCCTCGTTGTCGAGGACCGGCGGGAGCAGCGCCGCCGTCTGCGCCGCCGTCTCCTGGAGGTCGGCGTCGATGAGGAGGAACACGTCGGCGTCGGGCGACGCTGCCACGCCCTCGAGCACGGCGGCACCCTTGCCTCGGTTGCGCGGCAGCACCAGCACCTCGGCACCGGCGGCGCGCGCCCGACGAACGGTGTCGTCACGCGAGCCGTCGTCGACGACGAGCACGCGGGTCACGCCGACGATGGCCCGAGCCGCACCGACCGTCGCCGCGATGCGGTCGGCGGAGTTGTAGGCGGGAATGAGAGCGACCACGACCATCACGGCAGCACACTCCCCGGCCGTCGCAGCTCACGCAACTCGGTGCTGCCGAGCGCGGCCTGCGCCGCCACGTAGACGAGCAGCCCGACCATTCCACCAGCGACGAGCGCCGCCGCCGCCACCGGCCGCGACCCCACACCCACCGCATCTCCGACGAACCAGGCCGATGCACCAGCGAGCGCGCCCGCCCCGAGGTCGCTGAGGAGAGGCCGCATCGCATGGATCCGGCCGATCTGCGGCCGCAGCACCCGCAGCAGGACGACGGAGCTGGCGGTGACAACGCCTGCGTGCACGAGGCCCAACACCACGACTCGAGCCGAGCCGTCCACCAGTTCGGTTCCCACCACGAGCGCGACCACGCCCACGGCGGTGGCCCCCAAGCTGACCAGCGTGGGCGACCGCGTATCGCCCACTGCGTAGGCCGCTCTGGTCAGCAAGAAGAACGCGGCATAGCCGAGCAGGCCTGCCATGTAGCCACTGGTCGCCGACGCGACGAGACTGGCGCCAGCCACGTCGAGGTTCCCGAGGCGGATCACCTCGAGGAGCGGCCTCGACAGTGCGGCGATGAGGAAGCTTGCCGGTACGAGGGTGAACGCCATGACCCTCAACCCCCAGGTGAGATCGGCGGTGAGCGCCCCCGAGCGACCTGCGGCTGCCCCGGCGGCGAGGCGCGGGTACAGCGTCGTCGTCAGCGGATTCGCCAGCAGCGCGTACGGCAGGAGGAAGAACGTGAACGCCACCTGATAGGCCACCACCCCGCCCGCGACTCCGCCAGCGACGACGACGGTGGCCATGGCGAACGCCTGGTTGAGGCCCAGGTGACCGGCGGCCCATGCCCCCCGCCGGGCGAGTGGGAGGAGGCGAGGGTCGCGCGGCTGCCAGCTCACACCGACCGGCAACCCGCCACGACGAGCGGCGAGCAGGGGAACAGCGGTCATCGCCAGCACCCCGACGGTGGCGCCCGATCCCAGGATGAGCTTCGCGGCCAGCGAGAGGTCGAGCGACGGCGTGTCGCCATGCATGGCCCAGAACGCCACCATCGCCCCGATGACCACCACATTGTTGAACACCGGAGCGACGGCGGCGGCGATGAACCTGCGGTCGGCGTGCAACAGTGCGGTGGCCACCGACCCCACCGCGTAGAGCAGCACCTGCGGGAGGAAGAACCACAAGAGAAAGACACCCAGCTCTCGCTGGGCCTCGCGCTGAACGTCGTCGGTCACTCCCAAGGTGAGGAGCGCCATGAGCTGCGGGGCGAGCAGCACGGCGAGCGCCACCACGACAGTCAGAGCAGCGAGGGCGGCGCCAAGCAGCACGCTGCCGAGGCGTGCCGCCTCGTGGCGCCGACCTGAGTCGATGAGCTCGACAAACGACGGGACCAACGCGGCCGAGAGCAGGCCACCGGCGAGCAGCTCGAACAAGATGTTCGAGACCAGGTTCGCCGCCTGGTACGTGTCGCCGAGCGCGGTGGCCCCCAGGGCGGCCGACATCGCCACCACCCGGAACAGGCCAGTGGCGCGAGAGACGAGGTTGAGGGCGGAGACCGTCGCCGTGGCGCGGGCCAGTTTGCCGCGCGGCTCAGGCGCATCCCCGCCTGTCGGAAGCACCGGTGACGTCGACACGGGGGTCGGGGGCGTCACCCCTCGGTGACCGGCACCAGGGAGGACGCGCCGTCGGCCAGCCCGTAGTGGCCGACCTGGGCCGAGTCGAGCTCGGCAAGATCGGCGAGCCCGAGCACGATCGCGGATTGGCCGATGAAGCGCGCCGCCACGTCGACCGTGGTGATCGAGGCGCGGAGACGAGGATCGCTGCGGATGGCGGAGACGAGCGGACCCGCCAGGGGCGGCCCCTCGCCATCGATCTCTGCGTCGTCGTCGGGCTCCGGCATCGGTTCGGCCACCACCACCGGGGCGGCATCGGGCCCCGCCAGGTCCTGGAGGATCGGCATCAGCAGCGAGTCGACCGCGGAGCCGGAGCCGCCGTCGACCACCACCACGTAACGGGCGCCGAACTCCGGCAGCGGCACCGTGGCGCTGTCGGCCAGGAACTCGACGTAGCCACGCTCGATCAGCGCGGCGAGCAGGAGGCCGTTGGGCTCCACCGGCTCGTCGACGATCGGAGGATCCTCCCCGTCCCCCACCGGCGGATCGGTCCCCTCGTCGCCGACGACGGTCGGGTCCGGGAGGGTCGCTTCGGGCGACCCCGCAGGTGTCTCGTCGGTCGCCTGCATGCCGTCGGGAGCCCCATCGACGCCCTCGCCAGCATCGACGCCGCCGCCACCCGCTTGCCCGTCGACCCCCTCCACGACCGGGTCGGGCTCCTCGGGCGGCGGCGGCTCAGCAGCGATGCTGAGCTCGCTCGCGAGCTCTCCGAGGACCAGCGACCGCGTGACGTCGGCCGAGCCTGGTTCGCGCTCGACCAGGGCAGAGAGCTCGGCGATCTCCTCGTCGTCGAGCTCCTCCCACCGCGAGGTGAGGCGCAGCACGCCGTGCAACCGGGCCCCTCCCTGGCGCAGCGACCGCTGGGTGAGCGCCAGCAGGTCGTCGTTCGTACCCTGGATGGTGATGAGCACCACCGGCGTGTCGGCGAGGTGGCCAGCGAAGAGCGCGGTGCCCTCAACGGCCAGCCGATCCCACAACGCGCCGACCTCCTCGAGATCGTCCTGGAGGCGGGCGTTCTCACCATCGGTGTTGTCGAGTCGTTCGGCCTGGGCATCGAGCCTCGAGTTCAGCTCGTCGACGACAGCACGCTCGATGAGCGTCGATCCGAGCGCGACGCCGATGCCGAGCGCGAGGAAGACGGCGGTGATCGAGACGATGTGGTAGCGGAGGTTGATCATCGGATCCGGTCCGGCGCCCGTCGGCGCCACGTGCGAGACGCTAGAAGGTGAGCAGGTAGCCGCGGATGATGACCCGCACGGGTTCGCTGACGACGAGGACGACGATGACGGTGAACAGCGCCGCCATCACCAGCATGCCCAGGTCGCGCTTTCGAACCTGATGGCGGTAGAGCCGCGACACGCCCTTGGCGTCGACGAGGATTGGCCCCACCTTCAGTCGCACCAGGAAGGTCGAGGCCATCCCCGCCCGACCTTTGTCGAGGAAGTCCGACATCGAGCTGTGGGTGCCCACCGCGACGATGAGCTCGACGCCCCGCTCCCATGCCAGCAGCATCGCGATGTCCTCGCTCGTACCCTCCGAGCGGATGGTCAGGTACTCGAGCCCCAGGTCCTCGAGTCGGGTGGCTCCAGGGGCGCGGCCATCGCGGTAGGCGTGCACGATGAGCTCGGCGCCGGTACGCAGGGCGATCTCCGACACCGAGTCGAAGTCGCCGATGATGACATCGGGCGTGAGACCCATCTCGAGCAGGGCGTCGGCACCACCGTCGACGCCGATGAGCACCGGCCGCATCTCGTTCATGTAGCCGCCTCGGCGCAGCATCTCGAGGTCGTCGTGGTAATCGCTGCCCCGCACGACGATGAGGGCCTGGCGCCCCGCCATGTCGGTGCGGATGTCGGGAAGCTCCAACTGGTCGAGGAGGAGGTGGCTCTCCTCTTGGATGTAGCCGAGCGTGTTCTCGGCGAAGCGGGTGAGCTCGGCACCCATCGTCTGGCGGGCGTCCTCGATCGCGGCGGTGAGGGTGGCCACGGTCTGCGGAACTCCCCGTCCCACGATCTCTCCTTCGACGTGCACCTCGCCGCCGTGGATGGTGATGCTCTGGCCGTCCTTCACCACGTCGAGGAGGTGCGACCCGACCCGGTCGACGATGACGACCCCCGCGGCGGCGAGGATCAGCGGGCCGCGGTTCGGATAACGGCCCGACACCGAGGCCGCCGCGTTCACGACAGCATGCACGCCGGCCTTCAGCAAGGTCTCGGCCGCGACCGGATCGAGGTCCTCGTGGTCGATGATGGCGATATCGCCAGGCTGGATCCGCGACACGAGCTCTTTGGTGCGGCGTCCGCCCCGGGCCGGCCCCTCGACCTGGGTGAGGGCGGCCGGGTGCGACCGCCGTCGGCGCGCCCGGCTGGTGCGTGGCGGGCTCACGACCTGCCTTGCCCCGCGCTGGCGAGGAGCTCCGCGGCATGCTCTCGGGCTGCCTCGCTCTGTGTGTTCCCGGACAACATCCGTGACAGCTCTAGCACCCGCTCGTCGCTTCCGAGCAAACGAGCCTCCGAGACCGTGGTGTCGCCGTCGTCGCGCTTCGCCACCGATACCTGGTGGTCGGCGTGCGCCGCCACCTGCGGTAGGTGGGTGACGACGAGCACCTGGTGGGCCGGGGCGAGCGCGGCGAGAGCTCGGCCGACGGCGACCGCGGCCTCGCCGCCGATGCCGGCATCGACCTCGTCGAACACCAGCACCGGTGGTCCGCTGGTGAGGACGAGCCGGATGGCAAGCATCGTCCGGGCCAGCTCACCGCCCGAGGCCACCTTGGCGAGCGACATCGGCGACGACCCGGGGTTGGCCGCGAGGCGCATCTCGACGTCGTCGCCAGGGTCGACGTCGCCGACGGCGACCTCGACGCGCGCCTTCGCCATCGCGAGCTCGGCGAGCCCCTCTTGGATCGCGGCCGCCAATCGAGGGGCGGCGTCGCGGCGGACGGCACCCACGACGGCCTCGACGAGAGCCAGGGCGGCGAGCGCCTCGTGGCGGGCAGCGTCGAGCCGTGCGGCGTTGGCGTCGTGGGCCTCCAGCTCGTCGAGCCGAGCCCTCGCCTCGGCGGCGAAGGCAATGACGTCCTCGAGCGTCTCTCCGTACTTGCGTCGGAGGTCTCGGAGGAGCTGGCGTCGCTCGCGGATCTCGTCGAGGCGCCCCGGGTCGGGGTCGATCGAGTCGCCGGTGTCGCGGATGTCGCTGGCGACGTCGCTGAGCTCGGCGGCGACCGCTCGCAGCCGTCCCTCGGCGTCGGCGAACGGCCCACGGTCGGCCAGGCGCGCCACCGCCAGCCCGAGAGCGTCGGACGCCCCGCCGTCGCCCACCAGCGCCTCGACGGCGCCCGCGGCCGCCTCCCGATGGGCCACGGCATCGCCGAGCACGTCGTCCTCGGCTTCGAGTCGCGCATCCTCGTCGGTGTCGACGACCGCCGCCCGCTCGAGCTCGTCGACCTGGAAGCGGTACAGGTCGATCTCGCGCGCCCGCGCCCGCTCGTCACCCCCGAGTGTGGCCAGCTCGGTGTCGATCTCGGTGATCCGGCGGCGCGCTGCGCGGAGCTCGGAGAGGTCGATGCCGGCAAAGCGATCGAGGACGTCGCGCTGCACCGCGGTGGCGAGGAGCGACTGGTGTGCGTGCTGGCCGTGCAGGTCGACCAGGCGACGGCCCCAGTCGGCGAGCTCGGCGGCGGTCGCCAGCCGGCCGTCGACGTAGGCGCGCGAACGTCCCGATCGGGGGACCACCCGCGCCAGCACGACCTCGACGACCTCCTCCCCCATCGGGTCGGCATCGGAGCCGCCCGCTCCAGCAGCCACCGCCTCCTCGGTGAGCACGAAGCGGCCCTCGACCCTTGCCTCGTCGGCGCCGGGGCGCACGAGAGCCGGATCGGCGCGTCCTCCCACGAGAAGGTCGATGGCATCGACGAGCAGGGTCTTGCCGGCTCCGGTCTCGCCGGTGAGGGCGGTCATCCCCGGCCCGAACACCAAACGCAGCTCGGCGATGACCCCGAGGTCGCGAACGGCCAGCTCGATCAACACCGGTGGCGCCGATCTGTAACCGGTAGGGCGCTGGTGCAGGTCATCGCTCGTTGAGACCGAACTTGGTCTTGAGGATGCGGTGGAACTCGCGTGGTCCAAACGTGACCAGCCGCGCGGTGTGCTCCGACGCTCGGCACCGGACGGTGTCACCCTCGCCCAGGACGCTGATCGGACGTCCGTCGACGGCCACGCTGGCCGGACGGTGGTCGCGCACCGACACCGTCACCTCGGTCGCGGGGTCGAGCACCAGCGACCGGTCGAAGAGCATGTGCGGGGCGACCGGCGTGAGGAGCAGCGCCCGATGGATCGGGTCGACGATCGGGCCGCGGGCGGAGAACGCGTAGGCGGTGGAGCCGGTGGGCGTGGCCACGATGAGCCCGTCGGTGGCGTAGGTGGTGAAGTGATCGCCGTCGAGCGCCACCCCGAGGCGCACCGTGTGCCCGGAGGCCACCTTCTCGATGACGGCCTCGTTGAGCACGTGGTCGGTGATCGACGGCTCGTCGGTGTCGCCGACGTGCACGGACACCTCCATCAGCATCCGCCGCTCGATGCCGAAGTCGCCGGCGAAGTAGCGCTCGAGGGCATCGACCAGGCCAGCGGGTTCCACCTCGGTGAGGTAGCCCATGTGGCCGACGTTGACCCCGAGCACGTCGACGTCGTACGGCGCCGCCATGTGCACCGTGCGCAGCATGGTGCCGTCGCCTCCGAGGCTGAGCACCACGTCGAGGTCGTGACCGAAGTCGGAGGTGTCGGCATCGGCGGGAACGCCCGCGAGCGCGGCGTCCTCGGCCGTGAGCACCGGCCGGTGGCCGTGGGCTCGGAGCCACGTCGTGGCCTCGTGCGCGAGCGAACGCACTAGCGGCCTCTCCTGGTGCAGCACCAAGCCCACCGTCGCCATGGCGCTCCTCAGCCCCGCCGGGCGATCGCCTCGTCGACGACCGTGCCGAGCAGGGTGTCGACGCGGGCGGTGTCGAGCCGGGCGGTGTCGAGCCGCTTGGCGGGTGCGGCGACGAGGTGGACGAGGAACTCGACGTTGCCGTCGGCGCCCTCGATGGGCGAGGTCATGGCCCCCATGATGGCTGTTCCTCGGTCGGCGAACGAGTCATGCACCTCGTCGAGCACCCGCCGCCACACCTCGGGGTCGGTGATCACGCCTCGACCCCGCGCCGCCTCGACCCGGCCGGCCTCGAACTGCGGCTTCACCAGCAGCACGAGATCGGCGGCGGGTTCGGCCAGCTGGAGGAGGTCGTCGACGACCGTTCGGAGCGAGATGAACGACAGGTCGCCCACCACCATCGGCGCCGGTCCCCCCACGCTCGACGGATCGAGACCTCGGATGTTGGTGCGCTCGAACGACCGAACACGGGGGTCGGCACGGAGCCGTTCGTGCAGCTGTCCGTAGCCCACGTCGATGCTCACCACCTCGAGCGCACCGCGCTGGAGGAGGCAGTCGGTGAAGCCCCCCGTGGATGCACCGCAATCGATCGCCCGGCGGCCCTCCACCCGGACCTCGAAGCGGTCGAGGGCACCGTCGAGCTTCTCGCCTCCTCGCCCGACGAAGCGAGCGGGCGGCCCCAGGATCTCGATCGCCTCGTCGGCAGCCACGAGGCGCGCTGCCTTCACCGCCGGGGCCCCGCCCACGGTGACGCGCCCGGCGGCGATCGCAGCCTGGGCGCGCTCGGGCGAGGGCACCAGGCCCCGGCGCACCAGTTCGAGGTCGAGTCGGCGACGTGCGCTCGCGGCTCAGCCCTCCCCGTATGAGCCCGACAGCCGGCCGCCGGTGCCGAGCAGGTCGACGACCTCGGCCAGATCGGCGGCGACCACGTGCGGCTGCGGCGTGACGGGCAGGTCCGCCGTCGACGTGACGCCGCTCAACACCAGGGCAAAGCGGTAGCCGAGCTCGACGGCGAAGCGTCCGTCGGTGTCGGGTCGGTCGCCGACGACGATGCCCGAGGCACCGAGCCGGGACCGCACGAGGCCAGCCATCGGGGCATGGGGTTTGCCGGCGATGGTGGGCACCGCCCCGGATGCAGTGACCACCGCGGCGAGGATGGCGCCTCCGCCGGGGATCTGCCCCTCTGGCGTGGGGAACGTGGCATCGTCGTTGGTCGCCAGGAGCCGGGCGCCACGCCGGACGGCCAGGGTCGCCCGCGTCAACAGGTCGTAGGTGAGGTCGCGGGTGAGGCCCACGACGACCACGTCGACGTCGGGGCCGTCCACCACCTCAGCGCCGCGACGGCTGACCTCCTCGACGATTCCGGGACCGCCGCAGACGAGCACCCTCTCCCCCGGTTCCACCATGGTCGCCGCCGCCATCGCCGAGGTGAGGACCCGGCCCCGGGCATCCACCCCCAGCGCGGAGAGCTTCGCTTCCACGCTGGCCACCGGCGACGACGAGTTGTTGGTGACGAACACCACCTCGTGGCCGGCGGCGAGCAGACGGGCGATGGCGTCGACCGAGCCAGCGATGGGTTGGGTCGCCAGGTACATCACTCCGTCGAGGTCGACCACCCATCGCATCGGGCCATGCTCGCAGACGCGTGGCGACCCCGGGCACCAGGTCGAACCCGTCCCGGGGTTCTGCCAGGATGGGTCCGATGCCTGCCTTCTCCCCCTTCGCCGGGATCCGCTACGACGCCACGCGCGCGTCGCTGGCCGATCTCACCGCTCCGCCCTACGACGTCATCGACGACGAGCAGCGTGCGCGGCTGGCCGCTCGCCACCCGCACAACGCGGTGCACATCGACCTGCCGGTCGACGCCGATGGGGTCGACCGCTACGGCGTGGCGGCATCACTCCTGCAGCAGTGGCGGGCCGATGGCATCCTCGTCGACGACGCCGCGCCGGTCTTCTACGGCTACCGCATGTCGTTCACCGATCCCGCCGGCCGGGCCCGCCACACCACCGGTGTCATCGGTGCCGTCGAGCTCTCGCGGCCGGGCGATGGCGACATCCTCCCCCACGAGCACACCACCCCCAAGGCCAAGAGCGACCGGCTGCAGATGCTGCGGTCGTGTCGGGCCAACCTGTCGTGCATCTGGGGGCTCACTCCAGCTGCCGGCCTCACAGCGCTCCTGGGCGATCCGGGCGACGACGACCCCACCTGGACCGACGACGACGGCGTCGAGCACTCGCTCTGGATCATCGACGACAGCGCCACGATCGACGCCATCAGCATGGCCGTGGCGGCACATCCGGTGGTGATCGCCGACGGTCACCACCGCTTCGAAACCTCGGTGGCCTACCGCGACGAGCGGCGCACCGCCGATGGCGGCTCGGCGGGAGCGGCCGAGGCGGCGATGATCTACGTGGTGGAGCTGGTGGCCGACGAGCTCACCGTGCTGCCCATCCACCGCCTGCTCGACGGGCTACCCGACGGGTTCGACCTCGCTGGTGCGCTCGACCCTTGGTTCGAGGTGGTCGAGCCGATCGACCTCGACACGCGCACCCTCGACCACATGATCGACGGCGGCGTCCTGGTGCTCGTCGAACCGGGCGGCGCTCGCGAGATGCGGCCGCGAGATGGGGCGTTCGACGGCGTGCGCGACCTCGACACGAGCCGGGTCGACGCCGCGCTCGCCGGCGTGGCAGGCCACGAGCTGCGCTACCAGCACGGTGTCGCCGAGGTGGCACGTGCCGTCGAATCCGGCCAGGCGGCCGCTGGCATCTTGGTGCGACCGGCCAGCATCGAGGCCATCTCGGCCACCGCCGACGGCGGCGAGCGGATGCCGCCGAAGACCACCTTCTTCCACCCGAAGCCCCGTACCGGACAGGTGTTCAGGTCGATCGATTAGCTCGGTCAGTTCCGGCCGGCCCGCCGTCGGTTCAGGTCACGGTCCACGTCGAACCCGAGTGCAGGAGAGCCTCGAGGTCGCCAGCCCCCTTCTGGTCGTGAGCCGTGGCCAGTTGGCGGTCGACCTCGGCGGCGTACTCGGCACGGTCGACGGCGCGGAACACCCCCACGGGGGTGGGCTGGTGCGGCCCGGATGACAGCTGGGCGATGGTGAAGGCCAGCGCCGCATCGGGAGCTCGTTCGTCGTGCACGAGCAACGCGTCCTCGCCGACCTCGTCGACATCGACGATCTCGGCCCGCCCTCCCGAACCCATGCGCACGCCCTTCTCGCGCTCAGCGCCGAACCGGATGGGTTCGCCGTGCACGAGGGGGATGAGGTTCGAGTCGCGGTTGGCGCGCGATGTGATGTCGTCGAACGCACCGTCGTTGAACACGTTGCAGTTCTGGTAGATCTCGACCAGTGCGGCCCCCTTGTGGGCGTGGGCCCGTCGGAAGGTCTCCTGCATGTGCTTCCGGTCCATGTCGTGGGTGCGCGCCACGAAGCTGGCCTGAGCACCGAGCGCGAGGGCGACGGGGTTGAACGGGGTGTCGAGCGACCCGAAGGGGGTGGACTTGGTGACCTTGCCCACCTCGCTGGTGGGTGAGTACTGCCCCTTGGTGAGCCCGTAGATCTGGTTGTTGAACAGCAGGATCGTCAGGTTGACGTTGCGGCGCAAGGCGTGGATGAGGTGGTTCCCACCGATCGACAGAAGGTCGCCGTCGCCGCCGATGACCCACACGTCGAGGTCGGGTCGGGCGATGGCCAGTCCGGTGGCGATTGCCGGCGCCCGACCGTGGATCGAGTGCATGCCGTAGGTGTTCATGTAGTACGGGAAGCGCGCTGCGCACCCGATGCCCGACACGAACACCGTGTCCTCGCGCCGTACCTCGAGCTCGGGCATCAGCATCTGGACAGCGGTGAGGATGGAGTAGTCACCGCATCCCGGGCACCAGCGGACCTCCTGGTCGCTGGACCAGTCCTTCTTCGTGGTGGCGGGCACTGCAAGATCAGTCATCGAGGGCTCCAAGGATCGCGGCCTGCAGTTCAGAGGCGATGAAGGGTGTGCCCTCCACCTTGTTGACCGACCGGGCGTCGACGAGGAACTCGGCTCGGACCAGGCGGGAGAGCTGGCCGAGGTTCATCTCGGGGACCAGCACCCGGGGGTATCGACGCAGCACATCGCCGAGGTTCGACGGGAAGGGGTTGAGGTGACGGAGGTGGGCCTGAGCGACCCGACGGCCGCCCGCTCGGACGCGGTCGACGCCGGCGGAGATGGCGCCCCATGTGGAGCCCCATCCGAGAACGAGGATCTCGGCATCGTCGACGTCGCCGGTGACCTCGAGCGGCGGGATGCTGGCGGCGATGCCCGCCACCTTGGCAGCCCGCAGCGCCACCATGTGGCCGTGGTTGGCGGGGTCATAGGAGATGTTGCCGGAACCGTCGGCCTTCTCGATGCCGCCGATGCGGTGCATGAGACCTGGAGTGCCCGGAACGGCCCACGAACGGGCCAGGGTGGCGGGATCGCGCAGGTAGGGCCAGTAGTCGGGCTCGCCGTCGGCCGACGTGTGGTTCGGGGCGGTCGCGAACTCCACCTCGATGGGTTCGAGGCTGGCGACGTCGGGCAGGCGCCACGGTTCGGTGCCGTTGGCGAGGTATCCGTCGGACAGCAACAGCACCGGCGTGCGGTAGGTGAGGGCGATGCGCACGGCCTCGATGGCGGTGGCGAAGCAATCCGATGGCGTCGACGGGGCAACGATGGGGATGGGCGACTCGCCGTGGCGGCCGTACATCGCCATGAGGAGGTCGGCCGCTTCGGTCTTGGTGGGCAGGCCCGTGGACGGACCGCCTCGCTGGATGTCGATGACGACGAGGGGCAGCTCGAGGCTGACCGCCAGGCCCATCGTCTCGGACTTGAGCGCGACCCCCGGCCCGCTCGTGGTGGTGACCCCGATGTGGCCACCGAAGGCAGCGCCGAGAGCAGCACCGATGCCGGCGATCTCGTCCTCGGCCTGCAGGGTGCGGATCCCGAAGTTCTTGTGCCTCGACAGCTCGTGGAGGATGTCGGATGCCGGGGTGATCGGGTAGGAGCCGAGGAAAATGGGGAGCTTCGCCAGCTGGCTGGCGGCGACAAGGCCCCACGCCAGCGCGGTGTTGCCGCCGATGTTGGTGTAGGTGCCGGGTTGCTGCGGGGCCGGGAGCACCTCGTAGGTGTGGTCGAAGAGCTCGGCCGTCTCGCCGAAGGCGTGACCGGCCTTGAACGCCAACACGTTGGCCTCGTGCACCATCGGGGTGCCGCCGAACTTCTCGGCGATCCACTCGAGGGTGGGCTCGACCGGACGGGTGTACATCCAGCTCACGAGGCCGAGGGCGAAGAAGTTCTTCGACCGGTCGGCATCGCGCGGCTTGACGCCGGCCGGTGCCACCGCCTCCTTGGTCAACGTGGTCATGGGGATCTCGTAGACCGAGTAGCCCTTGAGGCTGCCGTCGGCGAGGGGGTTCTGCGCATAGCCGGCCTTGGCCAGGTTCCGCTCCTCGAACGTGTCGCTGTTGACGATGATCGAGCCGCCCGCCTCGAGGTCGTGCAGCTCGGCCTTCAACGCTGCGGGGTTCATGGCCACGAGCACGTTGGGGGCGTCGCCAGGTGTCGTGATCTCGTGATCGGAGATGTGCACCTGAAAGGCGGAGACTCCTGCGAGGGTGCCAGCCGGAGCACGGATCTCCGCGGGGAACTCCGGCAAGGTGGCCAGGTCGTTGCCGAACAGCGCACTGGCGCTGGTGAACCGGTCGCCGGTGAGCTGCATCCCATCGCCGGAGTCCCCGGCGAATCGGATGACCAGGCGATCGATGGTCGTGGGCTCTGGCCGCGCCGCTGTGTCAGTCACGCGCTCTCCCTCAATGCATGTTGTGGTTCCTGTGGCCACCCTACAGACGCGGCGTCCAACGCGCGATGACTTCGCATCGGCTCACGAGGGGCTGCTCTTGAGTCGCTCGGAAGCCTGGTGCAGGACGCCGGCGACCGCGCTGGTGCGGCGCGCCGCGACGATGCGCTCGGCCACCACCTCGGTGCGGCTCGCCGTGGAACCGCCGGCACGGAAGAACCGGCGGCGCACCCGCCCGACCACGAGCACCTCGGAACCACGGCACAGGTTCTTCGGCGGGACGGCTCCGATGAGGACCACCGGGACCGTGTCGGCCGGCAGGTCGCCGCTGCGCACCGTCAGCTCATAGGAGTGGAGCAGGTCGCCCGACGGCAGCTCGCGCTGCACCGGGTCGCTCGAGAGGTGGCCCCGCACCACCACCAGGTTGACGCCTGTCGTCGCCTCCGGCCCTGCGTCCTCGGTCGGTGCGGTCTGCTCGGTCGGTGCGATGTTCGTGGGTGTCACGTCGTTCCTCCAGCTGTGGCCGCGCCGCGTGGCGGGCCTCGTCGTTCGATGGGGGAAGTTGGTGATGACCCTACCGAGGGGGTCTGACAGCTTGGGCGGCGGAGCCCCTCAGGCGTGCACGTCGACGACGACCCGACCGCGCACCTTGCCGTCGAGGATGCGGCTGCTCACCTCGGGGAGCTCCGACAGCCCGACCTCGGTGACCATGGTCTCGAGCAGGTCGCGGTCGATGTCGGTCGCGAGCCGGTCCCATGCGGCGACTCGCTTGTCATAGGGCGCCTCGACCGACTCGACGCCGACGAGGGTGATGCCACGCAGGATGAACGGGGCGACCGACGCCGGGAGATCCATCCCCTGGGCCAGCCCGCATGCCGCGACCACTCCCCCGTACTTGGTCGCGGCGAGCACGTTGGCCAGCGTGTGGCTGCCGACGGCGTCGACGCCACCCGCCCATCGCTCGCTCGCGAGCGGCCGGCCGGGGCCCGCCAACTCCGCCCGATCGATGATCTCAGTCGCACCCAGCCGACGGAGGTACGGCTCCTCCTCGGTGCGGCCCGTGACCGCAGCCACCGTGTAGCCGAGTCCGGCGAGCAGGCTGATCGCAACGCTTCCGACGCCGCCGGACGAGCCGGTGACCACGACGGTGCCGTCATCGGGGGTGAGCCCCTGGCGCTCGAGGGCCAGCACGCACAGCATCGAGGTGAGCCCGGCGGTGCCGATGGCCATCGCGGTGCGGGTGTCGATCGAGTCGGGCAGCTTCACGAGCCAGTCGGCCGGCACGCGAGCGCGCTCGGCATGTCCGCCCCAGTGGCGCTCACCCATGCGCCAGCCGGTCACGGTGACCCGGTCGCCGACGCGGTAGCGCAGGTCGTCGCTGGCCGCCACCGTGCCGGCCAGATCGACGCCGGGCACGATCGGATAGCTGCGCACCACCCCGGGCGCCCCGCTGTAGGCGAGGCCGTCCTTGTAGTTGACGGTGGAGTGCGCCACATCGATGGTGACCTCGCCGACGGGCAGGTCGGCGTCGTCGAGCTCGCGGATCTCCGAGGTGACGCCACCGTCGCGGGATTCGAGGACAACTGCTCGGAACATGGCCCCTACCTCAGCGCCCGGAGGCGGTCGTCGACGTCGGCGAACCCGTCGTCGGCCAGGTAGATGCGCTCGAAGAGTGAGCGGGCCTTGGGCACGTCGCCGGTGCGCTCGTAGAGGTCGGCCAGCGCGTAGGCGCGACGGAGGAGGTGCACCTGGGGCCGCTTCGACATCCGAAACCCCTTCTCGAGAAGCTCGATGGCTTCGTTCACCTTGTGACGATCGGCGAGGGCACCCGCCGCCACGATGCGGCCCTCGGTGACGAGCTCGGCACTCGGACTCGCCGAGCGCAGTTCCTCCCACAGCTCATCGACGGCGGCCCAGCGCCGCAGCGCTCGATAGCAGTCGGCCAGGACCGGATGCTGCTCGGTGGAGCCACTCAGATCGCGGAACACCTCGAGCTCGGCCGCAGCCGACTTCCATCGCCCCATGCGGTAGAGCGTGAGCCCGTGCAGTTCGCGCACCGCCGCCGAGGTGGGTGCCTGGTCGACCAGCGTCTTGAGGACCTGTTTGGCATCTCCGAAGCGCTCGTGCTCGAACGCCTTGGCCGCCTCCTTGAGCTTCTGCTCCACCTTCGCAGCCCGCTGCGCGCCCACGGCCTTGCCGACGTCGGCCACCGACACGTCGATGTCGGCCTCGGGGGCCGCGGCCCGTCGCGCCGAGGAACCCCGCCCCACCGCCCGCTGCGCCTCACGTCGCACCGGACCTTCGTCGACCCACTGCTCCGGCACCCATTCACCGCGCTCGCCCCCATGGGAGACCGCAGTGCCGGCACCACGCGGATCGTCGTCGAGCCGGCGTGCACCCTTTCGGGCCAAGCTCCCCCAGGTCTTCGGGGTCTCGCGCTCGGGCGGTCCGACCGGCCCCGCCCGGCCACGGCCCGCCCCGGGCCGACCAGACCCGCCACCATCGCGGCGTGGACCGTCGGCACGCGCCGGCCCACCTGCGCGCCTGGGCCCACCGGAACCTTTGGATGCACCGGCGCGACTCGACGGAGGGCCAGGCCGGCCATCGGCCGACCGAGATGGACGACCACCGGGGCCGGGCGATGCTGTGCCCCGATCGGACCGCGTACGGGGACGGCGGTCAGCGGGACCAGCGGAATCAGCCATCCGGGCAGGCTACCGGATCGACACCTGCGCCCGTGCCGGCCGCACCTGACGTGCACCCACGCGCCGAGGTAGCCGAAAACGCAGAAGGGGCCCCCTTTCGGGGGCCCCTTCATGTAGAAATCCGGCGGCGACCTACTCTCCCAGGGGATCTCTCCCCAAGTACCATCGGCGCAGGTGGGCTTAACTTCCGTGTTCGGAATGGGAACGGGTGTGACCCCACCGCTATGGCCACCGAAATCTTGTCAAGAGCGGCGCTGAAGCGGCCTTCTCTCGAGAACTTCATAGCGAGCACGAACATCAGGGCTTTCTCAACTAAATGAGAAGAATCCAAGCCCTCGGCCGATTAGTACCGGTCGGCTGAACACGTTACCGTGCGTACACCTCCGGCCTATCAACGTGGTGGTCTACCACGGGCCTTACCCGGTTGACCCGGTGAGGAACCTCATCTTGAAACAGGCTTCGCGCTTAGATGCTTTCAGCGCTTATCCCTTCCGCAGGTAGCCAACCAGCCATGCCCTTGGCAGGACAACTGGCACACTAGAGCTGCGTCCGTCCCGGTCCTCTCGTACTAGGGACAGCCTTTCTCAAGTTCCTTCCGGCTGCAGAGGATAGGGACCGAACTGTCTCACGACGTTCTAAACCCAGCTCGCGTACCGCTTTAATGGGCGAACAGCCCAACCCTTGGGACCTGCTTCAGCCCCAGGATGCGATGAGCCGACATCGAGGTGCCAAACCTT
>JAENWR010000112.1 GCA_016649895.1 Acidimicrobiia bacterium | reverse complement strand
GCCTCCTGCAGCATGCGCTTCTCGTTGTTGACGATGATCTCGGGGGCACCGAGGTCGAGGAGGCGCTTGAGACGGTTGTTGCGGTTGATGACCCGGCGGTACAGGTCGTTCAGGTCGGAGGTGGCGAAGCGGCCACCGTCGAGCTGCACC
This sequence comes from Acidimicrobiia bacterium, assembly GCA_016649895.1. GTDB lineage: Bacteria > Actinomycetota > Acidimicrobiia > Acidimicrobiales > SKKL01 > Actinomarinicola. The sequence goes on along the minus strand of JAENWR010000112.1, from coordinate 10,796 downwards.
ATCGGGCGCAACTCGGGGGGGATCACCGGCACGACGTCGAGGATCATGGCGCGGGGGTCGTTGACCCGGCGGCCCTGCTCGTCACGTCGGTTGAACGCGGTGACGATCTTGAGGCGCTTGATGGCCTTCTGTTTGCGCTGGGCCGACAGGGGCCGCTGGCCCTCCTTGGGATCGATCGCGGCTCGCAGCTTGACCTCTTCGACGTCGAAGTCGATGCGATCGATGAGCTGCTTGATGGCCTCGGCGCCCATGCCGCCCTCGAAGTACTCGCCGTAGCGGTCTTCGAGCTCGCGCCAGAGCATCTCGTCTTCGATGATCTTGCGGGCGAACAGGTCCTTGAACTCGTCGAACGCGCGCTGCAGCACGTCGAGCTCGACGTCGTAGCGCTCGCGGGTGGCCGTCATCTCCTTCTCGGCGGCGCGCTGGCGCGCCTTCAGGTCGGCGTCCTTCGCGCCTTCCTTCTCGAGCTCGGCGATCTCGCCCTCGACCGCTTCGGCGATGCGGGCCAGCTCAAGCTCGCGCTCGCGCTCGATGGCCTCGCGCTCGCCCACCAGCTCGGCCTCGAGGTTGGGGAGGTCCTCGTGGCGACGGTCGTCGTCGACCCAGGTGACCAGGTTGGCCGCGAAGTAGATGACCTTCTCGAGTTGCTTGGCCTTGAGCTCCTCGCGGGCCTCGGTGCCCATGAGCAGGTAGGCCAGCCATGAGCGGGTGCCGCGGAGGTACCAGATGTGGCAGGTGGGGGCGGCGAGCTCGATGTGGCCCATGCGCTCGCGCCGGACCTTGGATCGGGTCACCTCGACGCCGCAACGCTCACAGATGATGCCCTTGAAGCGGACGCGCTTGTACTTGCCGCAGTAGCACTCCCAGTCCTTGGTGGGACCGAAGATCTTCTCGCAGAAGAGTCCGTCCTTCTCGGGCTTGAGCGTGCGGTAGTTGATGGTCTCGGGCTTCTTGACCTCGCCGTTTGACCACGTGCGGATGGAATCCGCAGTGGCCAGGCCGATCCGAAGCTGGTCGAAGTTGTTGACGTCGAGCATGTGGTTCCTCTCAGCCCCGCTCGGCCTGCCGGCGGGCGTCCTCTTCGTCGCTTCCGCGCTCGGGCCGGGACAGGTCGATCCCCAGCTCCTCTGCTGTGCGGAAGATGTCTTCGTCGAGCTCGCGCATCTCGATCTCCTCGCCGGTGGTCGAGAGGACCTCGACGTTGAGGCAGAGGGCTTGCATCTCCTTGATGAGCACCTTGAAGCTCTCGGGGATGCCGGGCTCGGGGATGTTCTCGCCCTTGACGATCGCCTCGTAGACCTTGACTCGGCCGAGGACGTCGTCGGACTTGATGGTGAGCAGCTCCTGGAGGCAGTAGGCGGCTCCGTAGGCCTCGAGGGCCCACACCTCCATCTCGCCGAAGCGCTGGCCACCGAACTGGGCCTTACCGCCGAGCGGCTGCTGGGTGATCATCGAGTACGGGCCCGTCGAGCGAGCGTGGATCTTGTCGTCGACGAGGTGGGCGAGCTTGAGGATGTACATGAAGCCCACGGTGATCGGGCTGTCGTATGGTTCGCCGGTGCGGCCGTTGAAGAGCTGGGTCTTGCCGTCGAGCTGGATGAGGCGGCCACCGTCGCCGTAGCGGGGGTCGGTGGACTCGGGGTGCAGAGCACCGAAGATCTTCTGGATCGTCGGGTGCTTGCCCGCGTCTTCCTCCTCGTCCCAGTTGGCGCCGTCGAACACGGGCGTGGCGATGAGCGTGGACGGTGGGGTGTTGGTGCGCGTCTTGCGCTCGGTGCCGCGGATCGGCTCGTCACCGACGTCGACCTTGCCGTCGCCCGAGAGGTCCCAGCCCCAGCGGGCCGCGTAGCCGAGGTGCGACTCGAGCACCTGGCCCACGTTCATCCGGGAGGGGACGCCGAGCGGGTTGAGCATGATGTCGACGGGGGTGCCGTCGGCCATGAACGGCATGTCCTCGATGGGGAGGATGCGCGAGATGACGCCCTTGTTGCCGTGGCGTCCGGCGAGCTTGTCGCCCACGCTGATCTTGCGCTTCTGGCCGACGTAGACCCGCACCAGCTGGTTGACACCGGGGGGCAGCTCGTCGCCATCGTCGCGACTGAACACCTTGACGTCGATGACCTTGCCGGTCTCGCCGTGGGGGACCTTGAGCGAGGTGTCGCGCACCTCGCGGGCCTTCTCACCGAAGATGGCCCGCAGGAGCCGCTCCTCGGGGGTGAGCTCGGTCTCGCCCTTGGGGGTGACCTTGCCGACCAGGACGTCGCCGGCGGTGACCTCGGCGCCGACGCGAATGATGCCGCGCTCGTCGAGGTCGGCGAGGATCTCCTCGGAGAGGTTCGGGATGTCCCGGGTGATCTCCTCGGGGCCGAGCTTGGTGTCGCGGGCGTCGATCTCGTGCTCGTGGATGTGGATCGACGTGAGCACGTCGTCCTTCACCAGGCGCTCCGAGAGGATGATGGCGTCCTCGAAGTTGTAGCCCTCCCAGGACATGAAGGCCACGAGGAGGTTCTTGCCGAGGGCGAGCTCGCCGAACTCGGTGGACGGACCGTCGGCGAGGAGATCGCCCTTCTTCACCTTCTGACCCTCTTCGACCCGCGGCTTCTGGTTGATGCAGGTGTCCTGGTTCGAGCGCTCGAACTTGAGCAGCCGGTGGATCTTCTTGCGGCTGCCCTTGTACTCCATGGTGATGGCGGTGCCGTCGACCGCGGTGACGGTGCCGTCGTCCTCGGCGAGGATCATGTCGGCGGCGTCGCGGGCGGCGACCCCCTCGATGCCGGTGCCGATGTAGGGCGCCTCGGCCTTCACCAGCGGGACGGCCTGCTTCTGCATGTTGGCGCCCATGAGGGCGCGGTTGGCGTCGTCGTGCTCGAGGAACGGGATGAGCGCGGCGGCGACCGAGACGATCTGCTTCGGCGAGACGTCCATCATCTGGACCTCTTGGGGCGACACCGAGGAGATCTCGGTGGTGGCGCCGAAGAAGACGTCGCGCTCGAGCTGGAGCTTCAGCTCGCCCAGGGTGGCGGCCTGGGGCGACCGGCGCACGAGGACGCGGTCGTTCTTGAAGGTGTCGTCGGGGTTGAGGGGGGCGTTCGCCTGGGCGACGACGTACTCCTCCTCCTCGTCGGCCGCGAGGTAGACGACCTCGGAGGTGACCTTGCCGTCGACCACCCGGCGGTACGGCGATTCGATGAAGCCGAACGAGTTGACCCGGGCGTAGGAGGCCAGGGCGCCGATGAGGCCGATGTTCGGTCCCTCAGGGGTCTCGATCGGACACATGCGGCCGTAGTGGGAGAAGTGGACGTCGCGGACCTCGAAGCCGGCACGCTCGCGCGACAGGCCACCGGGGCCGAGCGCCGACAGGCGACGGCGGTGGGTGAGCCCCGACAGCGGGTTCACCTGGTCCATGAACTGGGAGAGCTGGCTGGTGCCGAAGAACTCCTTGATGGCGGCGACCACCGGGCGGATGTTGATGAGCGTCTGGGGCGTGATGGCCTCGACGTCCTGGGTGGTCATGCGCTCGCGGACGACCCGCTCCATGCGCGACAGGCCGATGCGGACCTGGTTCTGGATGAGCTCGCCGACCGATCGGATGCGGCGGTTGGCGAAGTGGTCCTGGTCGTCGAGGCGGTAGCCCGGCTCGGCGTTGACCAGGTTCAGCAGGTAGGTGGTGGCCGCGAGGATCTCGGCGGGGGTGAGCACCGACTGGTCGGGATCGGGGCGCTCGAGCGTGATGCCGAAGATCTGCTCGATCTTGTCGAGCTCGGGGCCGAGCTTGCGGTTCAGCTTGTAGCGACCGACGCGAGAGAGGTCGTAGCGACGACCCTCGAAGAAGGCGTTCTTGAAGTAGGCCTTGGCCGACTCGACCGACGGCGGCTCGCCCGGGCGGGCCCGCTTGTAGATCTCGACGAGGGCCTCGTCCTGGGTGGGCGCGAGCTCGCGGTCCTTCTCCCACTGCCCCTCGAGGAAGTCGAAGTGGCGCACGAACGCCTCGAGGAAGCCGGGGTGGTTCTCCTCGTCGTAGCCGAGGGCACGGAGGAGGACGAAGAGGCTGAGGCGACGCTTGCGGGCGACGCGGCAGCCGGCGGTGACGTCCTTGCCGGGCTTCTGCTCGACGTCGAACTCGATCCACTCACCGCGGTAGGGGTGCACGGTGCCCGTGACGAGCTGGTGCTTGGTGAGGTTGCGGAGTCGGTACCGCTCGCCCGGCTGGAAGATGACGCCCGGGGAGCGCACGAGCTGGGAGACGACGACACGCTCGGTGCCGTTGATGACGAAGGTGCCCTTCTCGGTCATCATCGGGAAGTCGCCCATGAAGACCGTCTGCTCTTTGATCTCGCCGGTCGAGGCGTTCATGAAGCGGGCGCGCACGAAGATCGGCGCGCTGTACGTCATGTCCTTCTCTTTGCACTCGTCCACCGAGAACTTGGGAGGCGGGCGGAGGTCCTCGTCGTTCGGATCGAACTCCAGCTCCAGCTGCAAGGTCTCGGTGAAGTCCTTGATGGGGCTGATGTCGGCGAAGGTCTCGGCGAGACCGTGGTCGAGGAACCACTGGAAGGAAGCTCGCTGGATCGCGATGAGGTCGGGGAGATCGAGGACCTCGTCGAGATTCGCGAACGAGTAGCGAGCCCGGGCGGTGGTGCGGGAGGACAAGGACGACTCCTCAGACGTTGTGAGGCGCGGGCAGAAGGGCCGTACCACGGCGCGGCAAGGCCGTCGGCACCGAATTCATCGGCACGGAACGACGACACAGGCGGGCAGGCACGGCAACGCACGAGCATATCGAGACGGCACGCCAAAGGTCAACCTGCGCATTTCGCTGACACGAGCGCAAGTTGAGCTGGGTGGCGGCACCCACCTGAGGCGTGCCGCTGTCTGGTTGGGCTGGAGGGTAAGTCGGGGCGCCGCCCGGGTCAAGGATCGAGTGTGTTCCGATCGCGTGTCGGATGCCCATCGACGAGTGCGAACGCCGCGACCGCAAGGGCCTCTACGCCACGGCCCGGCGGGGCCTCAGCGATTCTGGGCGCGGTGAAGAACGAGGTGCGTTCGCCACCGCGCCCGAAACGCAGATGCGTTCGCGCAGCGGGTCGAGCTCGCAGGTGATGACGAGCGCGGATGCCATCGCGAGGTCGCCGGACGCGACGCTGCCCGACCCCTGATGGTCGGGCAGCGACACGGTCGGTGCGGAGCCTGCGGCTCCGGCTACGACGGTGGCTACTTGAGCTCGACGCTGGCGCCGGCGGCCTCGAGGGCCTCCTTGGCCTTGTTGGCATCGTCCTTCGATGCCTTCTCCAGGATTGCTTTCGGGGCGTTGTCCACGAGATCCTTGGCCTCCTTGAGGCCGAGGTTCGTGAGCGAGCGCACCTCCTTGATGACCTGGATCTTCTTGTCGCCGGCACCGGTGAGGATGACGTCGAACTCGTCCTGCTCCACTGCGGCGGCCTCGCTGCCACCACCAGCGCCACCGGCGGGCGCGACGGCCACGGGGGCGGCAGCGGTGACGCCGAAGCGCTCCTCGAACTCACTGAGCAGCTCGCTCAGCTCGAGGACGGTCATGCTCGAGATCGCGTCGAGGATCTCTTCCTTGGTCGCCATGTCAGCTCTCCTCGTTGTCGTCGTCGCTGGCGTCGCCAGCGGCGGTGTCGTCGGCTGCGGCCTCGGTAGCCACAGCGGAATCGGTCGTCTCGGCCTCGGTGGCCGGAGCGGAATCGGTCGTCTCGGCCTCGGTGGCGTCGGCGGGGGTCTCTTCGGTCTGGGCCGGTGCGGCCTCAGCGGGGGTCTCTTCAGCCTCGGCCGGTGCGGCCTCCGGCTCGGACTCGACGACAGCCTCGGGAGCGGCCGGAGCGCCGGGCGCTCCGCCCATCTCGATGAGGGCCGAGAGGCCGTACGCGAAGTTGCGGGGCAGCGCCTGCAACAGTCCGGCGAACTTCACCATCGGTGCGGCGAGGCCACCCGCGAGTCGAGCCAGCAGCTCTTCGCGTGGGAGGACATCGGCCAGGGCCTTGGCCTCGTCGGCGGACAGCAGGACATCGCCGAGCAGGCCGCCCTTCACCACCAGGTTCGGGTTCGTGCGGGCGAAGTCGCGCAGGACCTTGGCCACCGTGACCGCCTCACCCGGGGTTCCGTCGGGCTTGGTGGTGATGAACGCGATGGCCGTGGGACCGGTGAGCATGTCCTCGATCGCAAGGCCCAGATCGCGGGCAGCGAAGCCGACCAACGAGTTCTTGTAGACCTTGTAGTCGCCTCCGGCCGCGCTCAGCGCGCGGCGCAGCTCGGAGATGGCACCCACGTCGAGGCCCCGGTACTCGGTGAGCAGGGCAGCCTCGGCGTCGTTGAAGCGGGACTTCACCTCGTCGACGATGGCGACCTTCTCTGGTCTCGGGTTCTCCATCAGCACCTCCTTCCTCTTCAGTCGGGCCGCCATGGGCGGCCGGTCGATGTCGCCCTGTGCGGGACATGACGACGGGACGCTCGCTGCAGATGTGCGCGGGCGCCCCATGAGAAGAGGTGTCCGCCTCGTCAGGCGGCCCCGGAGGGCCCTTCGGCATCGAACCCGTGAGGGTCGTCTGCACCGGGTGTCTGTGGCGAGCAAAGATGTACGAGCAGTGATGTGATCGTGCGCCGGGATGAACCCCAGCGGAGAACAGCGGGCGAGTGTACCCGCACGGATCCGCCAACGGCGAACCCTGCTATGCGGGGACCTCTTCGGGCTTGATGCGGTTCGGGTCGATCTTGATGCCCGGGCTCATGGTGGACGACACGGTGATGCGACGCAGGTAACGGCCCTTGGACGCAGCCGGCTTCGCCCGCTGGAGCTCGTCGAGCACGGCGGCGAAGTTGCGGAGCAGATCGGTGGAGCTGAACGACACCTTACCGAGGGGCACGTGCACGTTGCCGTAGCGGTCGGTGCGGTACTCCACCTTGCCGCCCTTGAAGTCGGCGACGGCCTTCGCCACGTCCATGGTGACCGTGCCGGTCTTGGGGTTGGGCATGAGACCGCGCGGACCGAGCACCCGGCCGAGCTTGCCGACCTCGGGCATCAGGTCGGGGGTGGAGATGGCGACGTCGAAGTCGAGCATGCCGCCCGACACCTCGGCAGCGAGGTCCTCCGCGCCCACGAAGTCAGCGCCCGCCTCGCGGGCAGCGGCAGCGGCTTCGCCCTGGGCGAACACGGCCACCCGGACGTCCTTGCCGGTGCCGGCCGGTAGGGCGACGGTGCCACGCACCATCTGTTCGGCCTTGCGGGGGTCGACGCCGAGGCGGATGGCGAGCTCGGTCGTCTCGTCGAAGGTGGCCGAGGCCAGCTGCTTCACGATGTCGATGGCCTCGACAGCGGAGTGGAGGTTCTCCCGGTCGAACTTCTTCGTCGCGTTGGTGTACTTCTTGCCCTTCGCCATGATGGCTCCCTCGTTGGTCTCGACGCCCGGGCGAGGTGGTCCCGGTGCGTGGTGGGGGCGGATCCGGCGCGTCGCGCCGGGTGGTGGATGGTGCGGGGTGATCGAGCCTAGGGCTGGATCAGCCGTCGACCTGGATGCCCATGGAACGGGCGGTGCCGGTGACCTGGAGCTTGGCGGCGTCGAGGTCGTTGGCGTTGAGGTCGGGCAGCTTGGTCTGCGCGATCTCGGTGAGCTGGGCCTGGCTGATGGTGCCGACGGGAGCCTTGCCCGGCGTCACCGAGCCCTTGTCGATGCCGGCAGCCTCACGGATGAGGACCGGCGTCGGCGGGGTCTTGGTGACGAAGGTGAAGCTGCGATCCTCGAAGACCGTGATCTCGACGGGGATGATCGTGCCCCGCTGGGCCTCGGTGCGAGCGTTGTACTCCTTGCAGAAGTCCATGATCGCCACGCCGTGGGGGCCGAGAGCCGTACCGACCGGTGGGGCTGGGGTGGCAGCGCCCGCGGGGATCTGGATCTTGACGACCGCGGAGACCTTCTTCTTGGCCATGGGGGTGTTCCTCTACGTCGGGTTGGCCACCAGGCGGGGCGGCACACAGAACTGACCCCGGGCTCGGGGTGACAGACAAGTCTGCCGTAGGAGGCGTCGCGGTGCCAACTTCGCGCCTCTGGCGCGGTGCCAACCTGGCCGACGCCGGCGGACCGCTCTACAGCTTGGCGATCTGGGAGAACTCGAGCTCGACGGGGGTCTCTCGCCCGAAGATGTTCACGAGGACCTTGACCTTGAGTTGGTCCTCGTTGAGCTCGACGACCTCGCCGGAGAAGTCGGCGAAGGGGCCTTCCTTGACCCGCACGGTCTCGCCCATCTCGTACTCGAGGCGCGGCTTGCCGCGCTTGGCCGGGAGATCCTCGCCCTCGACCTTGACCTGCAGGAACGCCTCGACGTCCTTGCGGGGCAGCGGCGACGGCTTGGCGCCCTGGCCGACGAAACCGGTGACCCCAGGGGTGTTGCGGATGACGTACCACGAGTCGTCGTCGAGGGCGCAGCGCACGAGCAGGTAGCCGGGGAACATCTTCTTCTGGACCACGACCTTCTTGCCGGCCTTGACCTCGACCACGTCCTCCATGGGGATGACGACCTCGTGGATGCGGTCCTCCATGTTCATGGAGCTGGTGCGGGCCTCGAGGTTCTGCTTGACCTTCTTCTCGTACCCCGACTGGGTGTGCACGACGTACCAGCGACCGGGGCGGTCGAACGGGCTCTCGGGCTTGGCCGCCACCTCCTCGAGGAGGTCGTCGGCGTCGATCGACTCGGCGTCGGCAGCGGCAGCCACGGCGGTGGCGGCGGCAGCCACATCGTCGGTGTCGGCCGCGATGGACGGGTCAGGCGCGACCGTGTCGTCGTTGGCCGTGTCGTCGGTGGAGGTCTCGGCGTCGCTCATGATGTCGCTCGTCTCGGGAAGGCTCATCGGTCGATGACCCACAGGATCGCTTCGCCGAACGCGAAGTCGACCGCCGCGATGAACGCCGTCATCACCACGATGGCGATGAGGACGATGATCGAGTAGTGGATCACCTCGTCGCGCGTGGGCCAGGCCACCTTGCGCATCTCGGAGCGCACCTCGCGCACGAACTGCGGAGGGCTGGTGCGCTCCTTGGAGGGCTTGGGCGTGCGCTGCGGTTGGCGCTGGGCGACGGGCGCGCCATCGGCGTCGACCTGCCCCTGGCGCTGCATCATGCGCTTCTGTTCTCGGTTCATCGCCATGACGGCAACCTTTTCGTACGTCTGGGTGGAGGCCAGCCGCGCCGAAGCGCGAGGCCACTGCAAGCAGGGCAGGAGGGAATCGAACCCCCAACCGCCGGTTTTGGAGACCGGTGCTCTACCAGTTGAGCTACTGCCCTAGGGCTGAACCCAGACAGGGTAGCACCGGGCTCCCCCCGAGCAGCCAGCCGGACCGGTCAGGAGGCGCTCCGATTGCGACTCGCGAGCACGATGGCACCCGCCCCCGCAGCGGTGGCCGCCGCGGCGATGCCCCCGAGGTAGGCGAACCGCCGCCCCGACAGGATCAGGCGGATCGCGTGGCGCTCGCCCGCCTGCTCGAGGTGGGCGAGCACCTCGGGGAGGAGCCCCGGCGCCGGTTCGAGGAGCTCGGTGCGCATGGCGCGCATCGCCCGGAGGATCCGGCGGTGGTGGACCAGGTCGGCCTGGCAGCGGAGGCACTGCTCGACGTGGCGACGGGCGTGGTCGTCGAGGAGCTGGTCGCCGCCGGCCGTGGCGGCGAGATCGTCGGCGACCTGGTCACACCGCACTGGACCGATCCCACTCGGCGTCATCGGTGTCGGACCGACGCTCCCCGAACAGGTCGTCGCGCAGTCGACGCCGAGCCCGGTGCAGTCGCACCTTCGCTGCCGTCTCGGTGATGCCCAACTCAGTGGCGATGGCCTCATGGGGTAGGTCGTAGACGTCGCGCAGCACGACCACGGCACGCAGACGTGGCGGCAGCCGCTCGATGGCGTGGCGCAACCGGTGGCGCAGCGCCTCGTTCTCGGCACGCGCCTGAGGGTGGTTCTCGGGCCGCTCGTCGATCACCGGCGCGTCGTCGGAGAGCTCGTCGTGACGGTGCCGGGCGCGTCGGGTGAGGAGGGTGTTCGCGCAGTTGGCGGTGATGCGGTAGAGCCAGGTGCTGAACTGCGCGTCGCCCCGGAACCGCGCCAGGCCACGGAACGCCCTGAGGTACGTCTCCTGGACCACGTCGCGTGCGTCCTCCTCGTCGCCGGTGAGCCGATAGGCGAGCGTGTAGGTGTCGGTGTAGGTGGCACGAACAAGCTGGTCGAACGCCGCCCGATCACCCGACCGGGCCTGCTCGACCAGTTCAGCGGTGGCTCCTGGTTCGAACGGATCGGACCACGGTGCGACATCGGCTGTTACATGGCGGTTCGAGGACAATCGGGCTCCACACGACGACGACCCACCAGCTTTGCCCACCGGGACCACCTCGGGCAAGCACCCGCGATCCGCCCGGGCCCGGACGCGCAAGAGCCCGGCCCACCCCGTGGGGCGAGCCGGGCCGTGCCGGCTGGGACTAGCGGGTCTCCTTGTGGAGGGTGTGCACCCGGTCCCAGCGGCAGTACTTCTTCAGCTCGATGCGCTCGCGCTGGTTGGTCTTGTTCTTGGTGGTGATGTAGTTGCGGCGCTTGCACGTCTGGCACTCCAGCGTGACGTGCACCCGCTTGTCGCTTGCAGCCATTGTTCGTTCGTTCCTGTTACTTGAGGATCTTGGTGACGCGGCCGGCGCCCACGGTGCGTCCACCCTCACGGATCGCGAACCGAAGTCCCTCATCCATGGCGATCGGGTGGATCAACTCGACCTTCATCGTGGTGTTGTCACCCGGCATGCACATCTC
>JAENWR010000007.1 GCA_016649895.1 Acidimicrobiia bacterium | reverse complement strand
GGGGTCTGCGCCCGAGTCCTACAACGACTCCTCGCGCTCACCGCCGCCATCTGGCACAACGAGACCACCCAACAACCCGGCCCCGCCCGCAGCCTCACCGCCTACGACCACTGACCCCTTGGAACCAACCATCTAGCCGATCCCGATGCGGGATGGCGACGACGTGGCGCGGGTTCCACAACGCGCCCACCGCGTCTCCACACGACCTCCACACGCAGGGTCGATGCTCAGTACAGACACCAAGGAGGACACATGAGACACAAGCTGCTCGTGACAGGCGCCGCCGGACTCATCGCCGTCGGCCTCGGCGCAGGGATCGGCGTCGCCGCGGCCCAGATCGACGGCTCGTCGCGACCCGACCGCAACGCGATCGAGTCCATGGACCAGATGCATTCGGTGATGTCCGAAGACATGCCCGACGACTTGGTCGCAGAGTGCGACGCAGCCCACGCCGCCATGTCCGATTCGATGCACGACGGCCGATTCGGGATGCCAGGTCCCGCATCGATCGATCACACCGCCCACCACAGCTGATCCCCGATAGGAAAGGAACGGTTCGATGCACAAAGGACACTTCGCCGGTTGCGCCATCGCACTACTCGCCGCCCTCGGCTTCATCGCCATCAGCGGCGCATCATCGAGCAGCCTCGTTCTGCTCGTCGCCGTGCTGGCCTGCCCGCTCGCCATGGTCCTCGCCATGAAGTTCCTCATGGGCGACGCGCACTCACACCGAGACTCGGGCCACTCCGACACAGAGGTGCTTGCCGACACCGGCCGATCGTTGTGATGTCCGCCGAGGCGCCGAACCCCCAGCCCCCCGTCGTACCAGGACCTCGCCGTTCGGGTGCGGCGGCGATGGCCGCCGTCGTGGTCGCGATCGCCCTGGTGGGCCTCCTCGCAGGAATCGTCGTCGGCGCCGGAAGCGACACCGACGCGTCCCGGGGGCGCCAGGGCGGCTCGGGACTCGCGGCGGCGCCCGTCGACCTGGCAGACGTGCCCGACGGGATCGCTGGCCACTACGAAGCGGCCGCTGCTGAAGCGGCCGCCTTCGCCGCGGTGCCGTGCTTCTGCGGCTGCGAGGAGTTCCTCGGTCACCGCAGCCTCTACGACTGCTTCGTTCGCACCGACGGCGACGGCTGGGACGCACACGCCGCAGGTTGTGGTGTCTGCATCGGCGAATCGACCGTCGTCCGCGCCCTCCTCGACGAGGGAGAGCCTGCCTCGGTGATCCGCGCTGCGGTCATCGACCAGTTCGGATCCACCCCCACGACCACGCCGCCCCCTTCCTAACAAATACAGGAGCCCCACCATGCGACCCTCATCGTCCACCCGTTCACGCCGCATCTCCCCCTGGGCGGTCGTCGCGACCCTCGCAGTCGGCGGGCTGTCGGTCGGACTCGGCGTCGCTGTCGCCAACGACACAGCCGACAGCGACGCCGCCGAGCCCGCGCTCGAGCTGACCGGAGAGATCAACGACATGGGCATGCCCGTGATGGAGACACCAGGGGCCGCAACCGGCGACGCTGCAGCAGGTCCCATCGAGGTCACCGGGGCCGAGTGGTCCCTCGGCAAGGTGCCGCTCAACACAGCGGTTCGACCCACGTGGGTGCTCCGCAACACCGGGACCGAAACCGTTACCGTGGGCGAGCCACATCCCGAGGTCGTCGAAGGCTGCTGCCCTGGACCCTTCACGATCGACGCCTCGACGATCGCCCCGGGCGAAGAAGCCACACTCAGCTTCGAGCTGTCGATGCACCCCGGAATGGATGGCTGGCACGACATCGATGTCCACGTGCCGGTCCAGACCTCCGCTGGTGACCAGATCCTGACGGTCGGTGTCACCGGCGACTTCCGCGACGCCTGAGACCCGGATCAGCTCAATGTCGCGTCGTGTTGGCCGTGCTCGGCCATTGGGTGGCTCCTGGCCGTGGTTCCTTGTTGAGCTCGGTGGTTCAGCTCTTCAGGAGGCGAGCGATTGCAGCGGTGATCTCGTCGAGCTGGGGATCGATGGCGTCGTTGTCGCCGACGGCCTCGGTGACGCAATGTGACATGTGGTCTCTGAGCAGCCCAAGCGCCACTTGGTCGAGCGCCCGGTCGACGGCGCTGATCTGGTCGAGGATGTCGACGCAGTTGCGATCCTCGGCGATCATCCGGGCGATCCCGCGGGTCTGTCCCTCGATACGGCGCAAGCGCCGAAGCAGGTCGTCGTTGCTCATGGCGTATCCACGCATGGGAGCACGCTCCAGACGAAGTGGTGCGCATGAATGGGTCGGCCGGGCTGGCCAGGCGGTGCAAAGAGAGAACCGGCGGCGCCGGCGCGCGTCAATTGCGTCACGTCCCACACAGCCGAGCAGCGAAGGCAAGGAGGTGATGGAACTGGACCGTCGAGCCCGTGACCGTGACGAGGGCGATCAGCGTGATGCAGGTCAGTGTGGTCAGCCGACGTCGACCGACCGGCGACTCGTCGAGTAGAGCGTCGACCCGAGCGGGTACGCCCAGAGCGGCCATGGCCAGCACCGGTGTGCCAGTGGCACTGTTCGTCGCGAGTGCGGCTCGAGCGATGGCTCGGGCGGTCAGAGTCCGGTCGCCGACCGCATCGGCTGCGACTTCGTCGGCCCACCGTTCAGTGGCAAAGCGCACCCGGTCGCGGATCGGGCGAAGGAGCGGCACCGCTACGGCGACGAGCTCCGCGACTCGAAGGTAGCGGTGGTGGCGGTGGTGCAGATGTGCCCGCTCGTGGGCCAGCAGGACCCGGCGTTCCGCTCCGTCGAGGGCGCGGAGCATGCCGACGGAGACGACGATGTGTCCGGGCCGACCCGGGAGGGCGTAGGCGATGGGATCGTCGCTGGGAAGGACGACGAGCTCGTCGTCGCCTTCGATCGCAGCGTCGAGTCGCAGTCGGCGCCGCTCGTGTCGGACAACGGCGAAGGCCGAAGCAGCGAGCATGACGATGGCGGCGATCCCGGCGGCAGGAGGGACCGCATCGTGGGCGTGTGCGAGCGCCAGGCACCAGGCGGCATGCTCAGAGATCCAGGCAATGTGGCCGACGAAGCCGACCACGAGAAGCGCGAACGACCACAACAGGGCGAGAGCGCTCATCGCTGACAACATGGTGAGGACTGGCACGGCCACCGCGGGGCGCAGCCGGCGGTGGAGCAGCGCTGCGGCAAGGCTGGCCGCCACCGCGGTCACGCCGGGGACGACGAGCAGGATCACTCTCTCTTGTCCATCTGATCGAGCAGCCGCCGCAGGGCGCCCTCCTCCTCTGTCGACAAACGTCCGACGAAGCGTGCCAACGCAGCTTCGCGATCGTTGGTCTTCGAAAGTGTCGCCTGCATCCGTCGGGCGGTGAGCTCGGCTTCGGTCACCTTCGGCCGGTACGCGTAGGCGCGACCGCGCCGCTCGCGCTCGGCCAAGCCCTTCTTCCACAGGCGGGACAAGACCGTCATGGCAGTCGTGTACGCGATGTCGGCGCCGATCCCCTCAAGCACCTCGGCAGGGGTGAGGGCATCCTCCGCCGCCCAGAGGATGGTCAGCACCTCGCTCTCGAGTTCACCCATCGCTCGGCGACCGCTCACTGCGACTCCTCTCGACCCCGTTGTACTCCGACTCACTGTAGTGGCAGACCCGATCGGCCCGTTCGAGCGATGTGGCGAGGCGCGCACCCCGAGGCACCCGACTGGCGGAATGCCGGTCGCGAGCCGACCGCGAAGTTGCTTCGACCGCACTAGCATCAACGACAGCATGTCGTACGATGAGACGAGGGACAGGACGGGGTCGGACTCGACAGCGGAGAGTCGCTCCTCGACGCTTCTGCGGGCTCTGCTCGCGTTGAGCGAGCATCGAGAGCTGGATGAGGTGCTGTCGATGATCCTGACCAGCGCTCGCTCACTTGCCGGGGCGGAGTATGCGGCGCTCGCGTTGTATGACGAGAACGGCGAGATCGAGACGTTCGTGCACCAGGGTGTCGACGAGGGAGCCGCGAGTCAGATGGGTGCGCCGCCTCGGGGCCGGGGGTTGCTGGGCGAGCTGGCCATGGCGGAGAGGCCAATCCGGCTCGATGATCTCCGAGCCGATCCGCGCTTCGGTGGCTTTTCGTCGCACCACCCGGAGATGCGTACGTTTCTCGGCGTGTCCGTCGCGAGCCGTCGGCGCCGCTACGGCAACCTGTACCTCGCCGACAAGGAGGCAGGGCGGTTCTTCGACGAGGAGGACGAGCGCCTGCTCGGCACCCTGGCTGCGTTCGCGGCGGCGGCCATCGAGAACGTGCGGTTGCTCGAGGCCGAGCGCGACCTCGCTGCGGCCCGCGAGCGCGACCGGGTTCGCACCGAGGTGTTGAGTCAGGTGATCGAGGCCCAGGAGGCAGAGCGAGCCCGGGTCTCGCGCGATCTACACGACGAGATCGGCCAGTCCCTCACCTCAGTACTGCTCGGGCTGCGGTTGGTGGAGGAGTCGCTCGCCCGCACCGCCCCCGACATCGAGGACTGCCGGCGGCGTACCGCCGAGGTGCGCGAGCTTGTCGCAGGCGCCCTGCACCAGGCCCGCACCTTGGCGTTCGATCTGCGCCCCACGGTGCTCGACGACCTGGGACTGATGGCAGCCCTGCGCCGCCTGGTCGCTGAGGTCGGGGCTCGGGGTGCACCAACGGTCGATCTGGCAGTGCACGGTCTGGACGACGACACGCGCCTCGCCCCGGAGGTCGAGACGGTCGTGTACCGCGTCGTGCAGGAGGCGCTCACCAACGTGGTGCGACACGCGGCGGCGTCATCTGCGAGCGTGGTCGTCGCACGCGACGGCGGCTCGCTCCGCACCGTTGTCGAGGACGACGGCCATGGTTTCGACCTGGGAGCAACACGCCGACCCTCGCTCGGGCTCGGTGGTATGACTGAGCGGGCGGAGCTCGTTGGCGGGTCGTTGACGATCGACACTGGCGACGCTCGGGGGACGACGGTGCGACTGGAGGTGCCCATTGACTGAGCCGATCCGGGTGGCGCTGTGTGACGATCATGGCGTGGTACGTAGTGGACTGCGACACATCCTCGATGACGAATCCGACATCGTCGTGGTCGGCGAGGCCGACAACGCCGAGGCTGCAGTGGCTATCGCGCAAACCGAGCACCCCGACGTGTTCGTGATGGACCTGGGTCTTCCTGGCACGGGCGGCATCACCGCCACCCGACAGGTCCTCCACGAGAGCCCCTCGACGGTGGTGCTGGTCCTCACCGTGCATGACGACATCGCCTACATCCGCAAAGCGTTCGGAGCGGGTGCGTCGGGCTACCTGGTCAAGGAGGCGGCCGACGTCGAACTCGTCCAGGCCGTCCGTACTGTCGCTGCCGGCGACCAGTACCTGCACCCTCGGCTCGGCGCGGCGCTTGTCGCACACGACGCGGAACGACCGACGCCCGCAGGGCCGGGTGGGGAGCTGTCTGAGCGCGAGCAGGAGGTGCTGCGGCTGATTGCGCTCGGCCTGACGAACACGGAGATCGGTGAGGAGCTCTACCTGTCGGTGCGCACCGTGGAGACCCACCGCGCTCACATCCACCAAAAGCTCAACCTGAGGACCCGTGCCGAGCTGGTCAGCTTCGCTCGCCACGCCGGCCTGCTGGAGGATGGCGGCATCGAGTGACACCACAAGCGGACCTCGATCACTCTGCAAGATGGTCCTTCCGGGTGGCGCTCAGGTGCGACATGTACTGCTACAGAGTGTCGTAGTAAGATCAGGGCACTGTTCTCCTGAGGAAGGAATCCGATGAGGCGTGCAGCTCTTCTCTCGATGGTCTTTGCGCTCGGCGTACTGCTTGCGGCGTGCGGTTCAGACGACCCCGCCGATCAGGCAGGCTCCGACACGATGTCGCCCGCTGAGGATGGTGAGGACGGACACATGGATGGTGATCACGGGGGGTCCAGCGACGTCGCGGACGACGCCCGACGGATCGAGGTGCTCGCGTCGTCCTTCGAGTTCGACCCGCCGGAGATTCAGGTTGCGGCCGGCGAGAACATCGCCATCGTGCTGACCTCCACCGACATCCTCCACGACTTCACCATCGATGAGTTCGAGGCCCACGTGGCTGCGGATCGCGGCGAAACCGAGGTGGGCGGGTTCACTGCGGAGGAGCCCGGCCGCTACATCTACTACTGCACCGTGGCAGGCCACCGGGAGGCGGGCATGGAAGGCACGCTCGTCGTCGCCTGATGGGGGCTTGACCACGCCGAGTCGCAGTCTGCCCATCGCGTGTTGCGCCCTACAGGCCGCGCCATCACCTATCTCTACAGTCAGGGACGCGAGTCCTGTTCGAGGCCGGGAGCACCGACGACAGTGTCGGGCTCCAGCTCTCGAGCAAGGTCAGGTTCCATGGCAGGTGACACTCCCGAAGTCGCCGAAACTGTTACACACCGGGCAGAGAATCCGCGCGACGACATCCGCGCCACTCTGAGCCACCACCACCACCGATAGGGACGACCTTCTCGGAAGATCTCGCCTGCTCACCGGCCTAGTCAAGGCATGAGCAGACAGACGAGTGCATTGGCACTCACACGACCCGGAACACGATGTGGGTGGTGGGTCGTGTGATGCGGGTGACGACGTTGAAGGCGCCGCGGTCGGGTGGACTGGACGGATTGCTCTCCTACTACGCCGGTCTCGCAGAGGACCGGCATCGTGGTGGCCGGAGCCGAGGCCCGGTCGACTACTACCTCGACCCCGACGAGCCTCCGGGGCGGTGGCTCGGCCAAGGACTCACTGGGTTCGGACTGTCGGGCGAGGTGACCGGCGAGGAGCTGCGGTCGGTGCTCGAGGGTCGCCATCCGGTAACCGGCGACCAGTTGGGTCGTGCGTTCGGGGACTCGTCGGCGCGGGGGTTTGATGCGACATTCTCGGCCCCGAAGTCGGTGTCGGCGCTGTGGGCCCTGTCGCCCGACCCATGGGTACGTGCCGAGGTGCTCGCCGCCCACGACGCCGCGGTCGATGTCGCGGTCGCGTGGTTCGAGACCCACGGCGCGGTGACCCGCCGCGGCCGTGACGGTGTCCTGCAGGTCGACACCCGTGGGGTCGCTGTGGCTACGTTCCGGCAGCACACGTCGCGGACCGTCGACCCCCAGTTGCACACCCACGCGTTGATCGCTGCCAAGGTCCAGGACCCAACGGGTCGGTGGTTGTCGTTGGATGCCCGGTTCTTGAAGTATCAGCAACGCACCATCGGATGGGTCTACGACGCGGCGCTGCGTGCCGAGCTGACCGGGCGGCTCAGGGTCGAATGGGAGACCTCGCTCTACGGCCCGGTCGACATGGTCTGTGTCCCGGCTGAGGTGCGCGAGGCGTTGTCGCGACGTTCCGCCCAGGTTGCCGCCAAGCTCGACGACCTGATCCGGCGGTGGTCCGACGAACACGACGGCGCCGCCCCAGTCCCGGAATGCTGCCGACGCCATCGCCGGCACCGACCGAGTGGTGCTCGTGGTCGGTCCGGCAGGGACCGGCAAGACCACCACCACCGCCTGCGCCGTTCAACGCCTTCGAGCGCAGGGTCGTCCGGTCGTCGGACTGGCACCGTCGGGCAAAGCGGCCGATGTTCTACGTATCGAGGCGGGTTGTCGGACCGACACTGTCGCCGGTTTCCTGACCCGCCACCAGCACACGTCGACGGTGTGGCCAGCGGGAACAACGGTGATCCTCGACGAGGCCGGAATGGCCCGCACCGACGACCTCGTCCGCCTCGCCGCCCTCGCCCAACACCACCTGTGGAGATTCGTTGCCGTCGGCGACCCCGCCCAGCTCCCCGCCGTCGGCCGTGGCGGTGTGTTCGCCCACTGGTGCAACACGGTGCCGCACCACCGCCTCGACACCCCACGGCGATTTGAACAGCCATGGGAAGCCGCCGCCAGCCTCGCCCTACGTGCCGGTGACCCGACCGCCGCGGACACCTACGCCGAACATCACCGACTCGCCACCATCCATCCCGCCCTCCTCGCCCGTGAGGTCGCCGACGCCCATCACAGAATGTCCGGCCGCGGCTTCACCGTCGCGATCACCACCAACACCGCCGAGACCGCACGAACCATCAACCGCGAGATCCGCCGTCGGTTCGACCCCGCTGAGCGCCGACCGTCACGACCACTTGCCGACGGCACTCACGTCAGCGTCGGCGACCAGATCGCCACCCGCCACAACGATCCAAGCCTCGCCACCGACGAAGGCGAGAAGGTCCGCAACCGCCACACCTGGACCGTCACCCAGCTCCACGGCAGCGGTGCCATCACCGTCGCCCACCCCGACCGCGGGACGGTCACCCTCCCCGACGCCTACGTCGACCGACACGTCGAGCTCGGGTGGGCCGTCACCGGGTACGGCAACCAAGGCGACACCGTTGACATCGGACTCGCCGTCCTCGAACCCGGCACCACTCGCAACCACGCCTACGTCGCCCTCACCCGCGGACGCCACACCAACCATGCCTGGATCCCCGACCCCACCGGAACCCTGGACCCCGCCGACGCCCTCGCCAACATGATCGACCGAACGCCCAACGCCGGCTCCGCCCTCGCCATCCGCCGACAGCTGAATGAAGCAGCCGGACGGTCCATGCCGAGAGGCGTCGAGCTCGTGGCAACGCCGGTCTCCAACTCGCCCGGGGATCGGTCACTCGCGGAGCGAGTCGCGAAGATGCAGGAGCGTCTCGCGCGCCTTCACAGCCCTCGAGACTCCGCCGGACGCAGCATCGAACGGTGAATGATCGCCCCCTGGTGCAGCGGCCCGCCCTCTTCGGTCAGCTCACCTTGAGGTAGCGGCGCAGGGCCGCTCGGACGATCTCTGATGCAGTCGTGTTCTCGCTGGCAGCTTTCAGATCGAGCGCCTCGCGCAGTTCGGGATCGAGTCGTACCGGGAACGTCCCTGCCGGCCCCGAGCCCATGGGCGGGCGACCAGGTCGTCGACGTAGCCGGGACAGGTCGAGACCTTCCTTGACCTCTTCGGCCAGCCGTTCGAGAACCTCCTCGGTGAGGTCCGCTCCTGTGGCGCTTCGCCCGTGCGAGGTCTGATCAGCCATGGTTGTCTCCTTCACCGCGGAGGAACGGTTCGTACTTGGCACGCATGCGCATTGCGTGGGTCACGATCTCGGTCCCGTCCTCACGAAGGATCGACACGATCTCGAGGAGGTTCCTGGCGCGATGGATGTCCTCATCGCTGATCCCGTGCTTGTGGGCGGACCGAAAGATGTCCAGCCCGAGGAATCGTATCTCGAAACTCGGGACGTCACGAGGCTCCTCCGGCGGTTGACGTCGCCGGCCAGCGCTGTCACCACCCGTCGGTGGCCGCCGTGACCGTCGCACCGAGATCGCCGCGCACACCGACGTAGCGGCTGAGGGTGAACGCAGCATTCGCGTGACCGAGGAGCGTGCTGACGACGGCGGGATCGAGTCCGACATCGAATAGGGGCCAGCACGCTGCGACGTGGCGGAGGTCGTGCGGGTGCCAGACTGCCGCAGTCGGGCGTTTCATTGGCCATCCCGCCGAGCGAGCAGCCCGGGCCCAGATGCGTTGGAAGGCTCGTCGGTTGGCGAAGTCACCGTCAGGGCCGGGAAAGAGCAAAGCCTCCGGGCCGGCGTCGTGTTCGACCTGCTCGCACCATTCCTGGAGTGGCTCGACCAGGCTGGTGGGGAACGTCGAGACACGACGCTGGCGGTTCTTGGTCGTCTTGACGGCGAAGCCCTGCCGCGACTGTTCGACGGCTCGGTGGATGCGCACGATTCGCCGCGTTCCGAACTCGAGGTCGACCGGGCGCAGCGCGATCAGCTCGCCCCAGCGGGCGCCGCAGCGGTGCTTCAGTCGCATGGCGAGCGCCCAGTTGTGGTGGCCAGCGTCGTCGAGGGCCTTGAACAACTGGTTGCACTCGTCGTCGGTGGGCAGTGCGGTGCGCGGGATGTAGCCGAGGGCTTGGCCCTGGACCTCGGCGGCAGGGCTGTACCGCACCAGCCACATCGGGTCGCTCCCTCGCGGGAGCCATCTGTTCTTGTAGGCGAAGGTGACAAGGGACCGCATGGCAGAGCCGACGTTCTGGACGGTGGCGGGGGAGAGGGTGCGACGAGCGCGGTCGAGGACCGCCTCGGAGTCCGACGGCGTCCATCCGTCGAGCGGGTGGTGCTCGAGCACCGGCCGCACCCACATGCGCAGCAGGTACTCCTGGCGTTCGCCGTAGCGAACCGAGCGCGACCCGAGGCTGGCGAGGTACCGATCGATGAGCTCGCCCACCGTGGTCGGCGCGTTCCCCTGTCCCCGGCGTGCTCCGGATCGAGCCAGGGCCGTCTCGAGGTCCCGTGCCCGTTGGCGTGCCTCGGCTTCGGTGGCGACGCGGTGGTGGATGCGCCGACCGTCGGGATCGGTGGCGACAACCCGGTAGCGGGGCTCTGCCGGCGATGGGGCGTAGATCCGCGTCCCGTGCTCGAAGGAGATGATGGGCTTGCGGTAGCGGCTGGTCGCGGACACGGCGACTTCCTCCAGCGTGAGAACGGCACGTTGAGGAAGCTCGGCGCTGCAACTGCGTCAACCTGCGAGCCTCGCGACAGGTTGTGCCAGATTGTGCCAAATCTGGCGGACGGAAGTCAACGGTGTGATTCGCCTCCAGTGGTCGAAGACATGCTGTGACCTGGGCAAACGCCGACGACCCCGGGCGGAAGGCGGGTTCAGCGGCCTGATCGAGGGGTCAGTTGCCGCTCCCGCTCAAGGTGGCGGCACGGGTTCGAATCCCGTTGGGGGTACCACGCTCGAAGCCCCTGGTGAGCACCGGAAACGGCGTCCTGACCAGGGGCTTTGTCGTTTCCGGGGGCCGTTCGAGCGGTCCATCTGGTGCCGTCTGGCACCAGACTGACACAGCCCGTATCCCCGCGTTTGTGCCCATTTTGTGGCTCTTGTGACCGATCCATGGGTGGCTGAGTAGCCCCATCCGCGGTGCGATCGACAGCGTTATGGGCTCGGCTGCTCGGGGTGGAAATGGCTGTCGTCGAGGATGTCACCTTCGACGAGGACGACGAGTGCATTGTGGTGTCGGTCCGCCCGCGCAAGGTGTCCAAACGCAGTGTTGTGTGGGTGGGGAGGGACCGGCCGCCCCGCAGCATTCAGGTCGTCGACTGCTCGGGCAAGGGTGGTGGTCTTGCCGGTGCCGGCTGGTCCGACGATGAGTACGAGGCGGCCGTCGCCGGCTACGGCGCGGGCGGCGTCGGCTTGGAGGGTGTCGAGGCCCTTTGTGTCGACGCTGTGCGAGACGGTCGGCTCGCCGGCTCTTGCTTGTTCGGCGAAGTCGATGATGTGCTCTTCCTGGTCGAGGATACGTTGGTCGGTGAGGTGGGCCTTGATGGGCTCGATCCAGATCGACCGTCCATCCGACGAGCGCACCGGCCCGGGTGTCTCGGGGTCGAGTACGGCGTTGTGCTTGGTCACCTGGGCGACCGAGCGGTCGAGTGCTTCCAGTCATTCGGGTCCGGACCGGTCGCCGTCGGGTGGCAGGGCGTCGCAGAGCACTCGCATGACGTCGATCGGTAGCCAGGTCGATGACCCTGCGCTGCGCCGGTCTCGTCGCGCCGGGAGTCGGCCGCGGCTTCGCGGGTGATGGCGGCGCGTTCCCAGCGGGTCGGGTCCCGGCCCTCGGTTTCCCGGAAGCCCATGAGCTTGATCTCGAGGTACTCCTCGACCTGGCGAGCCCGCTTCGAGAACGCGTCGAGTAGCTCGGTGGGCATGGCGGCCAGCTCGGCCTGGCCGTCGGTGATCGGCCCCCACTCGATGCCGTAGCGGTGGGTGAGCTCGGCCCGCAGGACCGACTGGTAGATCCCGCCGAGCGCCCGTTGCTTGCGCTTCAGGTAGCGGGCGTCGAGTGCGTACCAGCGACCGTCGGTCGCCTGGACCTTGGTGGAGATCACGGTGTGGGTGTGGATCTGCGGGTCGTCTTCGCGGGAGGTTGACTGCCGGAACGTCGCCATGGTCAGGCCACCGGTGTCGACGAAGGCCCGGCCGCCGTTGCGGCGGATGCGGGTGGTGGCACCGTGGCCTTCGAGGTGGTCGAGCACCGCCCCGACGGCGACATCGTGGGCGTCGAGCAGCCCGGGGTCGCCGGTGAGAGCCCACCACACCGATAGCGATTTCGGGGCTGAGAACGTCGCGGCGTAGCCGGCGACCGCCTTGATGACCGTCCCGTCGGCCTTGTAGCGGTCCTTCAACGCCGAGCCGAGCTGAACGCCCGTGGTCGGGTCGTGACCCGAGAGGAGTGTTTCGAGCTGGTCGGTGTCGACTGCTCCGGCGAGGCCGAGTGCCTCGGCCTCGCCGCCGCGCCACCGGCCCGGCTCCTCCTCCGGTTCGTCGAGGTAGCGGGTGTAGTAGCGGGCCGTCTCAGCAGCGCTACAGGCGTAGAGCGTGCGTACTCGGAGCATCAGCGGGACCTCCCCGCGCCGGCGGGCACTTCTCTGTTCGATCTGGGGTTGCGGGTTCACTGGTTCTTCCCGGGGTGGGCTGAGGGACGTCAGGACGAACGCGCGCCGACAAGCCCGGCTGCGGAGGCGACGCGCCGACCGAGGGTCGGGGTCGCCTGTGGGCGCGGGTTCGGCTCGGCGGGCCGATGGTTCGCGGCGACCATGCGGATGCGGCGTTCGGCCTCGGCTCCACGCCACGCCGCACCGCCGTCCTCGGACATCGCCCGACCAACCCGCCTCCCGCCGAACCTCCGGGAACGCCGCCGGATGACCCAGCAGGCAGTCGCCGACCGGCTGGCCCAGCTCACCGGCCACCACCTCCCCCAAGCCTCGATCTCCGCCATGGAACGAGGCTTTGACGGTCACCGACGCCGACGGTTCGACGCCCACGAGCTCTACCTGCTGTCGCAGGTGTTCGACGTGCCCATCACCTACTTCTTCATCCCACCGCCCGGCATGGGCGACGCGACCCTCGCCGACTCCGGCCGACCCGTCACCGAGCTGTACCGGTCGCTTCTCGGCACCGACTCCCAGCTCGACGTCATCGACGAACGACTGCGCTCGATCGGCGTCGAAGACCCCAACGACGCCAGCGACGTGCTCACCGCGCTGTTCGGCGCCGACGGGGCCGCAGGGAACTGGCACGAGCACTACCGGACCTGGCGGACCGAACGCATCGCCCAAGTCGAGAAGGACCTCGGATCCGGCCTCGACGAGGCGGCCGAGTTCCCCGCCGACTTCGCCGCCCGGATCAAGGCCCTCGGCCCGTCCGGCTACCTGCGCTCGCTGTCAGACATCGAGCACTCCCGTTCGGCCGCTCGACCCGCGACGGCCCAGGGGTCGCTGATGTTCGGCGGCAGTTCTCACGATCCTTCACTTCCTACAGTTTTTGCAGATTGCAGGAAAGGCCCCTACAGTTCTCTACGAACCCCATGGAGGAACCGATGACCGTTCACACCGTTGAGGGACACGCCCTTTCCAGCGACGATCGCGACCGCATCAACGAGTTCACCGATCGCGTGCATGCCGCTGATGACCTGCCGAAGCCAGTCCGCGATGGAATCGCTGCACTCCTCGGCCTCGTCGCCGATGGCCACGATGTCGCGATGATCGAGACCGAGGCGGTCCTGACCCCCAACGAGGCGGCACGCCTCGTTGGGGTGTCGCGCCCGTTGCTCAACCAGATCCTCGACGAAGGACGTATCCCCTTCTTCGAGACCTCCGGAGGCCACCGCAAGATCAAGCTCGCTGCCGTGCGCGCCTACATCGAAGAGCGCGACCTGATCGCGTCGCAGCTCGCTGCGGCTCGCGCCAGCAGAACCTCCGACGGCGACGCCATCGCCACCGAACTCGGTCTCGACGCCGAAACCGCGAAGCGCCTCGGCTTCACCTGACCGTCCGGGCGGTCCCGCTCGGTGTCAGCGACCACCGCCATAATCCAGAGGTGACCGATCCGCCGCGCCCGACGATCCGGTGCTTGTTCGATGACCTGGCCGACACCGTCGAAGACGCCCGCCAACGGAGCGCGCTGCAGGCGGGTCAAGTACCCGATCTCGGTGTCCGGCTGCACGACATCGCCCACCCGATCGTGGCCGCAGCACGTGACCGATACACCGATGGCGAGCCGCGGCCACGGGACAGGTTCCCCAAGGGCAGGCGGGAGCGGCACGAACGGTCTGCACCGGATCTTCACACCGCGTGCCGGACTCCTGAACGGGTCGTCTCGTAGGTTCACTGGCATGCGGATCCTGGTCATCGAGGACGAAGACACCATTGCCGGAGCGATCGCCGCACGCCTCCGCAGCGAGGGCTTCGACGTCGACATCGCCGATGACGGCCCCAGCGGCGTGGAGGCGGCCGAACGGCTGATACCCGACCTGGTCGTGCTCGACCTGATGCTGCCCGGCTTCGACGGGTTCGAGGCGTGTCGGCGGATCCAACGCCACCGACGGGTGCCGGTGCTGATGCTGACTGCCAAGGACACCGAGACCGACATGCTCGTCGGCCTCGGGCTCGGCGCCGACGACTACATGACCAAGCCGTTCAGCCAGCGTGAGCTGGTGGCGCGGGTGCAGGCGATCCTGCGCCGCGTGCGTGACGCCAGCGAGCCGGCACCGTCGGCTGTCGTGCGCATCGGCGACATCGAGCTCGACCGGGCGGCACGTCGGGTGCGACGAGCCGACGCCGAGGTGCACCTCACGCCGACCGAGTTCGACCTCCTCGTCTGCCTGGTTGCGGCGAACGGTGCGGTCCTCACCCGCGACCAGCTGCTCCGTGACGTGTGGGGATACCGAGACGGTTCGGGTGCCCGCACGGTCGACTCCCATGTGCGGGCGATGCGTCGCAAGCTCGGCGACGACGTCATCCGCACCGTGCACGCCGTGGGCTACGCAATCGGTGACCTGTCGTGATGCGGCCACTCGACCGGGTGTCGTCGATCAAGCTCAAGCTGTCGATCGTCATCGTGATGGCGGTGGCCATCAGCGCCATCGTCAGCACGGTGGGGCTGCGCACCGGCATCCCCGTGTGGGTGCGCCCGCCCATCGCCACCGTGATCGCGCTGGCGGTCGTCTATCCCATCGCCCGGGGCATGACGTCGCCGCTGCGCCAGATGGTGCACGCCACCACGGCGATGGCCGAGGGACGCCCCACCGAGCCGGTGGTGGTCACCTCGAACGACGAGGTGGGTGAGCTGGCCCGGTCGTTCAACGCCATGCGAGCCCAGCTCGACGAGGTCGACCGCCAACGGCGCGACCTGGTGGCCAACGTGAGCCACGAGCTGCGCACGCCGCTCTCGGCGCTCCAGGCCACGCTCGAGAACATCGCCGACGGGGTCGAGCCCGCCGATCCCGACCGGCTGGCCCTGATGCTGGCCCAGACCCGTCGGCTCGGGCGGATGGTGTCGCAGCTGCTCGACCTCTCCCGGCTCGAATCGGGTGGATCACCGCTGCAGCCGAGCCAGTTCCCGGTCGCCGAGGTGCTCGAACAGGCACGGGGCGAGGCGTCGCTGCACTGGCCGGCGGTCGAGGTGCGAGTGTCCTGTGACGAGGGCCTGACGATGGTGGGCGACGCCGAGCGCGTCCACCAGGTGGTGGCGAACCTCGTCGAGAACGCGGTGCGGCACTCGCCCTCCGGCTCGCCCGTGCAGGTCGCTGCACGCGCCGCCGACGGAGCGGTGGTCATCGAGGTGGCCGACGAGGGCCCCGGCATCGCTCCCGAGGAGGCCGAGCAGGTCTTCGAGCGGTTCTACCGCGCCGACCTGTCGCGGTCGGTCGAGGGTGGCGGGTCGGGCCTCGGCCTCGCCATCGTCCGTTGGATCGTCGACCTGCACGGTGGCGAGGTGCGCGTCGACACATCCCGCACGACTGGCTGCCGCATGACCGTCGTGCTCCCCATGGCCCCGGAGGTCACCCGATGAACGCTCCTGCCCGTCCGGTCCGCGGCCCCGACGCCGACGATGTCGCCACTGAGCGCCCCCGAGCCGATTCTCGCCGCACCCGCTGGCTACTCCTCGCCCTCCTCACCACGGGTGTGTGCGTCGAGCTGGTGCTGCGGTCCGACATGGGCGGCATGGCGGGCGCGGGCACGATCCTCGCCTTGGCGGTCGTGCTCCTGGTGAGCGGCGAGGTGACGAACCGCCCGGCCCAGGTGCTGCTCGGCCTGGCACCCCTCATGGCGGTGTTCCTCGTCGTGCGTGCGAGCGAGTGGCTCCTGGTGCTCAACGCCATGGCGGCGCTCGGCCTCCTCGGCGTCGCCGCACTTCTCGCCCGGCGCGGCGACCTGCTCGACCTGGCCGTCAGCCGCCTGGTGGCGAGGGCGGTGACGCTCGTCCCCGGTGCGGTCTACTCGCCGCTGCGCCTGATGGACCGGTTGGCGGTGCTCGCTCCGCTGGCCCCTGGCAACCGCGACCAGCTTCGCAGCGTCATGCGAGGGGTCGGACTCGCCGTGCCGCTGCTTGCGGTGCTCGGGCTCCTCCTCGCTTCGGCCGACGCGGTGTTCGCCTCGTTCTTCTCACTGCCGCTCGATCCGGGTCCGTGGCTCGGGGATGCGGTCGGCGTCATGTTCGGCATCTGGGTCGGCTGTGCGCTGCTGTGGGCGGCGGTCGGCGGCGGCGACGGCGAGCTCGACCCGAGCGACGAGGGCGCCCTCGGGCGGCCATTGGGTGCCACCGAGGTGACCGTGGTGCTCGGCGGCCTCGTCGGGGTCTACGGCCTCTTCGCCGTGGCCCAGCTGGTGGCCGCCCGCGCCGGCGACACCTACATCCTCGAGACGACTGGGCTCACCGCCGCCGAGCACGCCCGCTCGGGCTTCTTCCAGCTGCTGTGGGCCGCAGGAATCACCCTCGTCGTGCTCCTCGGCATCCATCGGTTGGCGGGGCGAGAGGTGGCGGCCCGACGCTCGGTCGCTGTGCTCAACGGGGCAGCGGCGGCACTGACGATGGCGGTGGTGGCAGTGGCGATCAGCCGGCTGGGGCTCTACGAGGATGCGTTCGGGCTCACCATGCTGCGCGTGCTCTCCACGATCTTCGCCTGGTGGCTCGGCGTGGTGTTCGTGGCGGTGGGGATCTACCTCGTGGTGCCGTGGCGACGCACCTGGTGGCCGGCAGCCGTCGCGGCCACCGGGCTGGCCACCCTGGTCGTGGTCAACCTCATGAACCCGGAACGGGTCGTGGCCGAGCACAACATCGCCCGGACGCTCGATGGCAGGCCGGTCGACGTGGCGTACCTGGCCGAGCTGTCCGACGATGCGGTTCCCGTCCTGGCCGCCTCGCTCGACGAGCTGCCGGTCGAGCTGCGGGACGACGTCGAGGCGGTGATCTGCGATACCTGGCGTCCCGCCTACGCAGATGAGTGGTTCGCCGCCAACCGAGCTGAGCGGGCTGCCGCGAAGGTCCGCGACGAGATCTGCGTGTGACGAGCGAGCCCGGCTGACGGCTCGGCCGTCGGGACGGTGTGGTCTCCGGGCGGGGCCACGATCGTCCCCAAGGGTCACTGGCGAGGGGCAAGAGCGGCATAGTCCCGGGAATTCCCCGGCGTGAGGAGCCGTTGGACCGGACATGACCACTGGCCACACCGTCACCATCAGCCTGAGCGACGCGCACGTCGAGGTTCGCCTCGGTGATGAGGTGCTGGCGTCGACCGATCGGCCACTCCTCCTCGACGAGACCGGGCTGCCGACTCGTTACTACCTGCCCCGCGACGACGTCCGGATGGACCTCCTGCGGGCGACCACGTTCCACACCACCTGCCCGTTCAAGGGCGAAGCGTCGTACTGGTCGGCCGAGGTGGGCGGCGAGTCCCACGACGGCATCGTGTGGAGCTACGAGACCCCGCTCGCCAACGCCGCCGACATCGCGGGGTACTTGTCGTTCTACCCCGATCGGGTGGAGATCACGGTCGACGGCCAGCCGAGCTAGTTGCCGGCCGCGCAGGTGACGCAGCGGGTGGCCGACGGGAGGATCGCCAACCGCTCCTCACCGATGGGCTGTCCGCACGTCTCGCAGGTGCCGTAGCGACCATCGGCGAGCTGCGCCAGGGCGCGGTCGATCTGGGTGAGGCGCAGACGTGATGCCTCAGCCATCGATGCGAACTGTGCCCGCTCGTACGCGGTGGTGCCATCGGGATCGTGCTCGTCATCGGGCGGTTCGAGGTCGGCGGCAGCCACCAGGTCGTCGAAGCTCTGCACGAGCGCGGCGAGACGGCGCTCGACGTGCTGACGCTCGTCGACGAGCTGCTCTTGGAGCACGCGCCGCTCGGCATCGCTCAACGCCTCGGCGGCCATGCCGACGTCAGTGGTTGCGCAGCGCGTCGATGAGGTCGCCCTTGTCCATCTTCGAGCGTCCTTCGATGCCGATCTCGCGCGCCCGTTCGAGCAGCTCGTCCTTGGTGCGGTCCTCGTAGTCCTCGGCGTCGCCGCCCCGCCTCCCGACCGTCGAGCGGCTCTCGTTGTCGGACTGGTTGGAGATGCGAGCTGCCTTCTCCTTGCTCATCCCGTCGTCGCGCATGGCTTCGTACTGCTCCGGATCCTTGATGGATGGTCCGTGATCGCTCTTTGGCATGTCACCCGTCCTTCCTCTCGCGTGCAGGATGAGTACCCGGCCAGCTGGGAGGTCACACGAGGTCGACGGTGCCGGCCTCGCCGGTCTGCACCCGCCACAGTGCGGCGTAGAGCCCACCCAGCTCGACCAGTTCCTCGTGGGTGCCGGTCTCGATGATCCGGCCGGCCTCCATCACGTGGATGCGGTGGGCGTGGCGCACCGTCGACAGGCGATGGGCGATGACGATCGTGGTGCGGTCGGTCGACACGTGGTCGATCGAGCGCTGGATGGCGGCCTCGGTCTCGTTGTCGACGGCCGAGGTGGCCTCGTCGAGCACGAGCACGGCGGGGTCGCGCAGGATGGCGCGGGCGATGGTGAGCCGCTGGCGCTGGCCGCCCGAGAGCTTCTGGCCGCGCTCGCCCACCACGGTGTCGTAGCCGTTCGGCATCGCGGTGATGAACCCGTCGGCTTCGGCCAGCTCGGCGGCGCGGCGCACCTCGGTGGCGGTGGCGTCGGGGCGGCCGTAGGTGAGGTTCTCGCGCACGGTGCCGTGGAAGAGGAACACGTCCTGGGCGACGAAGCCGATGGCGCCGCGGAGCGACGTGAAGGTGAGCTCGTCGATCGGTTCGCCGTCGATGGTGATGCGCCCGGCCGT
Organism: Acidimicrobiia bacterium; assembly: GCA_016649895.1. Lineage (GTDB taxonomy): Bacteria > Actinomycetota > Acidimicrobiia > Acidimicrobiales > SKKL01 > Actinomarinicola. The sequence goes on along the minus strand of JAENWR010000007.1, from coordinate 42,686 downwards.
CGGCTCGTAGAGGCGCAGCAGCAGCTTCACCACCGTCGACTTGCCCGAGCCGGTGGCGCCGACGATGGCATGGGTCTCGCCGGCCGGCACGTCGAGGGTGACGCCTTTCAGCACCTCGTCGCCGCTGGTGTAGGCGAAGCGCACGTCGTCGAAGCGGACCGCGCCGCGAACCGGAGCGGGCAGCTCGCGTCTGCCCGGCAGGATGGTCGGCTTGGCCTCGAGCAGGCCGAAGATCCGTCGGCACGACGCCATGGCCCGCTGGTAGAGGTCGAGCGTCTCACCCAGGTCGGTGAGCGGCCACAACAGGCGCTGGGTCATGTAGACGAGCACAGAGAACAGGCCGACGGCGAGCTCGCCCCGCAGCGCAGCTCGCCCGCCGACGAGCAGGGTCATGGTGAACCCCACCAGCACCGCCGTGCGGATGAGCGGCCGGAAGGCGGTGGAGAGGCGGATGGCGTCCTGGTTGACGGCCCGGTAGTGCTCGCTGTCGACGTCGACCCGTGCCACCTCGCGTGCCTCGGCATTGAACGCCTTGATGGTGGCGATGCCGCCGATGCCGTTGGTGAGCGTGTCGCCGATGGCACCAGCGGCCCGGCGCACCCGGGCGTAGCGCGACTCGAGTTGCTGTTGGTAGATGAGCGAGCCGGCGATGATCACCGGGATGGGGACGAACGCCAGCCCCATCAGCAGCGGCGAGATGATCGCGAACGTGATGCCGACGAACACCACGTTGGCCGCAGTGATGATGATCTTGTGCGGGCCCATGTCGAGGAACCGCTCGAGTTGGTTCACGTCGTCGTTCAGCACGGTCATGAGCCCGCCCGATGTCTGGTCCTCGAAGTAGGCGACCTCGAGATCCTGGACGTGGCGGTAGGCGTCCATGCGGGCGTCGTGCTGGATGGCCTGTGCGAGGTTTCGCCAGTTGAGGACGGCCAGGTACTCGGTGAGCGACTCGGCCAGCCAGGCCACGACGGTGATGATCACCAGGATCGTCAGCTGCTCGAAGCGGTCCTCGACCCCGAACAGCCGGCCGATGAACGACTCGTCGGTGTTGACGACCACGTCGACCGCGGCACCGATGAGCAGCTCGGGCGCGATGTCGCAGATCTTGTTGATCACCGACATCACGAACGCGAACACGACCTGGCCCCGGTGCTGGTCGGCGTAGCGCCAGAGCGAGCGCAGCGGGGGAGCGGACGACAGCGGAATCGCAGAGTGGGGCTCGTCGAGCATCCGGCGAACGTTACGAGGTGCCCATCCGGAGGTGGTAGCCAGAGCGTCCGCTCGATCTGGCCCGCCCTCGGCTACGTGGCGGCGTCGAACAAGTCGGTGCTGAGGTACCGCTCTCCGGTGTCGGGGAGCACCACGACGACGAGTTGGCCCTCCATCTCAGCGCGCCCGGCCACCTCGGTGGCGGCGACGAGCGCGGCGCCGCTCGAGATGCCGCCGAGGATGCCCTCGGTGCGCCCCAGCCTGCGGGTCGCCTCGGCCGAGGCCCGCGCACTCACGGCGATGACCTCCTGGTAGACGTCGGTATCGAGCACCCCCGGCACGAAGCCGGCACCGAGGCCCTGGATGGGGTGCGGAGCCGGATCGCCGCCGGACAGGACAGGCGAGTCCTCCGGCTCGACCGCCACGACGTGGAGGTGGGGCAGCCGCTCGCGCAGGACGCGACCGACGCCGGTGATGGTGCCGCCGGTGCCGATCCCCGACACGAACGCACCCAGGGTTCCGTCGGTATCGGTCCAGATCTCCTCGGCGGTGGTCCGTGCGTGCACCTCGGCGTTGGCCGGGTTCTCGAACTGCTGGGGCATGAACCACCCGTTGGCGTCGGCCAGTTCCTTGGCGCGAGCGATGGCTGCGTTCATGCCGCCGGTGCGTGGGGTGAGCTCGATGTCGGCGCCGTATGCGGCGAGAAGTTTGCGGCGCTCCATGCTCATGGTCTCGGGCATGATGAGCACCGCCCGGTATCCCCTGGCGGCGGCGACCATGGCCAATCCGATGCCGGTGTTGCCGCTGGTGGGCTCGACGATCGTGCCGCCCGGGGTAAGGCTGCCGTCGCGCTCTGCCGCGTCGATCATGGCGAGGGCGATGCGGTCCTTCACGCTGCCACCGGGGTTGGCGCTCTCGAGCTTGGCGGCGATCCGGCCGGGGAGATCGGCACCGAAGCGGCGGAGCTCGACCAACGGCGTTCGTCCGATCACTGCCGTGATGTCGGGGTGGAGTGGCATCAGAGTGCTCCCATCTCGTGGTTCTCGAGCCAGGTCGGCTCGATGAGGTCGGCGCCTGCGTCGTCATCGATCCGCACGCCTCGCTGGACGCGGATGCGTCCCTTCGGCGCGACGACGATGGAGTCGGGAGGGACGTCGTCGATGACGATGGTGTGCGGGCCGATGCGGCTGTGTGCTCCGACGGTGATATCGCCGAGCACCGACGCCCCCACGCCGAGCGTGACGTCGTCGCCAATGCGTGGGTGACGGCGCGATCCCTTGGCATCGGCCCACCACCCGTGGCCGCCCAACGTGACCCCGTGGTACATCATCACGTCGTCGCCGATCTCGGCCGTCTCACCGATGACCACTCCCGCGCCGTGGTCGATGAACAGTCGCCTGCCGATGGTGGCGCCAGGGTGGATCTCGACCCCGGTGATCATGCGCACGGCTTGGGAGAGAAGGCGGGGGACGAAGGGGATGCCCGTGCGCCACAGTCGGTTGGACACGCGGTGTACCGCCAACGCCCACAATCCGGGGTAGAGGACCAACTCGACGACACCGACGCCGCGGATCGCCGGGTCCTTGCGGTACGCGGCGACGACGCTGCCGGGCAGCGGCCGCTGGAGCATGGTCGTTCGGCGAGGTTCCACACCAGGCACAACCCCATCGAGGCCCCGGGTGTTCCGGCTGGGGCGTGCGCCTAGGTGGTTGGATGCGCGGCGCTCCACGCCGATGGGCCTCCTGGGGGTTCCTCCCCTCGGTGGCGCACGTTCGGCGCCGCAGGTCAGCGCCGTCGCAGCGGCGCCATGCCTGATTCGGTCTTCTCGAGCCCGAGCTGGTTGCGGCGCACCTTCAACAGGTCGGTACGGGTGCAGATGCCGACCAACTCGTCGTGATCGACGACGGGGACGTGTTCGACGAGCTCGTCGAGCATGACCCGCATCGCCGCTTGAGCGCTCTCGTGGGACGACACGGTGACGACGTCGCGGCTGGCCAGCTCGAGCAGCGATGCGTCCTCGTCGACCCCCTCGCGCAGCACGTCGCTGCGGCTGATGATGCCCACGAGCTTACCGTGCTCGACGACTGGATAGGCACCGTGACCGCCGCCCACGAAGGCTGTGCGGGCTTCGCCGACGGTGGAGCTGGCGTCGAGGGTGGACACCGATCTGGTCATGATCTGGCCGACCGACGCGGTGGTGAACGGATCGACGCCGTAGTGGCGGCCGATGCGAAGGCCGCGTCGGCGCAGCTTCTCGGTCATGAGGCTGTCGTCGCAGACCGCGCTGTAGACGAGGTCGGCGACGACGGTGGCGAGCATCAGGGGCAGGATGACGTCGTAGTCGAGGGTGAGCTCGAAGACGAACACCATCGAGGTGAAGGTGGCGCGGCTGGCGGCACCGAAGGTGGCGGCCATCGCCACGATGGCGAAGGCCCCGAGGGCGACCTCGGGACCCGGGAGGATCTCGTTGATCCCGGCACCGACCACGCTGCCGAACGAGGCGCTGATGAGCAGGATCGGGGCCAGCGTGCCGCCGGATGTACCAGAACCGAGGGCCAACCACCACGCGACCAGCTTTGCGGTGGCGAGGACGGCGACGGTGCCCACTGCGAGCTCGCCGGCGAGCACATCGCCGATGGCGTCGTAGCCGACGCCGAGGGCCCGGGGGACGAAGAGGCCGACGGTGGCGAAGCCGGCTGCTCCGATCACCGGATGCCAGAAGTCGCTCACCGGGAGACGCCGGTAGCCGGTCTCGATGGCGAAGAGGCCCTTGGAGATGACGATGGCGAGCACGCCGCAGGCGAGTCCGAGCAGGACGAACGCGGGGAGCACCTCGAGCCCGGCGAAGTCGTGGGAGGGAACCGAGAAGAGCGGGCCTTCCTCGAAGAGGGCCGTATGCATCCCGCCGGCGATGGCGGTGGCCACCACGAGGGGGACGAACGCGCGGGTCGAGAACTCGAACAGGAGCAGCTCGATGGCGAGCACGACCGCGGCGAGCGGCGAGCCGAACGTGGCGGCCATTCCGGCCGCGGCGCCCGCAGCGAGGAGGATCTTGCGTTCGGCGGGGGAGACCGGGATGACCTGGCCGAGCAGCGACCCGATGGACCCGCCCGTGACGATGATGGGCCCCTCGGCGCCGAACGGAGCGCCGGTGCCGATGGCGATGGCGGCGGAGATCGGCTTGGCGATGGCGGTGCGGGGGGCGATGCGGCTCTGCTTGGTGAGCACCGCCTCCATCGTCTCGGGGATGCCGTGTCCTCGGATGAGCGGTGCCCACTTGGCGAGGAGGCTGATGAGGACGGCTCCCCCCATGGCAGCGACGAACAGCAGCGGGCCGGTGTCGAGCTCGCCGAGCACGGGGGTATCGAAGGTGGAGCGTTGGAAGAGCGACAGGTTGGTGATGAGGTCGATGAGGTGGACGAGTACCCACGCCGCCCCCCCGCCCACGACACCGAGGACGGCAGCGATGGCGGAGAGGAGCAGGAGACGTCGGGTGGGGGTATGTGCAACCATGAGTTCCAAAGTCTATCGTGGCACGATATGGATCGACCACCTCGTGGCCTTGCCGATGCCGACTTCGAGCGCCTGTTGGGCTTCCGCTCCGGGTTGCGGCGCTTCCTGCGATGGAGCGACGACCAAGCCCGAGCCGTCGGACTCACGGGTGCTCAGCACCAGCTCTTGCTGGCCATCCGCGGACACGGCGGGCCGCCGTCCATCGGCGACGTGGCCGAGCACCTGATGCTGCGTCACCACAGTGCCGTCGAGCTCGTCGATCGCGCCGCGCGGGCCGGCCTCATCGAGCGGGTGGCCGACGAGGAGGATCATCGGGTCGTGCGCCTGCGCCTCACCACCGACGGCGAGGCGAAGCTCGTGGCGCTCGCCGAAGCGCACCTCGAGGAGCTGTCACGGCTGCGCAGTCGTCTCGACCCGATCTGGGCGGGTTTGCCGACGACCGATAGCTGATCAGCGCCACCGGTGCCGGACGCGACAGGGCCCCGGCTGCGGATGCAGCCGGGGCCCCACGGTCAGGTCGACCTCATGATCGAAGCCGACGTGGGATCGGGTCTATTCGTCGATCCACACCTCGTAGAAGCGGGCCACCGATTGCGGCGTGCCGGTTCCCATCGCCCCGTCGGGGAGCTTCCAATCGGTCACGCCGCGGATGACGTCGCGGTAGCCCACGATGGTCGGCGTGGGTGACGACCACAGGATCGGCACCTGCTGGGCCGAGATGATGCTGATCTGCTCCACCGCCGCGTAGCGGGTGGCGAAGTCGGCGTTGTTGCGCAGGATCTCGAGCTGCTCGTCGATCTCCGGGCTGGTGAAGTTGGCGAAGTTGCCCGCCGTGGTGGCCACCGGACCGAAGAAGGACTGCAGCGCGGTGAGCGGATCGCCCTCGCCACCACCAGCCCTCCAGCAGTTGATGCTGTAGTTGCCCTTGAACGGCGGCTCCTGGTCGGCCGTCCCGATGGCGTTCTGGATGTGTGCCGCCTGCTCGACCTGCCGGAGCGAGACGGTGAACCCGACCTCTTCGAACAGCTGCTGTTGGAGCTGGGAGACCTCGATGAGGCTCGGATCCGGCGGGCAACTGTACTCGACGTCGACCGTCTCTCCCACTGCCTTGTCGTCGGAGCGTTCGGGATCGTTCTTGTACTCCTCGACGAGAGCGGAGGCGGCCTCGACATCGCGGCCGCCGTAGCCCGGGTATGCCTCGGCGGCGGTCTCGGAGTACCAGGGGCTGTCCTGGCTGAAGAAGCCGGTGCTCGGCTCGGTGAGCCCGTCGTCGCCGAGCACGATCTGCACCTGGTCGGCATCGCCGGCGTACGCGAGCGCTTGGCGGATCCGGAGGTCGTCGAGCGGGGGCTCGAGCACGTTGAGCAGCGCCGAGCCCGAGTTGTTGCCGATGTGCATGTTGGCGTCGAACCCGCCCTCCTCCACGAGGGCCTGCACCTGCTTCACCGCGCTGCCACGCAACGTCTGCATCATGTCGACGTCGCCCGAGGCCAGGCTGTTGACCCGAGCGTCCTCGTCGGTGATGGGCCGGAACGTGATCTGGTCGAGGTACGGCAGCTGGTTGCCGCCGGCGTCGGAACGCCAGTAGTTCTCGTTTCGGACGGCGACGAACTCGCCGTCGCGGGTCCAGCTCTCCAGCTTGAACGGGCCGGTGCCGGCGAGGTTGTCGTCGGAGTTCTCGGGGTCGAGCTCGTAGGCCGCCCGCGAGATCGGCCAACCGGCCTCGAGGCGCAGCAGGTCGGGGAAGCCGGCGTTCGGCTCGCTGAGGTTGTAGCGGACGGTGAGCTCGTCGACGACCTCCATGCCCGTGACGCCGGCGCTGACGAGCGAGCCGCGTGTCTGCGACGTCTCGCTGAAGTGCAGCGTCTCGAAGTTCCACAGCAGCGTGTCGGCGTCGAGGGGCGTCCCGTCGTGGAACTGGATGCCCTCACGGAGCTTTAGTGTCCACTGGGTGAGATCTTCGTTCGGCTCGAGCGTCTCGGCCAGGAACCCCTCGAGCTCACCCTCGGAGTTCTGCGCCATCAACGGGTCGAAGATCGCCATGGCGACGGTGGTGCCGCCGTTGGCGAGCTGGGCCGGCCCCGGCGTGAAGGTGTTCGACTCGGCTTCGAGGCCGACGACGATGCTGCCGCCGTACTGAGGGGCGGCGTCGTCGGTGTCGTCGTCGCCACCTCCGTCGTCGGTCTCGTCGGTCGACTCCGTCGTCGGATCGTCGCCCCCGTCGCCGCCGTCGTCGTCACCGCAGGCCGCGGCCAGCAGTCCGAGCGCCGCGATGATCGCGAGCAACCGCCACCAGGCGGTTCGTGAACGTTGCATCCGGTTCCTCCCCAGGTATGTGACTGTCGTCACTCAGGGGCACAAGCTAGATCAGAACCGGTGGGACGCGCGCGCGGCGACGGTGGGGTTCATCAGTTTCCGAAGTCCCAGCCCTTGTCGAGCTTGCGGTACTGGGCCAGGACGTTCTTGGCCATGAGGATGCGGTGCACCTCGTCGGGTCCGTCGGCGAGCCGAAGCGTTCGTGCGCCCTGGTACATCCCCGAGAGCGGCAGATCGCCGCTGACCCCGGCCGCGCCCCACACCTGGATGGCTCGGTCGACCACCCGATGGAACGCGGCGGGCACGAACACCTTGATGGCCGAGATGTCGGTGCGAGCGTCTTGGCCCGCCGCCATCTTCTCGGCGCAGTTGATGGTCATCAGCCGTGCTGCCTGCATGTCGATGTAGGAGTCGGCGATGAAGCCCTGGATGAACTGCTTGGTCTCGAGGAGGCCGCCGTTGACCTCGCGGGTGAGCGACCGCTCGACCATCAGGTCGAAGGCCCGCCACATCTGACCGAGCGAGTTCATGCAGTGGTACACCCGGCCGGCACCGAGGCGATCCTGCGCCGCCTGGTGGCCGGTGCCGCGCTCGCCGAGGGCATTGTCGACCGGAACGCGCACGTCGTCGTAGATGATCTCGACGTGGTCGCTCGGGCGGCCCCACACGGTGATGCCGCGCACGATGTTCACTCCCGGCGTGTCGGCAGGCACGATGATCTGGGTCATCGCCGAGTTGCGGTCGGCACCCCCATCGACCTCCTCGGTGCGACACATGACGATGAAGAAGTCGGCCCGCAACCCGTTCGACGTGAACCACTTGTGGCCGTTGATCACCCACTCGTCGCCCTCGCGGCGGGCGGTGGTGCGCAGCGAGCGCGGATCGGAGCCGGGCTGATCGGGCTCGGTCATGGAGAAGCCCGACTGCAAGGTGCCGTCGATGAGCGGCATCAGCCACTTCTCCTTCTGCTCGTCGGTGCCGTACTTGACGAGCACCGACCCGTTGCCCGAGTTGGGGGCGACCACACCGAACAGCGAGGACGCACCGGTGGCGTAGGCGAGCACCTCGTACATGTAGGCGAGCTCGAGGAAGTCGAGGCCGGCACCGCCGTACTCGGTGGGCAGGTGCGGTGCCCACAGCCCGGCCTGGCGCACCTTGTTGCTGATGTTCGCACGCAGGCGCTTGGCCTCGGCGCGATCGTCGTCGGTGAGGTTGTGCCCACCGCGGACGTCGGCCCAGATCATGTTCTCGTGCGGGAGGATCTCGCGGTTGACGATCTCGGCGGTGAGCTTGCGGATCTCGTTCACTCGATCCGAGACGGTCGGGATGGGCTGGACGTTCATCTGCAGCACGGCGGGGCTCCGCTCCTCGTGGGTGTTTCGTACGATCGTACGAATTGCGTCGGATGAGCGGAAGGGTCGAAGGTCCCCGAACCCGTGATGCAGCCGGGATCAGGCCGGGTCCTGCTCCTCGACGTCGGCCGGGATGATGACGACGGGGCAGGTGGAGTGGCTGGCCACCTGCTGGGACACCGAGCCGAGCAGCAGGCCCATGAACCCGCCGTGGCCCCGGCTGCCGACCACCGCGAGGTCGGCACCACTGGCCGCGTCGAGCAGCACCCGGGCGGCGGGGCCCTCGACGACCGTGCGCTCGATGGGCGACGACAAGCTGCTGGCATCGACGCTGTCGACGATGGTGTCGAGGGTGGCGCGCGCGCCGTCGGCCAGCATCTGCAGGTCGAACGGCATCCCGCCCATGCCGCTGGCTACGTATGGCACGTGCCAGGCGTGCACCGCCTCGACTGCGGCGTCCTCGAGCGCGGCCTGCTGCACCGCCCACTCGAGCGCCCGGCGCGAGCTCTCGGAACCGTCGACTCCAACCACGAACCGCTTCATCAGGATCTCCTCGTTCGATGCCTGCTCGGAGCGTCGCAGAGCTGGCCCCCGAAGGGTAGGGGACAACGGACCCTGGGCCGACGAGGGGAGCGATGGGGTGCCGCAGCGAGAACGCCGCGCCGCTCAGAGGGCGATGACCCCTCGGAGCGCAAGGCCAGGTCCGTCGGGTGGCTCGGGCCAGCCCCAGTGACCTGGCGGGAGCCCCCAGCGGCGCCACTCCCCCTCGAGGACGGTGCGCGCCGCCGTGCCGCCGATGAGTGCCACTGTGCGCAGCTCGGCCGCACGAAACATCGGCCCGTGCGCCGGCTCGGCCGCGCCATCGATCAGGGGATCGAGAGCGGCGACCAGGTGGTGGGCGAGCTCGTGGGCGACGGTGAGCGGAGTGCAGCCGATCGGACTGATGCGAATCGAGCGACCATCGGACGACGACCGGGCCGAGTCGGAACGGGCGGGCCGCAGCGAAGGCTCTCGCACTCCGAGCGCCACCCACCACCGGTGGTGGGTGGCGGTCCCGAACACGGTCACCAGTTGGTTCCACGGCACCGGCGCGTCGAGGAGGGTGCCGCCGAACGCGGCGTCCTCGGCGTCGTAGACCCGCTGTCGGTGCCGGTCGGGCGTCATCGCCCGAGCATCGCACGCCCCCCGTTGACCGACGGACCGCCCAGGTCGGCTCGGCCGCCTGCCCGGGTACCCCGATCGACGCCCTCGGCGCTGACGGGGGCCCCGCGCTCGAGCCGGCGCAGGTTGCGGTAGTGCTGGTCGACCCACTGGTCGACGGCCCCACGACGATCGGCGAGGACCAGCGCCACCGATGGACCGCCGGCCCCCGACGGGTCGGGTGATCGACGGCGATCGGCCTCGCGACGGGCATCGGCGTCGCGCACCGCAGCTGCCTTCTGCTCCGATAGCCGCTCGCCCACGCGCTGGGCGAACCCGAGCAGGAAGCCGCGGCGGAACGTGACCCCGCTGTGGCCCCGTGGCATCGGTTCGGTGGCGGCGGCGCGGGTGGCCTGCACGAGCAGCGACGTGTACATGAGCGACACCTGCTCGATGTCGGCGACGTGGCCGATGACGTGTCCGATGCGCCCGGCACTGGACGAGGAGGTGACGAGGCGGCAGTCGTAGGCCGATGCGACCTCGCCCAGCAACGCCAGACGGGCTCGCACGTACTGGCCCCGTCCCAGCTCGATGTCGAACTCGATGACCTCGCCGGGACCTGAACGCCGGCGGGTGCTGCCGAGGACCGCGACGTCGATGTGGTGGCGGGCCATGAGCTCGGCGGCCTTGGCGGCGAAGGTCTCGGCCTCGGCCGAGAACGATGTGCCCTCGGCCTGGTCGAGCAGGGCGCGGATGCGTCGCAGAACGGTGTCGGGATCGGTCGTCGTCATGGCGCCGAGGCTAGGGAGGGGGTGTGACAGCTTCGGCGCCGGGCCCCGAGGATCACCTTCACCGTCAACTGCGCTCGAGCACGACGAGGAACTCGAGGAGCCCCTCGTCCTCGGTGTCGATGCCAGGTGCGCTCGGGCTGGGGATGCCCCACTCTGCGAACCCGATGGGGATCGACCCGAGCACCTCGATGCGCTCCCCGTCGCGCCGTGCCTCCAGTTCGATCTCGACCGAGCGGGTGGTGCCGCGGAGGGTGAGGTCGGCGGTGGTGGTCTCGCCGTTCGCTGGTTCGGACCCCAGTTCGATGGGGTCGGTGAGCACCAGGGTGGCGATGGGGTGGTTGGCCACATCCATGATGCGCCCGCGGAACTGCCGGTCGCGGCGGTCGTCGTCGCTCTCGATCGAGGCGACGTCGACCTCGAAGGTGGCGGCGGTGACCGCGGTGGCGTCGATGGTGACCGATCCGTCGATCTGGTCGGTGCGGCCGACCGCCTCGGCCGATTGGCCGAGGAGGATCTCGGCGACGCGGTAGCCGATCACCGATCCGTCGACGGGTACCCAGGTGCCGTCCACCGGCGCATCGTCGATGTCGTCACCGACCTCGGGGTCACTGCTGTCGTCCGGCGCCGCAGCGTCGGGCTCCGCCTCATCGGGCTCTGCCTCATCGGAGAGGGCGAGCGGCGGGGGAGCGTCGTCGCGGATCACGTTGATGTAGACCCACGTGCCACCGACCACCAGGACCACGGCGGCGAGGACGCCGACCGCCAACCACTTGATCTTCGTCATGGCCGACAGTCTGGCGTGGACCGGGCCCACCGCCGTGTCGCCTGGATCAGACCGTGAGCGGGTCGCTCTGGCGGTTGAAGTCGTCGACGTGGACCACCGCGGGTCGGAAGTCCTCGAGCTCGGCATCCTCGAAGTCGGCGTAGCTGATGACGATGATCTTGTCGCCCGGCTGGACGAGGCGGGCGGCTGCCCCGTTGAGGCACATGTCGCCAGCTTCGCCGGGGATCACGTAGGTCTCGAGGCGTGCCCCGTTGTCGATGTCGACCACTGCGACCTGCTCGTTCTCGAGGAGGTTTGCGGCGGCCATGAGCGCACGGTCGATGGTGATCGAACCGACGTAGTTGAGGTTCGCGTCGGTGACCGTCGCGCGGTGGATCTTCGACTTCATCATGCGACGTCGCATCGGGTGGCTCCTCGGTGGTGGGCGCCGTGTTCGGTCGCCCCCGGATGGGATTGCTACATCCTGCCACCGCCACGGCGGTTGGCGTCAACCTGGTGACGCGTCGCCCGACGCGCCGGGGCCCCGGCCGGCGATGTCACCGACCGGGGCCCCACGTACGTGGTGGCTACTCCGACGCCGCCATGAAGGCCTGGTGGAAGCGCATCACGCCACCCGGGATGCCGGTGCCCGACCCACCGCTGGGCAGGGTCCAGTTGGGGATGCCGTGGATGTCGCCGCGGAAGCCGACGAGGGTCGGCGTGGCCGAGCTGAACGCGATGGGCACGTTCTTGTTGGCGATGATGCCGATCTGCTCGACCGCGGCCTTCCGCTCCTCGAAGTCGCCGCTGCTGCGCAGCGTGTCGATGGCCTCGAGGATCTCCGGCGTGGTGAAGTTGGTGAAGTTCGTCACCGACGTGGCGGGGTCTCCGAAGAACCCCTGGAAGTCGGTGAGCGGGTCACCCGTCAGCGCCGGCGAACGCCAGCAGTTCACCGAGAAGTCGCCGCTGTAGGGCGGGACCTGGTCGGCGCTGCCGATCGCGTTGCCGATGAGGGTGGCCTGGTCGACCTGCTCGAGGGTGACCTCGAAGCCCACCTCGGTGAGCAGGTTCTGCTGGAGCTGGGCCACCTCGAGGAGGCTGGCATCGGGGAGGCAGGAGTACTCGATGCTTGACCGGGGAGCCGACGGGCTTGCCGTCGGACCGGGTGGGGTCGTCCATGTACTCCTGGAGGAGCGCCCGAGCGCCCTCGACGTCGCGACCGGCCGTGCCGGGGTAGGCATCGGCCGCCTCCTGGGAGAACCAGGGGCTGTCGGCGCTGAAGAAGCCGGGGCTGGGCGGCACGAGACCGTCGTCGCCCAGCACCTGCGCGACCTGGGCGCCATCGGAGCCCATGGCGAAGGCCCGACGGACGCGCACGTCGTCGGTGGGCGGGACGGCGGTGTTGAAGATGGCGCTGCCCGACAGGTTGCCGACATAGGTGACGGCGCGGTAGTCGCGGTCGCTGTCGTCGACGAGCGAGAGCACCTGCTTGGCCGTGCTGCCCCGAAGGGTCTGGATGACCTGGATGTCGTCGGCCTCGAGGCTGACGGCGCGGGACTCCTCGTCGGGGATCGGCCGGAAATCGATCGAGTCGAGGTAGGGGAGCTGCTCCCCAGCGGCGTTGGTGAACCAGTAGTTCGGGTTGCGGACGACCGTGAGGTTACCGTCACGGATCCACTGGTCGAACATGAAGGGGCCGGTGCCGACGGGGTTCGATGCGAACTCGTCGGCGCCCATCTCCTCGTATGCCTCGCGCGACACCGGCATGCCGATGACGCCGCGGAGCAGGTCGGGGAAGCCGGCGTTGGTGGCGCTGAGGACGTACTTGACGGTCATGTCGTCGACGACCTCCATGCCGGTGACGCCGGCGTTGAGGAGGGCGCTGCGGGTGTTGCTCGTTTCGGCGTCGAGCAGGCTGCCGTCGTGGAACTCGACGCCGTCACGCAGCGTGATGGTCCACTCGGTGAGGTCCTCGTTCGGCTCGTAGGACTCGGCTAGTTACGGCTCGTACGCTCCGTCGGCGGTCAGCGAGAGGAGCGGGTCGTAGATGGCGTAGGCGACCGACAGTCCACCGGCGGTCCACTCCGAGGACCCGGGGGCCCAGCTCTGCGACTCGCCTTCGAGGCCGACGACGATGTGTCCGCCGTAGGAGGCGGTCACCGCTTCGTCGTCGTCGTCGCCGCCACCGATCAGGCCCCCGTCGGCGAAGGTCGTGGCAGAGGACTGGCCTTCGCCACCACCGTCATCGTCCCCACATGCCCCGGCCACCAGGCCGAGGGCGGTGAGGATTGCGAACAAGCGCCACCAGGGACGCCGCATGTTTCTCATTGGTGCTCCCCCAGGGTGAGCATGTGATGGTCCGGTCTGACGGGCCGGGACGGGCTGCAGAGCGTGGTGACGCTCTCAGCAATTCGTCGGCCGGTGAACGCGGATAGTGAGGGAACTGGTGGCGGGGGTCGCACTTCGGCCACCGAGTGCGGTGGCCACGTGGGGAGGTGGCGCTGCCGCCGTCAGGATGTCGAGGTCCGTGGCGCAGGTGAGGCCACGACGCTCGGGTTCACTCCGCGTCGGGCTCGGCGTCGCCGTCCGTGTCCGTGTCGGCATCGGGAGCGGGCGACGAATCGGTGTCGGCACCCGGGTCGGGTGCTGCCCCGCCGCCACCTCGGGCCTGCTCGGCGAGTGCCGTGAGGGCATCGGCGCCCAGTTCGCCGCTCGTGGCGTTGACGACCTTGCCGTCGGCGTCGACCACGACCCAGTAGGGGAAGTTGCCGGCACCGAAGGCCATGTGCGCGGCACTGGCGGAGGAGTCGATGAGGGTGGGGGAGGACCAGCCCTCGTCCTCGAACCAGTTGCTCGGCGGGTAGTTCGGGCGGGTCCGGTCCACCGACGTGCTCACGCCGTAGAAGTCGACGTCGTCGGGCTTGCCACCGGCATCGAGCCAGTCGACGATCACCGGCACCTCGGCCTGGCAGTGGGGGCACCAGTGGGCGAAGAACCCGATGAGCTTGGGTCGGCCATCGTTCTCGATGCTGATGGGCTCACCGTCGAGGCCGGTGCCCGACAGCTCGGGGGCGGTCGCTCCGATGGCACCTTCGGGGGCAACCTGCTGCAACGGCAGGCCCTCACCGGCCACCTCGACATCGGCCGTCTCGTCGCTGTTGCCGCCGCTCTCCTGCGACAGCGCCACCGCGATGACCGCGGCGAAGGCGACCACGGCCACGATGGCCACGATCACCCAGACGTTCTTGGAACCGTTGCCCGCGTTGGCGGCCTTGGCGACAGCGGAGTTGCGAGGCCGAGGGGCCCGGGGGGTGCTCATGCGGAGACGTCCTGGTCATGTGGTTGGCGGTCGGCGACCGAGAGTAGGGCGATGATCGCAGCGAAGCCCGTCAGGGCCATGAACGCGAGGGTGACGAACCCCCACTGCTCGAACCACGGCACGTTGCACGGCACCGAGACGCTGCACGATCCGCCCGCCTCGGGGTTGCGCTCGATGTAGTAGTGGTACGCCGAGATCAGCCCGCCGATGATCGACAGCGGGATGAGGTAGAGCTTCACGGTGGCATCGCGGCGGAACGCGGCGATGCCGAGGATGAGCGCCTGCGGATACATGGCGATGCGCTGGAACCAGCAGTAGCGACAGGGCGTGTAGCCGACGCTCTCGGAGTAGTAGAGGCTCCCCACGGTGGCCACCGCGGCGATGACGAACGCCAGCCAGAGGGCGATCGGACGCACCTGGTCGACCAGGCTGGCAGCCGCGCCAGCGGGTTGTCGGCGTGCGACGAGTGTCGCCGCCACGATGACGACCGCCCCGACGCCTGCCATGAGGCTGAGGAGCGAGAAGAAGATGTTGGCGGTCTCGACGGTCATAGAAGGGAACATCGTGGCACGTGGCCCGTCGCCTAGCATGCGCGGGGTGACGGCCGACCCCGACCCGCCCTCCGCGAGTCACCGACCTGGCGAAGCCGGTGCGGTGGAGCCGGTCGACCTCGATGATCCCGTCGCCGCGGCGCTCTTCGAGTCGGTCCCCGACGGTCAGGTCATCGTCGACGCCAGCGGAGCGATCGTGCGATCGAACTCACAGGCCGACCAGATGTTCGGCTGGCCGAGAGGGGAGATGCTCGGTCGTTCCATCGAGGACCTCGTTCCCGACCGCTTCCGACGGGCGCACGAGGTCGACCGTGCCGAGTACCACGGCCAGCCGCACACCCGTCCCATGGGGGTCGGCCTCGAGCTGCGGGCCCGTCGCCGCGACGGCTCGGAGTTCCCCGTCGAGATCTCGTTGAGCCCACTCGAGGCGGATCGGGGTCTGCTCGTCATCGCGTCGGTCCGCGACGTGAGCGAGCGCGTGGCGAGAGAGGCGCACGCGAGCCGGATCCAGCGGAGCCTCGACGCCATCCGCGACGGCGTGTTCATGTTCAACCCCGAGACCCTGCGGTTCACCTACGTGAACAGCGGTGCCATCGAGCAGGCCGGGTTCAGTCGAACCGAGCTCATGGACATGGGGCCGCTCGACGTGATGGTCGGCCTCGACGAGAAGTCGCTGACCGACCTGCTCCACCCCCTCCTCGACCGCCAGGTGGGCTCGCGCAGCATCACCACCCAGCACCGTCGGCGCGACGGCAGCATCCTCATCGTCGAGGTCCTCGTCCAGGTGCCCGACCTCGGCCCCGACGTCCCCCCCACGGTCGTGGCCGTCGTGCGCGACGTCGGCGAGCGCCTCGCTCAGGAGGATCGGCTCGCAGCGGCTCACCAGGAGCTGCAGCTGGCCGAGGACCGCGAACGCATCGCCCGCGAGCTCCACGACACCGTCATCCAGCGACTCTTCGCCACGGGCATGGGCGTGCAGGCCCTCTCGAGCCGCGTGCGCGACCCCGAGGTTGCCGAACGGCTCGGGCGGGTCGTCGACGACCTCGATACCACGATCCGTGACATCCGCACCGCCATCTTCGGGCTCCAAGGTGGGGTGTTCGGGGCGGGGGTGCGTGCCGAGGTGTTGAAGGTGGCCCATGAGGCCGCCGACGCCCTGGGCTTCGAACCTCGAGTGCGCTTCCTCGGACCGATCGACGCCCTGGTGCCCGCCCCGGTGGCCGAGCAGCTCATCCCCACGATCCGCGAGGCGCTGGCCAACGTGGCCCGCCACGGCGCCGCCAGGTCGGTCGAGGTCGTCGTCCGCAGCACCTCGGAGCGCCTCCACCTCGACGTCGTTGATGACGGCACCGGGCCGGCCGCCGCCGGCTACTCAGCCGACGGGCTCACCGGTCGTGGTCTCGTCAACATGTCGCGCCGGGCCGAGGCGCTCGGTGGCAGCAGCCTGCTGCGCCCCGGCGACGGGCCAGCCGATCGACCCGGTGCTGTGCTCGAGTGGGATGCTCCGCTGGATCAGGCCCCTATGGACACCTGAGCCAAGGGCGCCGCCCGCGTCGGCGCGGCTGGCAGGATGGGGACATGGCAATCCGCGTCTTCCTCCTCGACGACCACGAGATCGTGCGCCGTGGCCTCCGAGAGCTGCTCGAGGCCGATGGCGACTTCGAGGTGGTCGGTGAGGCCGGCACCGCCGAGGAGGCCATCGGCCGCATCCCTGCCACGTCGCCCCAGGTGGCCGTGCTCGACGTGCGCCTCCCCGATGGCGACGGCGTCGCGGTGTGCCGCGAGGTGCGCAGTCGCAACCCCGAGATCGCCTGTCTCATGCTCACCTCCTATTCCGACGACGAGGCGCTGTTCGAGGCGATCATGGCCGGGGCCGCCGGCTACCTGCTGAAGCAGGTGCGCGGCACCGAGCTGGTCGACGCCATCCGCACGGTGGCCGGTGGCCAGTCGCTCCTCGATCCCGCCGTCACCCAGAAGGTCCTCGAGCGCATCCGCACCGGCAGCGCCGACGATGTGCGCATCGCGCAGCTCACCGATCAGGAGCGTCGGATATTCGAGCTCATCGGCGAGGGTCTCACCAACCGCCAGATCGCAGAGACGGTGCACTTGGCCGAGAAGACGGTGAAGAACTACGTCAGCAACATGTTGATGAAGCTCGGCATGGAGCGACGCACGGAAGCTGCGGCCTACGCAGCACGCATCGACGAGCGGCGCCGACGTGGCGGCGGAAGCGGCGGAACCTGAGCTCAGATGTCGAGGTGGGGCACCACCACGACGGGCACCCGTGAGAACCGCAACAGGTGGTGGCTGGTGGAGCCGAGCAACGCACCATCGGCCGAGCCGAGGCCGCGGGTGCCCGACACGATGAGTCCGGCATGCTCGCGCTCGGCCACCCGCAGCAGCACCAGGCCGGGTGGCCCGTCCTCGAGCACGATGCGGTGTCGGGCGCCTGAGTCGATGAGCGGTGTGGCCCACTCGGTGACCTGCCGGGCGAGGGCGTCGCGCACCTGGTCGCTCGGGCGCACCTGTCCGTCGATGACGCTGAGGAGCCCGACGGCGTGGACGGCGACCACCTCGGCGTCGACCGCACTCGCCAGCGTGGCGGCCCACGCCATGGCGTGGGCCGCGTCGACGGAGCCGTCGACGCCCACCACGATGCATCGAGGTCGCTCGTAGGAGGCGGCGACGTGGCGCTGAGGCGTCGGCGCATCGGTCATGTCCCCAGAGTGTCACACCACCTCCGCACACTGGAGGACGACGGCTCGCGACCGCCGTCGTGCCGGCAGGCACCCAACGGTCGCCTCGGTCACCACCAACCGGGAGCACCCCATGTCTGCCTGCCGCAAGTCCGATGCCCAGCCCACCGATGCCGGTCCTGTGGGGGCCGAGCGCCTCGAACGCCTTGGTGAGATCGCCAGCATCATCGACCTCGCCCACCACCGAGCGCCGGCTCGGCCCTCGTCGATCGTTCGCCTCGGGGGGCTCGACGGTGACGACATCGACCTCGGGCTGCTCCCCGTCGAGCCATCTGACGTCCTCGACCTCCTCCTCGGCAGCGCCACGCCGGCCCAGTGGGACGCCGCTGGTGTCGTCGTGCACGGGGCGGCGTCGGTCCTCGAGGGCCACGGCCCGGTGGGTCCGGTTGGGCCGGGCCCGGTGATGGTCACCTTCCTCTGCGCCCGTGACGGTGGCACCGCGTCGGTGGTGCGGCCACCCGACGGCGGCCCACACGCGGCCGTGGCGGCACCGGGCGACGGTCCGGTCGGACGGGTCGCCGACGCGGTGCGGCGGTCGCTCGGGGTTCCCACCGCGCCGCCTTCCGCCCACGCCGGCCTCGCCATGGCCCATCTGTGGCTGCACCGGGTGCACGAGGCGGCGCTGCGTGGCGACGGGGTGGGCATCGGCCTGGTCGAGGCGCTGCGCCCGGCCGGACCGAGCACGTGGTCACAGCTTCGTGAGCAGTGCGCTCACGGGTCGTGGGTCGAGCTCGGCTGTCCGCCCGACCTCGCCGAGTGGATGGACGACGGCATGTTCTCGCGATGGTGCTCGGCCAACTTCCCCGAACCACTCGAGGTGCTCGTCGAGCTGAGTGAGCTCGTCGCTTCGGAGACGGCGCAGCACCTCGCCGATGAGATGGCGGCGACGTTGGCGCACTCCGATCCGTCCGATGACCACCACTAGCGTCGTGGCGGACGACGTGTGCGACGCCAGTGGTGGCGTCAAGGCGATGTTCGGTGCTCGGGATCGGCAGTCTGTCCCTCGTTGTCGTCGCTGAGCGATGGAAACGACGGACAGACGTGTGTGCGTCGCCGCCTGATCCCCTATCCCAAGCGGTCGGTGTAGTCGGCGATGATCTGGTCGGCGTCGGCCTTCGCCTCGGCCAGGGCCTCGTCGGGGGCTTGGCCCTGGATCCACATCCGCTCGAAGGCGGGCACGATGGCGTCGAGCCGCACCTGGGCGTGGTTGCCGATGACGGGGCCGGCGCTGCCGATGTTCTCCTCGCCGGCGACGAGCTGGTCGTAGGCCACTCGGAACTCGGGCTCGGCTGCCCACAGGTCGGCGACCTCGGGCAGCACGATGGCCGATCGTCGGATCGGGATGTAGCCCGTCGCCGCATGCCACTCGGCCTGTTGCTCCGGCTCGTTGAGCCAGGCGATGAAGTCCCACGACGCGGCCCGCTCCTCGTCGGAGGTGTCGCCGTCGATCCACAGGGCGGCGCCGCCCACGAGGGTGCCGCCCTCGATGTCGCCGAAGCTCGGCATCGGCCCCACCGCCACCTCGACGTCAGGGAAGTCGACAGCCGCGATCTTCACCGAGCGCAGCGCGGCGCTCGTGTGCAGCGTCATCGCCGCCTGCCCGGTGGCCAGGGCGATGAGGTGCTCGGCGTTCTCGCCGTTGCCCACGTTGGTGGCCAGTCCATCGCTCACCATGGTGCCGAGCCACTCGAAGATCTCGTGGCCCAGATCGGTGTCGAGCAGCACCTCGGTGGCCCGCTCGCCCCGCCCGTTGTCGCCGTCGACGAACGGCTCGCCGGCCAGCCCGTACCACTGCTCGAGGATCCATCCGCTGGTGGTGAATGTGACACCCGCGGGGGCGAGACCACTGTCGACCACGGCTTGGGCGGCCTCGCGCACCTCGGCGACGGTGGTGGGTAGCTCCTCCACACCGGCGGCTCGCAGCATGTTCATGTTGGCGTAGAGGATCGGGTTCGAGGTGTTGAACGGCATGGCGTGGAGGCGGCCGTCGACGGTGTAGGCGGCCACGGTGCGGTCGATGTGGTCGTCGAAGGAGTAGCCGGACGCGTCGACACAGGCCTGCATCGGCACGAACGACTCGCTGTCGATGCCGATCTGCAGCGCCGTCTCCTCGAGTTGCACGATGGTGGGTCGGGTGCCGCCCCGCAGCGCGGTGAGGTACTTGTCGAGCGACTCGGTGTAGCCGCCTTGGAACTGCAGCTCGACGTCGACCTGGTCCTGTTCGGAGTTGTAGCGGTTGACCAGGGCGACGAGCGCGTCGTTGAGCTCGACGGTCATCGAGTGCCACATCGTGATGGGCACCGGTGCGTCGGCGTCGTCGAGCACGTCGACCGGGCACCCGGCCGCCAGATCGGACTCCGGGTCGGCCTCGGGCACGTCGCCCACCTCGGCGGTGCCAGCGGGGTCACCGGATTC
The DNA here is from genome assembly GCA_016649895.1 of Acidimicrobiia bacterium. Classification (GTDB taxonomy): domain Bacteria; phylum Actinomycetota; class Acidimicrobiia; order Acidimicrobiales; family SKKL01; genus Actinomarinicola. The sequence goes on along the minus strand of JAENWR010000007.1, from coordinate 22,558 downwards.
GTCGGGACCGTCGTCGCCGCCGCATGCGCTGGCGACGAGAGCCGAGGTCGCCACGAGGGCGAGCAGTCGGATGAGGATGGAGCGTGGCACGGGGGGATCTCCTGGGTGGGGTTTGGTTCAGCCCTTGACCGCACCGGATGTGAGGCCGCGGACCAGTTGCTTCTGGAAGACGAGGAGCAGGATGAAGATGGGGATCGAGGCCACCACCGTTCCCGCGAACACCAGGTTGAACTCGTTGACGTTGTTCGAGGCCAGCGTCTTGAGCCCGATCTGGACGGTGCGGCGGTCGTCGGTGTTGGTGATGAGCAGTGGCCACAGGTACTGGTTCCAGGCGAGCAGGAACGAGAACACGCCGAGGGCGGCGATGGCGGGGCGGGCCAGCGGAACCGCCACGCCCCACATGAAGCCCCAGTGCCCGTAGCCGTCGAGCCGTGAGGCGTCGCGCAGGTCCTGGGGGACGGCGAGGAACGCCTGGCGCACGAGGAACGTGCCGAACGCGGTGGCCATGAACGGCGCCACGAGGCCCTGGTACGAGTCGAGCCAGTCGAAGCCGACGATGGTGTCGTAGTTGGCCACGATGGTGACCTCCGACGGCACCATCAGGGTGGCGAGGAAACCCACGAAGACCACGTTGCGTGCAGGAAACCGCAAGAAGGCGAAGGCATAGCCGGCGAGGATCGACGTGAGCACCTGAGCGACGGTGATGGCCACGGCCACGATGGCGCTGTTCAGCATGTAGCGCCCGAGGTTGCCGACCGAGAAGACGCGGCGGAAGACGCTGAGCTCGGGCGGGAACGGGAAGAGCGAGCTGGGGAAGTCGAGGGCGGAGGCTCCGGTCTGGAGCGAGAAGGCCACGGTGACGTAGATCGGCAGCAGCACGACGATGGCGGCGACGGTGAGCGCCGTGTACTGCACGAATCGGCGCGATCGGGGCGAGCGTCGGCGCGTTGCCACCTGAGGCGATGCGACCACCTGCGCCTCAGCCATAGAAGACCCGCCGCTCGACCAGCTTCAGCTGCACCACGGTGAGGGCGAGCACGATGAGGAACAGCACGACGGCTTGCGCGGCGGCCACGCCGGGGTTGAAGTTGCGGAAGGCCTCTGTGTAGATCGAGAACACGATGAGGTTGGTGGCGTCGAGCGGCCCGCCGCCCGTGAGCAGGTCGATCTGGCCGAACGTCTGGAACGACGTGATGGTGAGCACCACGAACCCGAAGAGGAGCGTGGGGGACACCAACGGGAGCGTGATGTCGACGAAGCGCATCCAGGCGCTCGCGCCGTCGAGGCGGGCCGACTCGTAGAGATCGTCGGGGACCGATTGGAGGCCAGCGCTGATGACGATGAACGTGACCCCGAGGTTCTGCCAGACGGTGACGGCAGCCACGGCGATGAGTGCCCATCCGGGACGCTGGAGGAAGTAGATCGGGTCGCCGTCGAAGCCCTTGATGATCTGGTTGATGAGACCGACCGACGGGCTGAGCAGGGCGATGAACATCAGCGACGCGACGGCGACCGAGGTGGCCACGGTGGAGGAGAAGATGGTGCGGTAGATGCCCACCCCCGACAGGCGTTGGTGCGCCAGCACCGCCAGTCCGAGCCCCAGGGCAAGACCCACCGGCACGGTCATCACGGTGAAGACGAGCGTGACCCACAGGCTGTGGTGGAAGTCGCTCGACGCCAGGACGTCGGCGTACTGCTCGAAGCCCACGTAGGTGGTGCGGTTGCCGAACGGGCTGGTGCGGAAGAGCCCCAGCCAGATGGTGCGGCCGAACGGGTAGTAGACGAACAGCCCGAAGACGACGAGCGACGGCAACAGCAACATGAGCGCCATCGACCGCTCGCGCCATCGCCTGCGGCGCACCACCGGCGAGGACGGAGTCGCAGTCGATGTCGGCCCGGGTAGCTGGGTCGCGGTCATGGTGAGATGCGCTCGCCGGTGTCGGGGTGGAAGAGGTGCAGCTGGTCGAGGCGGGGGACGAGCTCGACGGTGGAGCCCACGCTGGGCGATGCGTCGTCGGCCGACTGGCGCACGATGAGGAGAGGCGCCGCAACCGGGCTGCTGTCGGGGTCGTGGGGCCCGCCGGCCAGTTCACACACCACGTGTCGTTCGTGCCCGAGCGATTCGACGTTGCGGACCGTGGCCACCATGGGCCCCTGGCCGATGGTGAGGTGCTCGGGTCGCACGCCGAGCACGACGTGGTCCACCGACGCGGCCGCCACCGATGCGGCGAGGGCGCCGTCGAGCGGCACGCTGCTGCGCCCCACCCTGGCGGTGACCGATCCGTCGTCGCGCTCGACCGCGGCGTGCACGGTGTTCATCGGCGGGCTGCCGATGAAACCGGCGACGAAGAGGTTGGCCGGCCGGTCGTAGACCTCGTCGGGGGTGCCCACCTGCTGCAGGCGACCGTCGTTGAGTACTGCGATGCGGGTGCCCATCGTCATCGCCTCGACCTGGTCGTGGGTGACGTAGATGATCGTGGCGCCCAGGGTGGCGTGCAGATCGCTCAGCTCGGCGCGGGTCTGCACCCGTGTCTTGGCATCGAGGTTCGAGAGCGGCTCGTCCATGAGGAACACCTGCGGCTCGCGCACGATGGCGCGGGCGAGCGCCACGCGCTGGCGCTGGCCGCCCGACAGCTGGGCCGGGCGGCGGTCCATGAGCTCCGACAGTCCGAGCAGCGCGGCCGCCTGGTCGGCGCGCGCACTGCGCTCGTCGGCTGGCACCTTGCGGCTCTTCAGCGGGAACTCGATGTTCTGGCGCACCGACTTGTGCGGGTAGAGCGCGTAGCTCTGGAAGACCATGGCGAGGTCGCGGTCTTGGGGTTCGACCTCGGTGACGTCGTCGCCGCCGATGGTGAGGGTGCCCGAGGTGATCTCTTCGAGCCCCGCGATGAGGCGCAGCGCGGTCGACTTGCCGCAGCCCGAAGGCCCGACGAGCACGAGGAACTCACCATCGTCGACGTCGAGGGTGAGGCGGTCGAGGGCCACCACGTCATCGAACTTCTTCGTTGCCTCGACGAACGAGACTCCAGGCATGTGCGACACGACCTCCTGCGGTGGTCCCCGGGGATCGTAGGTGAGTTCAGGTGTTCCGGTCGGAGGACGGACGGGGTCGACGAGCTTGCCGACAGATGGCCGTCCGGCTGGGTTGGCCGCGCTCGTTGACGTTCTGACAGGATCGTCGCTGCTTCGACCGACGACCCAGGGGGGACGCACACATGTCCGCGCCGACCGCGCCCGCACGCACCAGACCGATACCGGAGCCAACGCCCGAGACGGCGCACTTCTGGGAGGGCACCCGCACCGGTGAGCTGCGCATCCAGCGCTGCTCGGATTGCGCGAGCGCGTACTTCCCACCCCGCCCGTTCTGCCCCGCCTGCTCGAGCCGCAACGTCGAGGTCGAGGCGGCCAGCGGTCGGGCCACGCTCTACAGCTACGTGATCCACCACCGCGAGGTGCCGGGCTTCACATCGCCATACGCCATCGCCGTGGTCGAGCTCGAGGAAGGCCCCCGGATGATGACCAACATCGTCGAATGCGAGCAGACCCCCGAGGCCCTGGTGCTCGACATGGCGCTCGAGGTCACCTTCGAGCAGGTCAACGACGAGATCTCGGTCCCCCTCTTCCGCCCTGCGGAAGCGTCACAGAGCCGCCCGGCAAGCACGGAGGCCGTCCGATGAAGCAGAAGTCCGTCGCCGTCGTCGGCGCCGCCGAGACCACCGAGATGGGGAAGATCCCCAACCTCAGCCAGCTCGGCCTCCACGCCGACGGTGCCCTCAACGCAATGGCCGATGCCGGCCTCACCGCCGCCGACATCGACGGCATCGCGTGTGCCGGCGAATCGCCGGTGAACCTCGCCCAGTACATGGGCATCGTCCCCACGTGGGTCGACGGCACCAGCGTCGGTGGCTGCTCGTTCATGCTGCACGTGCGCCACGCCGCCGCCGCCATCAACGAGGGGCTGGCCACCACGATCCTGATCACCCACGGCGAGAGCGGTCGCTCCCGCGTCGGTGTGGGTGGCTACGGGATGGCCCGTGCCAGCCAGAACGGCCAGTTCGAGATGCCGTACGGCCCGATGGGTCCACCGACGATGTTCACCATCCCGTGGCTTCGCTATGCGAAGACCTACGGCGCCACCGCTGAGGACCTCGCCAACGTGGCGGTCATCCAGCGCGAGTGGGCCGCCCTCAACCCGCGTGCCTCCTACCGCGATCCGCTCACCGTCGACGACGTGCTGGGCTCGCGCATGATCGCCTGGCCGTTCACCAAGCTGCTCTGCTGCCTGGTCACCGACGGCGGCGGCGCCCTCATCCTCACCTCGGCCGACCGGGCCAAGGACTTCCCGCAGAAGCCGGTCTACGTGCTCGGCACCGGCGAGAGCGTCGAGACGCAGATGGTCAGCCAGATGGAGGACTTCACCACCTCACGGGCGTTCCGCGTCTCGGGCAAGAAGGCGTTCGACGAGGCCGGCATCACCCACGACGACGTCGACCACCTGATGATCTACGACGCCTTCGCCCACCTGCCCATCTACGGGCTCGAGGACCTCGGCTTCGTCGGCAAGGGCGAGGCACCCGCGTTCATCCGCGAGCGCAACACCGCCATCGGCGGCAAGCTGCCCCTCAACACCAACGGTGGTGGCCTGTCGTACATGCACTCGGGGATGTATGGCATGTACGCCATGCAGGAGAGCGTCCGCCAGCTCCGGGGCATCGCACCGGCGCAGGTCGAGGGTGCCGAGATCTCGATCGCCCACGGTGTCGGCGGCATGTTCGCCGCCAGCGGCACCATCATCTTCTCGAACGTCGCTCCGTAGCGGCTCGACTGCCGCCGGCTCGGGGCCTCACCCCGGTGCCGGCGGCGGCTCGTGCTCGACCCGTGCGCGGGTCAGCCGGCGTCGGCGATGGGCGCCTCTTGCCGCGGCGCGGGAACGCCGGCGGGGTGGCGTGGTGCAGGCGGCGCAGGTCCGACCTCGACCGGGCCAGAGGGCCGCGGTGCCGCGGCCCGGGCCACCACGTCGGCTTCGATGGCGGCGACGCGCCGTCGGTGGTCGACGGGGATGGCCAACTGGGTGGGCTCGCGGTCGATCGAGCGGCGGGCCGAGGCCCAACGCCGCTCGGCCAGCACCCGGGCAAGCCGGGCGTCGCTCGAGGCGTAGGCGTGCAGGGCCTCTTGGCTGAGATCGTGGATGCGCTCGCGATCGACCTCGACCACGCTCAGCCCGACGAAGCGGGCGATCGACTTCAGCCCGCACGAGATGCGCAGTGCCGGCCCGACGTCGGAGCGGTAGACCCGGTAGGCGTCGAGGTGGGCGTGGCGATGCCACGCGCCGCGGTACGCGCCCCGGTGCCCGGGGAGGGCCTGTCCCCGCACGACGATTCGGGCGTCGTGTTCGAGGCGCAGCCCCAATGCCACAGCGTGTCGGGCGGCGCGGTCGGCGATGAAGGGCAGGTCGAACGCAGCACCGTTCCACGTGGCGATGACGCCAGGCTCGATGGCAGCGAGGCGTTCGTCGAGCTCGCGCAGCAGCGATGGCTCGTCGCCGACGAACAGCTCGTCGACGTTGTCGCTCGACAGCGCGACGGTGAGGATGCGTGCGACCCCGGGGTCGAGCCCGTCGACCGTGGTGTCCGTCTCGATGTCGAGCCCGTAGACCGGCGTCCGTCGTGTCATCTGTCACAAACGCTATGGCCGCTGGGCGCCACCGTGGGGGATGGTGCTGGCGGTGCAGGGGCGTTGTACGGCTACCCTTACTTTCATGACAGAGGTAAGGAAGCGCCGACGAGGGAGCAGCACCGTCAGCTCGAAGAACCAGATCACCATCCCGGTCGACGCGCTGCGCGCAGCAGGTGTCGTACCGGGCGAGCGGGTGGTCGCTCGCGCCGATGGTCCGGGTCGCATCGTGATCGAGCGGGAATCCGACGTCCTGGCAGAGATGGCCGGAGCCCTGACAGGTGCCTATCAGCCCGACGAGCTATCGCATCTCCGCGACGAATGGGACTGATCGTCGTCGATGCGGGGGTCGTGATCGGGTTCCTCGATTCCAACGATGCGCATCACGACAGCGCGCGTGCTGCCCTGGGTGACGCCATCGTCGGTCGCCACCGGCTCAGCATCCCTGTATCCGCCTTGGCGGAAGTGCTCGTCGGGCCGAGCCGATCGGGGGACGACGCTGTGGCGGTCGTCCGTGAACTACTCGACCGGGTCCCGATCGAGATCGTCGACCTCGATGATCGGATCGCAACGGTGGCGGCGCGGCTCCGCGCTCGGCATCGGTCGCTCAAGCTGCCCGATGCACTGGTGATCGCGACCGCTGCGGTCGTCGACGCCGACCTACTGATCACCACCGACCGGGGGTGGCCGCCGCGTCACCGCCTGGGGCTCAGGGCGGAGATCGTGGAGCTGCGAGTGTGACGATGCACCGCCAGGGACACCAGTGACGCCTCGGCTGCCCGGGATCCGCGTGCGGGTAGCGGGAATCCTGGCAGCGGCCGTGCTTCTCCTCGGGTGTTCGCAGGCGCCGTCGCCGGAGGCGGCCCTCGAGGCGGCCCGGGTGCTGGTGGACGATCTCGGCCTCGACGTGACCGACGAACCCGACGTCACCAGGTCCAAGTCCACTCAGTACGCCACCGCCACTGGTCGCGCCGACGGGGATCAAGAGGCGGTCGTCAGGCACCTCGAGACGGCGCTGGGTCGTGCCGGCTGGGTGGTGGAGGTCGTCGAGGCGATGGACACCACGTCACGTCCGAGCACGCAGGCCACGTTGGTGCGCGTCCGGCGCGATGAGCTCGTGGTCCAGATGGGCATCTACGACCGGGTCGGGCTCAACGACGCTCCACCGGGCACCCGATGGGTCAAGTTGAGCGTTGCCCACGAGGACGCCGGCCTGGGGTGGACCGAGGAGTCGAAGGACCCCGGGGACAGCTGACGCTGTCGGTCAGATCACAGGCCTGCCCCGCGCGCTGAGCTACAGGCGGAGTGCAGCGAGGTTGGCCACTTGGCTGCGTTCGCAGTGCGACAGACGCACGTGGCCGAACACGTCCTCGCCGTGGAAGGCATCGATCAGTACGGCGATGGCGTTGTTGCGCTCCGACAGGTAGGGCGCGTCGATCTGGCTGGTGTCGCCGGTGAACACGACCTTGGTGCCCTCGCTGACCCGGGTCAAGATCGTCTTGAGCGTGGGTGGCTCGAGGTTCTGGGCCTCGTCGACCAGCACGTAGGTGCCCTGCAACGAGCGGCCACGCAGGTAGGTGACCGCTTCGAGCGACAGCTTGTCGCGCTCGGTCATCTCCTCGAGCAGGGTGCGGGCGTCGGCGTGGCTGCGTCGCTCGGTGAGCGCGACCAGCGCGTCGGTGACCGCGGTCATCCACGGGTCGAGCTTCTCCTCGAGGCCACCCGGGAGGTAGCCGAGCTCGGCGCGACCCACCGGCACGACCGGGCGGTACACGGCCACCTTGTCGTAGAGGTTGCGCTCCATCACCTGCTCGAGGCCCGCCGCGAGGGCGAGCAGCGTCTTGCCGGTGCCGGCGATGCCATCGAGCGCCACCACCCGCACCTCGGGGTCGAGCAGGAGGTCGAGCGCGAACTGCTGCTCCTTCGAGCGGGGCCGCAGCCCCCAGGCCTCGACCGAGCGGGTGAGGCCGACCAGCCGATCCGACTGGCGGCGCACCAGAACCGACTGGCTGCCGGAGCGCAGCACGGCGAACTCGTTGGTGCCGATGGCGTCGCCGAGCATCGAGCCGGAGTCGTCGAGGTCGTCGATCTCGACCCCGTGGGGCGAGCCGAACACGTCGTCGATGACCTCGCTGCTCACCTCGGCGGTGACCCAACCGACGGATCGATCCTGGTCGGAGCGGCCCATCAGTCGGTGGTGCTCCTCGGCGACGAGTCCGAGCTGGGCCGCCTTGATCCGCAGGGCCGCATCGTTCGAGACGACCCGCACGGTCCGGTGCTCGGCCTGCCCGAGGGCGGCGGCGAGGAGGCGGTTGTCGGGCTTGTCGGGGTCCAGACCATGGGCGGCCACCTGATCGAGGTGCAGCCCGTTCGTCTCGATGCGCACCGTGCCACCGCCGGGTACCGCGACCGCCTGGCGGATGTCGCCGCCGTTGCCGACGCGCAGGTCCTCGATGGTGCGGATGACCGAGCGGGCGGCACGCCCCACGTCGTCGAGCCGGGTCTTGTGCTGATCGAGCTCCTCGATCACGACGAGGGGGATCACCGCGTCGGCATCGGGGAAGCTGAACAGGCACTCCGGATCGGCGATGAGCGCCGAGGTGTCGAGGACGACGCAGGTGCGGGTGGGAGCGATCACCTCCTCATCGAGCGTGGCCGACGAGCGGGGGAGGACATCAGTCACGGGCAACCTCACGGAGTAGCGACCCGACCATCCAACCCCAGCGGTCACGGCCGCGCGCGGATGCTCCACCACCGTTCATCGCCCGTTCACGACGGCTCCGCCGGGCGCTCGCCGCTCAGTCGTCGATGGTGAGGCTCGGGGCGCCGTCGGTCACGACCAGGGTGCCCGGCATGCCGATCAGGTCGACCTCGGAGCGCCCCAATCCCTGGGCGGTCAGTTCGACGACCTGGCCCTTCTGCTCGCCGGCGAGGATCGTGAGGCTGACCTGCATCCGATCGACATCGGGGTCGGTGTCGACCTCGACGGCGTCGATGACGAAGACGTCGTAGCGGCCATCGCCGATGTCGCCGCCGGCGTCGAACCCGGTCACAGCGGCTCGATGCGCTTGAAGGCCTCGCCCTGAGCGAAGCCGGCGGGCTCTCCGCACTCGGCCAGCCCCGACAGCGTGCGGTCGCGGAACGCAGCCCGCTGGGCGCCGTCGTCGTCGGGGTCGATGTACATCGTGGTGCGGAACTGGCTGACGTGCTCCTCGAGCGCGGCCACCTTGGTGGCGCCGAACCCGGTGACCTCTTCGACGTGGTCGGGCTCGTCGGCCTCGAACAGCCACAGCTCGGAGGGGCGGTGGTGGGCCACATCGTGCTCGGGGAAGAAGTGCGGGTCGCGCGCAGCGACCACGCCGTCGACGGCGAGGAAGCCCGCAGCACGGTGATCGGGGTGCAGGCGGTAGCGCTTCCAGGGGTCGTGCCCGAGCACGATGTCGGGGCGGAGCCGGCGGATCCACTGCGCCACCTGCGACCTCTGCTCGAGCCCGGCCTCGAGCTCACCGTCGGCCCAGTCGAGGAACACCACCTCGCCGGTGGCACCGAGCGCTCGTGCCGCGGCGCGCTGTTCGGTCTGACGCAGCGCGACGAGCGCGGGCAGGTCGCCCTCGGGCTCCCACGAACCCTTCGAACCGTCGGTGCAGATGAGGTGGCTCACCTCGCACCCGGCGGCCGCCCACTTGGCGAGGGTGGCGCCGCAGTTGAACTCGACATCGTCGGGGTGCGCGGCGATGGCCAGCGCCCGGCGCGGGGTGGTGACGGGCGGGTGGCTCATGTCCGGGGTACGAGTGCGGCCGGCAGCTCGAGGTCGGCGGGGGTGTCGACGTCCCACCCGAGGCGTTCCTCGCGCACGACGCGGTACGACAGCTCGAGCCGCTCGGCCTCGGCGACGTGACGCCGGAACGAGGCTGCGCCATAGGAGAAGCGGAAGCCCACCCCGGTGGGGACGCAGATGACGTTGGTGCCGTCGTCGCGACGATCGGGCACCAGCGTGACGCCGTCGAACTCGCCCACCCAGCCGAGGTGGTCGGCGAGGGGGAGGTCGGCGTGGGCGACGATGACCCGCTCGAACCCGCGGGCGCCGTAGCGCTCGAGACCGTCGGCCACCGCGCCGTTCAGCCCACGCTCGGGGCGCCAGAAGACCTCGGCCCCGAGCGAACGTGCCCATTCGGCCACGTCGTCGTGATCGCACACGACCGCCACCGGAAGGGGCGCGGCGGCTGCCACCACCACGGCCGCCATGTGGCGGGCAAGTGCGGCGCGGGCACTCTGGTCGAGTGCGGGGGCGAGTCGGACCTTCGCCTCGGTGAACGACTTCACCGGTACGAGTACCCCCGTCTGCGTGCTCATCCGTCCCGAGCGTAGTGTCGCCGCATGGACATCCGGGTTGCCGTGATCGGGGCAGGCTCCTGGGGGACGACCGTGGCGCACCTTGCGACGGCGAACGCGCCCACGGTGCTGTGGGCGCGAGACGCGGCGCTCGCCGCCGACATCGAGGCGGGACGCGGCAACCAGCGCTACCTGCCGGGCTTCGAGCTGAACCCGGAGCTGCGCGCCACCTCCGACATCGCCGAGGCGGTCGGTTTGGCCGATGTGGTGGCGATGGCCGTGCCGTCCCACGGGTTCGGCGACACCCTCCGCTACGCCGCCGATCACCTCCGACCGGGGGTGCCCATCATCAGCCTCACGAAGGGGTTCGAGCAGGGGAGCCGGCGGCGGATGACCGAGATCATCGATGAGGTGCTTCCCGGCCACCCGGTCGGGGTCCTCACCGGACCGAACCTCGCGAGGGAGATCCTCGCCGGCCACGCCGCCGCCTCGGTGATCGCGATGGCCGATCCCGCCATCGCCGAGTCGCTGCAGGCGGTGTTCGCTGGCGGACAGTTCCGGGTGTACACGAACACCGATGTCGTGGGCGCCGAGGTGGGTGGTGCGCTGAAGAACGTGATCGCCATCGCCTCGGGAATCGCCGACGGTCTGGGCGCCGGCGACAACGCTCGGGCGGCGCTCATCACGCGGGGCCTGGCCGAGATGGCCCGGCTCGGCGTAGCCATGGGTGGCGAACCGATGACGTTCGCCGGGCTCGCCGGGATGGGCGACCTCGTCGCCACGTGCATCAGCCCCCAGAGCCGCAACCGCCACGTGGGCGAGCAGCTCGGTTCCGGGCGCGACATCGGCGACATAGTCGCCGACATGAAGATGGTGGCCGAGGGGGTGAAGGCGGCACCGGTGGCCGTCGAGCTGGCCGCCCAGCACGGCATCGAGATGCCGATCGCCCAGGGCGTGGCCGCGGTATGCGCCGGGCGGTGCTCGGCCGTCGACGCCTACCAGGGGCTCCTCGCTCGCAGCAGCCGCCCCGAGCTCTACGGGCTCGGCGGCACCTGACAGCCCGGCCCACGCGCCAACCTCGCCGATTCGGGCTGGTGGAGCGCCGTCGGTAGCATCGCCGGTCGCATGCCCCCCTCCACTGCGTCCCGCGTCGATACGCGTACCCGCGCCCTCGCCGAACGGGTCGGCCACTGGGTGTTGCCCTACTGGCTCGAGCGCCAGACCGACCTGTCGAGCCCCTCGTTCACCCCGTCGCCGGGTACCGGCCCGGTGTTGAACGCTGCCAATCGCGACTGTGCGCCGGTCGGCACCCTCGAGTCCGACCTGGTCGCCACGGTCGACCCCCGTGGCCTCGTCACGCCGTGGCCCGGGGGCTGGTCGCTCGACTGGTGGATCGGTGCCGACGACCGCTGGCACCTCCCGTCGAGGGAGGTGGCGGTGCGCCAGGCGCTGCTCGGCGACGCACCCGTGGTCGAGACGTCGATGCGGGTGCCGGGTGGTGACGTCATCGAGAGGGTGTGGGCGTTCCACGACGCTTCGGCGGGTGATGTGCTCGCCATCGAGATCGAGAACGGAAGCCGGGTGCCGGTGGCGGTGGCGTTGGCCGTCCGTCCATACGGTGTCGAAGGTGCATCGGCCGTCGGGTCGATCGTGGTCGAGGAGGGGCCGGAACCCGCCACGGCGCGGGTGGTCGTCGACGGACGCCTGGCGATGTGGCTCCCGAAGGTACCCGCCCACCTGGCCATGTCGACCTACGCCGAGGGTGATGTCGCCGTCGTGGTCACCGGTGGTCATGCCGGGTCGGCGCGAGAGGGCTCGGTCACCTGTCCCGACGGGCTCGCGCAGGCGGCCATGGTGTTCCCGCTCGCCTACACCGCGACCCTCCGCGTCCTCGTCCCGCTCGGTGCCGTCGCAGCCTCCGAGAGCATGCCCATGCCCACAGCGGTGCCCCCGACCGATGCCGTGGCGCGCGGCTGGACCTCGCACTCTGGTCGTGGCACCCGTGTCGAGATCCCCGACCCCGGGCTGGCGGCAGCCTTCGGTGCGGCGCGCAACCAGGTGCTCCTCGCATCGGCAGCACGTTCGCTGGCCACCGACGGCATCAGCGAGACCGTGGCGCTCGTCGGTGCGCTCGGCCGGTGCGGTCTCGGGGACGAGGCGGCGGCCATCGTCGCCACCGTCGAACAGGGACAGCAACAGGGTGGACGGCTCGGGGGCGACGACGATTCACCGTCCGCCACCGGTGCCGTGCTGCATGCGACGGCCGTCCACTGGGCGCTGGGACGCGATGCCATCCTCGCCGCGGCTCTGGCCGGACCGCTCGCCGCCGGAGCGCACCACCGCCCGGGCACGGGCCGAATCGGTCGACGTGGTGCCGCCCCGCTCGGGCCAGTGGCCGCAGCGTGGCAGCTGGCGGGTGCGCTCGGAGCGGCCTCGACGCTCGCGGGGATCGGCGAGTTGGATGCGGCCGACGAGATCCGGCGACGAGTCGGCGACCTCCGTTCCACTGTCGACGCCGCCCTCGTCACCGAGGTGCTGCGAAACCCCGCCACCGACCCGCTGCCGCTCCTCGACCTGATCGCCCCCCTGAGCCTCGTCGCCCCCCGTTCGACCGCGGCGGCCGTGCTCGTCGAACGCATCCGGGCCACCGCCATCCACGACGGCGCAGTCGTCCAACGCCGAGGGGCCGTCGGCCTGTCGCCCGAGCGCACGGCACGGCTGGCCCAGGTGGAGCTGCGTCGCGGCGAGCGTTCGGCTCTCGATCGGCTGCGGTGGCTCGTCGACGCCGGCGGGCCCACCCGCACCTGGCCGGAGCTGGTGCACCCCAGGCTCGGGGGCCTCGCCGGTCCCGGTTGGTCGGCTGCGGCTGCGGCCGCGGTGGTCGAGGCGGTGCTCGATCTGTTCGCCCATGTGGTCGAGCCCGAGGAGGGGCCGGTCGAGCTCGTGCTCTGCGCGGTGCTGCCCGACGAGTGGCTCGGCGCTGGGTTCGAAGTACACGACCTCCCCACGCCGATCGGACTGGTGTCCTACGGCGTGCGCTGGCACGGCGAGCGGCCTGCGCTCCTGTGGGACATCACCCCCCACGACGGCATCGGCGAGGTGCGCGTCAGCTCACCGGGGCTCGACCCGACGTGGGGCACGATCGATCTGCGCGGTGACGCGCTCCTCGAGCGCCCACCCAGCGCCAAGCTCGACGTGGGGCCCGACGAGCCGGTCGGCACCGCGGAGGACGCGGCCGCTCCCCCTCCGGTCGACAGCCCCGTCCAGATCACCCGCCGCCCGCCGTCCGCCGACGGTTCCTTCAGCTGACGGTAGCGTCGCACTGGTGCTACGATCGTCGCATGGCTGAGGTCGCGTCACGGGAGCTGAGGAACCACACCCGCGGACTGCTCGACCGCGTCGAAGCTGGCGAGAGCATCACCATCACTGTCGATGGCCGAGCCGTCGCCGTACTCGAGCCCGTCGGCCGGAGGCCGCGCTGGATGCCCACCAGGGAGTTCGCCGCCAGTGTCCTCCCGCACCAAGCCGATCCGGCGTTGGCGGCTGACCTGCGTGAGCTCTCCGATGAGTCAACCGACGACCTGGCCTTCGAGTGAGTCGCGGCCTCGCCGACACCTCGGTCTTCATCGCCCGCGAAGGGAACCGCCCCCTCGTGGCCGGTCGGTTGCCGAGCGAGCTGGCGGTCTCGGCCGTCACCATCGGCGAGCTCCGGGCGGGGGTGCTCGCGGCGACCGATGTGAGCACCCGCGATCGACGGCTCGCCACCTTGACCGCCGCCCTGCGCCTCGATCCAGTACCGGTAGATGACGCGGTGGCCGCTGCGTGGGCGCGGCTGCGCGTGGTCCTGCGGGACGCACGGCAACGAATGCCCGTCAACGACTCGTGGATCGCCGCGACGGCAATATCGCTCGGCATCGCAGTCGTCACGCAGGATGACGACTTCCCCGATCTCGATCTGCTCGAGGTCATCCGCGTCTGAGGCGGATCAGTGCGGCGGGTCGAGCGAGAGGGTGGCGATGGCCCACGGTCCGAGCTCGACCTCGCCGTCGAACCGGTTCTGTGGCTGGCTGCTCAGGTCCTCGATCCATCCGGCCTGTCCGTCGAGTCGAACCACGACCGGCGCCGATGTGGGGTTGAACACTCGCACCCGGGCACGTTCGGCGCCGCCGAGGACCGCCGACACCTGGGCGCCGTGCACGTCGAGCAGCTGCGCCGACGCGGGCAACGTGCCGCCCCCGGCTGCCGTCGACACGAGGAGCGGTACGAACGCGTCGTCGGCCATGGCGAACGGATCGACGTCGGCGACCGCCACCGCCCAGCGCAGACTGTGGTTGCCCAGCATCTGTGCGCCGGGCGTCTCGACCACCGGACCAGCGGGGAGCGGCCGGTAGGTCATCGGCGGGCGCGACAGCCAGCCGGTGCAACGCAGCAGCGTGAGCGCGAGGGTGTGAGCACGCGCGGCCTCGCCCTCGCCGTCGATGGCGACCAGCTCGTACTCGAGCAGTCCCTCGTGGGCCACGGTGAGACCTCCGGCCTGCACGAAGCGACGCGAAGGGAAGGTGGGCAACCCGACCTCGGTGTCGCCGCCCTCGGCCGTGAGGCCACGCTCGACCACTGCGAAGGCGCACTCGGCCTCGGACCGGTCGGCCGGGACGGGAAGGGGGAGCCAGACCCGCAGGCGGTGGTCGCGGCTGAGGTTGTCGAGCTCGGTGGTGACCCGCACGAACGCCTCGCCCGCCTGCACCTCGAGGGTGGTGCGCACCTCGGTGGGGCGTTCGCCGACGCGGACGCCGTCGACGATGCGCTCCGGCCAGCGGTAGCTGGCGACGATGGCGACCCGAGCCCGAAGCGGCCCCCGCTCGATCACCTCGACCCACACGCTGTCGGGCTCGTCCACCACCGTCTGCTCTTGGGGAGGCGAGTAGTTGTAGGTGTCGCCCTCGTCGCCGTCGTCGACGAGCCGGCCGAGGCCGGTGTGGCCATCGACCGAGAAGGTGCCGGTGGCCGCATCGACCACCACGGTGGTGAGGCCGTTGGCGATGCGGAGCCCGTCGTCGCTCACCTCGACCGGCGCGGCATCGTCGTCGGGCTGCCAGGTGGTCCACGCCAGGGCGGGCACCTCCGCGGTGCGCACCAGCACTCGGCGGCTCGGAAGCTGGTGGAGCCACACGCGCACCGCGCCGTCGAGATCGGCGGCCGCCAGCTCGGTGAGCTGGCGCTTCACCCAGCCGTAGGTGGGCACCTTGCGGTTGGCCGGGTCGCTGTGGATCGTGACATCGAGTGAGCCGTCGTCAGCCTCGTCGACGGTGACGCCGTGGATGCCCAGGTAGATCTCGAGCTCGCGCTCGACCACCGTGGGCGCCTGGGCTCGGCTCACCTCTTGGATGAGCGACACCTCGGGGGTCTCATCGATGAGCTGGAGGCGGGGATCCTCGGAGTCTGCGGTGGCACTGGCACCGGGGATCTCCATCTCGATCAGGCCGGCGCGGGCGCGGCCGACCGTGTTGACCACGGCCACGCCACGCTCGGCGAGCCCGGCACCCAGCGCGACCAGGCCGGCATCGACGATGGCGCGGCCGACGCGCTCGGCCTCGGCGAAGCGCACGAGGACGGCGTCGCACACCTCGTCGACCGAGCAGGCGCAGATCGAGTCGTGGGCCGAGTTGAGCACCACGTTGCGCCAGGCGATGTCGAGGAGGGAGTGGGGCCACTCGGCTCCGCCATGGCGTTCGAGGAGCGCGGCGAGCGGTTCGGCCATGCGCTCGATGGTGCGTTCGGCGCGGGCAGCGGCCTGCTTCACGTCGACGCGGTTCGAGGCCACGCCCATGAGCAGGTTGGCCCGGGCACCCGAGCGGAGCTCTCCGGTCCACGAGGGCAGTGCCTCGGTGGGGGCGGCGGCCACGTGGTCGGCGAGCGATGTGACCACGAGCCGATAGTCGTCCTGCAGCTCGTTGGCGGCGGCGACGATGGAGCCGAGCGTGGCGAACGGCATCTGGTGGTCGGTGCCGTTCATCCACAGGATCGGACCGTCGCCGATGAGCCCCCGGTGGGTGGCGTCGAACTCACGGATGCGCTCGACCAGGTCCTTGGCGTCGTCGGGGAGGGCGGCGCCGTTGTCGTAGCCCTGGGGCAGGTACTCGGCTCGCACCGTCGAGCCGTCAGGGGCACTCCACCAGAAGCCCGACCGGTCGATGGCCGCAGGGGTGCCGCGCCACACGACCGCGTGCTCGAGCCCGAACTGGCGGAGGATCTGGGGCATCTGGGCGATGTGGCCGAACATGTCGGGCAGGTAGCCGACCTCCATGGCGCCGCCGAACTGGGCGGCGCGTGCCCGACCCATCTGGAGGTTGCGCACGATGGTCTCTCCCGACACGAGGAACTCGTCCATGAGGATGTACCAGGGACCCATGGTGAGACGCCCCGACGTGGCCAGGCGGCGCAGCGTGGCCTCGGCCTCGGGTCGCACCTCGAGGTGGTCGTCGACCACCGCCATCTGCCCGTCGAGCAGGAAG
This sequence comes from Acidimicrobiia bacterium, assembly GCA_016649895.1. Lineage (GTDB taxonomy): Bacteria > Actinomycetota > Acidimicrobiia > Acidimicrobiales > SKKL01 > Actinomarinicola. The sequence continues at coordinate 6,041 of JAENWR010000007.1, read as the reverse complement.
TGGGCGTACGACGGATCGCGCTCGAGGCGGGGGAGCAGCTCGTCGAGGAGCCCCACCAGGCGAGCCCGGAAGGTCTGGAACGGTTCGTACCACTCCCGGTCCCAGTGCGTGTGGGGGACGACGGACACGTGCCTGGTCATGGTCCGAGCGTAGGTTCGGCTGATGACCGATGTCGCCGCCGCCGCTCGTGCCGCACTCCTGGGGATCCGCCTGCGGCCCACGATCGACCTCGTGGGCCTCGACGCGCTGCTCGGGTCGATGTCGATCCCCGTCGACGAGCTCATCACCCTTGTCGGTCGTCTGGAGGTGGCCGGGCTCGTCGAGCGACGTGGTGAGACCGCTCCGGGCTGGCGCCTCACCGCCGATGGTCGTCACGAGGGCGAGCGCCTGCTCGCCGCCGAGCTCGACGAGCGCGTCATCGGGACCTCGGTCACTCGGTGCTACGAGCAGTTCGTCGCCCAGAACGGACCGCTCCTCCACGCCTGCACCGACTGGCAGCTGCGCGACCCCACTCCCGGCGCTCTCGTGGTCAACGACCACTCCGATCGCGAGTACGACCGAGCTGTGATCGATCGGTTGGTCGACGTGCACAACGCCGTCTCGCCTGTCTGCGACGAGTTGGCGCAGCTCCTGCCACGGTTCGCCGGCTACCGGCCGCGGTTCGACGACGCCATGCGCCGGATCGAAGGGGGCGACCTCGGTTCCCTCGACACGCCGCCCGCGGTCGACAAGGTGAGCGTGGCCATGGACCACGCCGAGTCGTACCACTCGATCTGGTTCGAGCTCCACGAGCACCTCATCGCCACCGTCGGCGCCGACCGAGCCGCCGAACCTCTGCCATAGGAGCATGCCGACATCTCGCGGACCTGACGCGCCCATCGCGACGGATCCGCGAGATCTTCGGGGGCCGGTCAGTCACTGGGGGCGGGGGCGACGAGTACCGTCGCGGGCGATGGCGCTCACCACCACCGCTCCTCGCCTGCGTCGGGCCATCCGCTCGGGCGCTCCCACCCTGGCGGTCGAGCGCGAGCTGTGGGCTGCGGGCCACGAGGTCATCGTCGGTGTCGACGAGGTGGGTCGTGGGTCGTGGGCGGGTCCGCTCAGCGTGGGCGCTGCCGTCGTGCCCCAGGACCGGCGGGTCTACAAGATCCGCGACTCAAAGGCCCTCACCGAACGCGAGCGCGAGGCGCTGTTCGACCGGGTGGCCGAATGGTGCGTCGCCTGGTCGGTGGGCCACGCCAGCCACACCGAGTGCGACGAGCTCGGCATGTCGGCGGCGCAGAAGCTCGCCGCCCAGCGCGCCATCGAGGGCCTCGGCGTCGCGCCCGAACAGGTGCTCATCGACGGCAACTGGGACTTCGTCGGGGGCGGACGCACCCGCAAGATCGTGAAGGGCGACGCCACCTGCCTCTCGATCGCCGCGGCATCGATCCTCGCCAAGGTCACCCGCGACCGCATCATGCGAGCCGAGGCCGAGGCGTTTCCCGGCTTCGACTTCGACGCCAACAAGGGCTACCCGTGCCCGCGCCACAAGGTGGCCCTCGCCGGCTACGGCCCCACCTCGATCCACCGGCGCAGCTGGGCGTTCATGGACGGCCTTGCCTGGACGGGCATCCCCAGGGTCCGGCCGGTCAGCGCCCAGGGCGAGCTGTTCGCCTGACCCCGACCCCGCTGCTCGTTTCGACGGCGGAACCCCTCGGGGGTACGGTCCGACGACATGAGCGTGTCGCCCTCCTCCCCGGTTCCCGGATGGTGGCAGCGGTCCTGGCCGCTGGTGGTCCTCGGGGTGCTCAGCGTCACGATGTGGATCGGACGGGTGCGCAACATCGTCGGCGACGACGGCCTCGATGGCTTCGGCCGCACCTTCCGTCTGGCCATGGCCGTGTCGTTCGTCGTCCTCGGCGCCGCGTTGCTCGCGGCGTGTTGGATCGGTCGACAGAACCGCAACTGGCGCGAGGTGGCTCAGCGGGCGCCCGACGGCTGGCGCGTCGGTACCGGGGTACCCGAGTGGGGTCGCCGGGTGGCCGTGCTGCTCGTCGGCCTCACCGTTGTCGTCTGGGTGGTGCAGGGCGTGGGGATCGGCATCGACCCCAACCACGACGCGAGCTTCAAGGTCGTGCACACCTTCTTGGCGGTGGGCTCGCTCGTCGTGGCGGGCACCGCAGCATTGGGCCTTCGGCGCTCGTGGCCGGTCGCCCGGCCCACCCGAGCCCAGACGATCTCGACCTGAGCCGATTCCGGGCGGGCCGGGGTCGACGGCTACCATCCCGGGCACCATGGGTCAGCCGATCACCGTCATCGAGAAGCCGTCGAGCGTGCCGGGCACGGTCCGCTTCGAGATCAACCGCAGCCTCACGGGCGTGGGCCACGAGCGCTACCTCGCCGGTGTTCCGGTCGAGGACGATCGGCCCCCCGATCGCCTGGCCCGTGCGCTGTTCGAACGGGGCGGTGTCGACGTCATCCACATCTACAACAACGTCATCACGGTCGATCTCGACGAGCACCGCGACCCCAGCGGGCTGAAGGAGATCATCGAGGGGCTCTACACCTACTACCGGCCGGGTGTCGAGGTCGCGTCGCCGGAGGACCTGGTCGCCGAGGGCTGACCACGTAGATGGTGGTCGGGGGTTGCACTTGCCACCCTCGAACAGGTGTTCGATACTCGGGAGGTGGCGCTTCCCGACCGATTGCGCGAGAACGACCAGCTGCGCCAGCTCGCCGACCGGTTCCGGCCGGTCACCATGGCCGAACGCCAGCTCCTCCCCGTCGCCGACGCGCTCGTGCCGCTCTTCCCCGGGGGTGGGTTACGGCGTGGGAGCATCGTCGCCATCGCCGGATCCGCCGGTGGCGCGTCCACCTCGTTGGCGCTCGCCGTCGCAGCCGAGGCCTCGGGCCAGGGGTCGTGGGTCGCCCTCGTGGGGATGCCATCGGTGGGTCTCGTCGCCGCCGCCGAGCTCGGTGTGGCACTCGATCGCCTGGCGGTCATCGACACCCCCGACCGGGGCAACTGGTCGTCGGTGGTGGCGGCCCTGGTCGATGCGGTCGACCTCGTGCTCGTGGGCCCGGCGCGGGTGCGCGCCGGCGACGCCCGGCGCTTGGCGGCACGCACCCGCGAGCGCGGCGCGGTGCTGCTGCCCGTCGGCGTCGACTGGCCCGAGGCGCCCGACCTCACCCTCACCACCAGCGCCACACGGTGGGAGGGCATCGGAGCGGGGCACGGGCACCTGCGCGCCCGTCGGGTCACGGTCGGTGCCGCCGGTCGGCGCGACGCCGCGCGCCCCCGGTCGGTCGAGCTGTGGCTGCCGGCGGTCGGTGGCGGGGTGGCATCGGTGACAGCTCCCACGGTGCGCGAGCTACGGCCCCTTCCTGCGGTGGGCGGCACATGACCCCGGTGCGCACCACCGTGGTGTGGTGCCCCGACTGGCCGGTGGTGGCCGCCGGCGTGCTGCCCCACGAGCCGGGGGCGGTGCTGCACGCCAACCGGGTGGTGGCGGCGTCGTCGGCGGCCCGTACCGAGGGGGTGCGTCGGGGGCAACGTCGGCGCGAGGCCCAGTCGAGGTGCCCCGACCTGGTCATCCACGACCACGATCAGGCTCGAGATGCTCGTGCCTTCGAGCCGGTGGTGGCGGCGGTCGAGGGCCTCACCCCGCTCATCGAGATCACCCGTCCCGGGGTGTGCGCCTTCGCCACCCGAGGGCCCTCGCGCTACCACGGCGGTGACGCCGCGCTCATGGGGCTCGTCGAGTCGGTCGTGGCCGAGGTGCTGGGCGAACGGGGCGAGGTGCGGGTGGGCACCGCCGACGGACCCTTCGCCGCCGGCGTCGCCGCCCGCCGCCGCCTGCGGGCCGCTCGGCTGGTGGCCCCCGGCGAGTCGCCCGAGTTCCTCACGCCTCTACCTGTGTCGCTCCTCGATCGTCCCGACCTCGTCGACGTACTGGAGCGCCTGGGTCTGCGCACGCTCGGCCAGTTCGCTGGCCTCCCCGTGTCCGACGTCGTCGCCCGGTTCGGCCCCGACGGGGGCGCCGCCCACCGCCTCGCGGCCGGCCTCGACGAGCGGCCACCCGATGCCCGGCCGGTGCCACCGTCGTTCGAGGTGGCCGCCGAGCTCGACCCACCGGTCGACCGGGTCGATCAGGCTGCGTTCGTCGCCAAGTCGCTGGCCGACGACCTTTACGACCGGCTCGACGGCATGGGCCTGGCGTGCTCGCTGCTCGCCATCCGAGCCGAGACCGAGCACGGCGAGGTGCTCGAACGCCGGTGGCGCCACGAGGGTGCCCTGTCGGTCGGGGCCATCGCCGACCGGGTGCGCTGGCAACTCGACGGCTGGCTGTCCGGGTCGGCCGCCACCCGCCCCAGCGGTGGTCTGTCACGGCTGGTGCTGGCCCCCGACGAGGTGCGGGCGGCCACCGGGCGCCAGCTCGGCTTCTGGGGCGGGCAGTCGGCCGAGGGCGAGCGGGCCGCCCGTGCCCTGGCGCGGGTGCAGGGCATGTTGGGGCCCGATGCGGTCAAGGTGCCCGAGTGGCGGGGCGGGCGCGATCCCGCCGCCCAGGTGGTGCTGGTGCCGGCGGCCGCCGTCGACCTCGACGGCCCCCGGCCCGCCACCGACGCGTCGTGGGTCACGGCTCCGTGGCCCGGCCATCTGCCGTCACCGTCGCCCGCCACCGTGCTCGCCGATGCGCCGCTGTTCGCCCAGGTGCTCGACTCGAACGGCGAGCCGGTGGGGGTCAGCGGCCGGGGCCTGCCCACCGCCGAGCCCCGTCGGCTGGCGGTGGGTCGGGTCGGCGCTCCCGAGCGCACACCGGTGTGGCACGACATCGTGGCGTGGGTGGGGCCGTGGCCGGTCGACGAGCGCTGGTGGGACGTCCACTCGCATCGGCGTCGGGCTCGCTTCCAGGTGGTCACCGCCGACGGGGTGGCACGGCTGCTCGTGCTCGAGGCGAGCCGCTGGTCGGTCGAGGCCGTCTACGACTGAGCGCCCTGCCTGTTCTGGCTCCCGGATCTCTACCGGATCGGTAGAGATCCGGGAGCCAGAACGGGAAGATGTCGACGGGTGAGACCCCTACCCCGACTCCTGCCACCGCTGTCGGTTCATGCGCCAGGTGCAGTCGATGCCGCTCACCGGCGAGGTGGTCGCCTCGGGCGTCTCGCCAGCGAACTCGAACCCCAACTGCTCGGGTACGGCGCGGCTGTGAACGTTGGCCTTGTCGTGGTGGATCTCGACCGTGTCGACGCCCGGCACGCCGAACGCCACCGACGTGAGGAGCCGTGACGCCCGCGCCGCGAGCCCCCGGCCGATGCTGTCGCTCCGCACCCAATAGCCGATGTCGAGCCGATTGGCTCCGCCTCGGCGGTGCAGGCCCGTCCCGCCGACGACTCGCCCGTCGAGCAACATCGCGAGCACCACATCGCCGCCGCCCATCCAGCCGGCGTTGAACCCCACGATGAGGGCTCGACGCTGCTCGAGCATCTGGGGTTCGTGGGCGATCCAGCCCATGAACAGCCGTAGGTGCTCGATGCTGTCGGTGATCGCCTCGGCCATGGCTTCGGCATCGTCGAGCTCCCAGCGCCGGAGGACGAAAGGGCCGTCGTCGACCCGGTTGGGCAGACGGGTGGGCTGGTCATCCATGCGCCATGGTCACACGGTGAGCCACCAGGTACCCACCCGTTTCGGCGTACGTGGGGAGACGGGCGTTGAGGACTGCACCACCTTCTGGGCCCCTTCGTAGAGCTTTCGTGCCCACTCCACGGAGTTGTGGGCGTCACGCCGAGCGACCGAGACGGACTGATGCCGCGTCGGACCCCGCAGTCACCGCCGCCGCCCTGTGGTGTGCAGTCGGGGGCCATCACCCCAGAGCACCAGGCGCTCCTTGCCATAGTGGTGATGTTGCCACTTTACGACTTTGGGGGTATCCACTTAACCGGCCTTCGGGCGGGTAGTCTCTGGACGTGGCTCCCGTTCTCCGGGCCGGCGCCCACTACCCCAGGGCGACTGGCGAGTTGATGGCGTGGTTCCCGACCGACGCCGACTGCCTGGACTACCT
>JAENWR010000019.1 GCA_016649895.1 Acidimicrobiia bacterium | reverse complement strand
GCATGGGCCACGGCGGCTACGTCGCGGGCCTCTTCACCGGCACGACCGACGGCCCGATCCAAGTGACCCTCCGGCGCCCCACCCCGCTCGACACGCCGCTCGAGCTCAGCGACCTCGGCGAGGGCCGCTGGGAGCTGCGCGACGGCGACGAGGTCATCGCCAGCTCCGAGCCCACCAGTTTCACGATCGATGTGCCGGCGCCGCCCACGCTCGAGGTGGCCCGCGCCGCCGAGGTCGGCTCGCCCTCGCACCGCGATGGCCGCGGCGTGCACGGCCAGTGCTTCGGCTGCGGCGACCGGCCCGCCGGTGAGGGGCTCAGCATCTTCGCCGGACCGACCGAGGTCGACAGCACCCCGATGGTGGCCGGCACATGGCAGCCCGCCCCGTGGATGGCCCTCGACGACGGCACCGTCGACCCCAAGTGGGTGCTCGCCGCCCTCGACTGCCCGGGCGCGTTCGCCTTCATCGTCACCGAGGTGCGCGCCGGGCTACTGGGCCGCATCCAATTCGAGCAGCACGTCCCGGTGGTGGCCGCGGACGAGCACATCGTCACCGGCTGGCAGGTGGGCAACGACGGCCGGAAGATGTTCGCCGGCACCGCAGTCTTCAACGCCGACGGCACGCTCCTCGCCACGGCACTGGCCACCTGGTTCGGCTTCCCTGGCTGACAGCGAGGTCAGACGGTGGATCCGCCGTCGCCCATGGCGCCATCGGCCACGGCGCGCAGGATCGAGAACCAGCCGACCGCCAGGTCGAGCGTGAACGGCGCCACGCCGGCCGAGACCGTCGCGAGGACCTCGGCGGCGGCCCGCCGAGCGCCCGACTCGATGGTGGACGGATACTCGTAGAGGAGACGCTGCTCCTCGAACCGCTCGGCGTCGACGAGCCGCGCCTCGCCGTCGTGCACCATGACCCGGAAATCGAGCCCGACGAGGGTGACGGCATCGTCGCCCCACCTCGGTGGCGCGACCACATCGACCATCAGCTCGACCGATCGGCCGTACCAGTTGGCCACCCACCAACCGTCGAGCGGGATGCACATCACCACGGGGAACGGCGCGGTCTCGACGACCGTATCGCCCCGGTGGACGGTGTGGCCGCCGGGCAGCCCCACCCAGGTGCCATGCTCGTCGGTTCCGAGCACGTGGGCGAGCGCACGAGACCAGGGGCGATCGGGCCACTTGCTCCGCACCACCCAGATCCGATCGTTCCGCCCCGCTCCGTCCATCCCCCGATCTTGGCGCACCAGCAGCCCCGGCGCTGACGGAGCGCGGCGAAGGGGCGGAACCGAAGTCCCGCCCCCTCACGACGGCCAGCGGACGGAGAACCCCGTAACCCTCCGCTGGCCGAAACTCGGGATCAGCTCACGATCATCGCGGTGACCATCCCGAACATGCCTTCGGCGCGCTCCACGTGGGTGAGGATGTGGCAGTGGAAGACCCACACGCCGGGGTCCTGCGGGTTGATGAGCACCGAGTAGCGCTCGCCCGGGGCCACGTTGACGGTGTCGAGCCAGTAGGGCGAGTCGAGCGGGACGCCGTCCTTGGCCACCACGAGCTGCCGGGTGCCGTGGAGGTGCATCGGGTGCGACTGGAGCCCCTCGTTGAGGTAGTGGATGAGCGCCCAGTCGCCCTGCTCGAGCGAGATGGGCGAGGTGGCAGGGAACGACTTGCCATTCAGCGAGTAGCCGATGACGCCGGCGTCGTTGAGCACCATCGGGAGCTCGAGGGCCAGGTCGACCCGGTCGGGGATCTGCACACCGCTGATGTTGCGGCCGACGGGCAGGTCGACGTCGCCGACGGTGAAGGTGCCGAACATGCCGTTGGGGACCGACACCTGGCTGTGGGCGTGGGCGTGGTACATGCCCACCATCTCCTCGACCACGGTGAACTCGTAGGTGTAGGTCTCGCCCGACTTCACGATCTCCTGGGTGTAGGGCGCCACCCCGTCCTGGTCGTTCGGGACGGTGATGCCGTGCCAGTGGATGTCGGTGCCGAGCGGGGTGTTGTTGGTGAGGATGAACCGGGCCGTGTCGCCCACCTCGAGGTCGATCCACGGCGCCGGCACCTGGCCGTTGTAGGCCCACGCCTCGACGACCTTGCCGGGCTCGACCTCCCAGTCGATGAGGCCCGCTGTGAGCTCGAACACCTTGGTGCCGTCGGCCTCGATGCTGACCGGCTCCAGCTTCTCGTTGCCGACGCCCTCGGTCTCCGCGGGGAAGGCGTTCATCGAGGCCATCATCAGGTCGTCGAGGCGGTCGGCCTCTTCCTTGGTCATCGTGCCGTCGTGGGCGCCGGAGGCGACGGCGTCGCCCGACGGGGCGCTGGCCGATTCGCTGATCGTGATGGCGAGGGTCATGCCGGCACCCTCGTGGCCGGCGACGGCGCAGACGAGCGTGTAGTCGCCGGCCGGCAGGTTCGACAGGTCGAGCATCGCCGTCTCACCCGCGTTCAGGTCGGGGGTGATGATGTCGGTGCCCTTCACGGCAAGGTTGTGTACGGCCGACCCGTCGTTGGTCACCTCGAGCATGGCGCCGACGGGGATCTCGGTGGCGTCGAGGGTGATGGCGAACTCGGTGAGGCTGGCGCCGACGTGCACCATCTCGGGTGAGGACTGGACGGCGACGCCGCTGTCGCCTCCGTCGTTGACCGAGACGACGATCACCGCCAGCGCGGCCAGGGCGAACCCGGCCAGACCCGCGAGAGCTGCGAAGATCGAGAACGCGTTCGGTCGATCGTCAGGGGTGGAGGGGGGCACGGGGTAGCTCCTCGAGTGGGGGGTTCTTGTTCCCCTGCATCGTCGACGGCCGCGGCCGAACTCCCCTAGGGCCCAGGGTCATCCCGTCATGGGACCAAGGTCCCACCGGTCGGGGACCCGTGGCCCTACGTGCGCCACCCGTCATAGCTCACGATGGGCTCTCCGGTGGTCCCACCGGAGAAGACCGAGCCCCGCACGGGGCCCGATCCGTCGACGCAAAGGGGTCGAGATGCTCGTCCACCAGATGACAGAGGGGCCCCGCACGCCCACCATCGACACGGGCGACCAGCTCGCCGTGCACAGCGTGTTGGCCACAGCAGCCCTGCGCACCGTCCTCGCAGCCGAGGGCATCGAGGCGGCCGACGCCGAGGCGGTGGTCGTCGGCAATAGCCACCAACTGCTCGTGACGCTCTTCCCCGGCACAGCCCTCGACCCGAAGGTCGGCGAGATGGCTGCGGTGCGGGTCCTCGCCGCCGTGAGGGCGCTCGATCCCGGGGCGACGATCATCGACGTGAGCCTCCGGGCCTGAGGGACCGGCAGATCGCCGGCGGTGGCGGGGCTGGATCGCACGGCGACCCCCGCAAGTAGGCTCCTGGCGATCACCGGCACCTCTGGGGGACCACATTGAGCATCCTGGGCAACCGCGTTCTGCGCACCGAGGACCCGAAGTTCCTCACGTCGGGCGGCGAGTACGTCGCCGACGTCGAGTTGCCCCCCGGCGCGACGCACCTGGTGTTCGTGCGGGCCACCATGGCCCACGCTCGCATCGACTCGATCGACGTCTCCGACGCCAAGGCCGCGCCCGGCGTCGTCGACGTGTTCACCGCTTCCGACCTCGACATCGCCGACATGGCCCCGTCGATGGGGCTCCTCAACCAGGCGATGGGCCAGCCGTACCTCGCTCGCGACGTGGTGCGGTACGTCGGCGAGCCGATCGTGGCCGTCGTGGCCGAATCGGTCGCCGCCGCGATGGACGCCGCCGAGCTCGTGTTCGTCGACCTCGATCCGCTCCCCACCCTCATCGACCCCACCCGGGCCGCCGACTCCGACATCCTCCTCTTCCCCGAGGCGGCGACGAACGTGTCGATGGATCTGGCGGCCCGCAACCTCACCGCCTCATTCGACGACTGCGAGGTCGTGGTGCGGCGAACGATCACCAACCAGCGCGTCGCGCCGTGCCCGATCGAGCCGCGGGTCGCCGCCGCCTACTGGACCGACGAGGGCCGGCTGGTCCACTACGCCAGCTGCCAGGGAGCCCACCCCGTGCGCGACGCCATCTGCGCCGCGCTCGGCCTCGAGAAGGAGACGGTGCGGGTGGTGTCGCCCGACGTCGGCGGTGGGTTCGGCGCCAAGGGCCGCACCTACACCGAGGAGATCCTGGTCGGCTGGCTCGCACGGCGCATCCGGCGGCCGGTGCGGTGGAGCGAGACCCGCTCCGAAAACATGGTGGGCATGGGCCACGGCCGGGCCCAGGTGCAAGAGGTCGAGATCGGCGGGACCCGCGACGGCACCATCACCGCCTACCGGCTGCACGTCATCCAGGACTCCGGCGCCTACCCGGGCATGGGGGCCGTTCTGCCGTGGATGACCCGCACGATGCTCACCGGCGTCTACTCGGTCACCAACGCCGAGTTCAGCTCGCAGTCGGTCGTCACCAACTCCACGCCCACCACCGCATACCGAGGCGCCGGGCGCCCCGAAGCGGCCGCCGTGCTCGAACGGGCGGTCGACCTCTTCGCCGCCGAGATCGGCATGGACCCCGCCGAGGTCCGCTACAAGAACCTGCTCTCCCCCGAGCAGTTCCCCTACACGACCCCGGCCGGCACCAACTACGACTCAGGCGACTACGCCGGTGCGCTCGACAAGGTCCTCGACGCGGCCGGCTACCAGGCGCTGCGCGCCGAGCAGGCCCGCCGCCGCGACCAGGCCGACCGCCTCCAGCTCGGCATCGGCATCGCGGTCTACGTCGAGATCACCGGCGGCGGGGGCGGAGGCGAGTACGGCTCGGTCGAGTTGCTCCCCGACGGCAAGGTGCTGGCGAAGACCGGCTCGTCGCCGTACGGCCAGGGCCACCACACGGCGTGGGCCATGCTCGTCGCCGACCGGCTCGGCCTCGCCATCGACGACGTCACCGTCGTCCACGGCGACACCGACGTCGTCCCCACCGGAGGCGTCACCGGCGGCTCCCGCTCGGTCCAGATCGCCGGATCGTCGATCCACGACGCGGCCGGACGCCTGTCCGACCTCGCCCGCGAGAAGGCCGCCGACCTGCTCGAGGCCGCAGTCGACGACATCGTGCACGACACCACCAATCGCAGCTTCCACGTGGTCGGCACGCCTGCTCGCTCGGTGTCGTGGACCGACGTGGCCGAGGCCGCCGCCGCCGACACCAACCCGCTCGTCGGCATCTCCGACTTCTCCCAGGGTGGCGCCACGTTCCCCTTCGGAGCACACCTGGCCGTCGTCGAGGTCGACACCGAGACGGGCAAGGTGGAGCTGCTGCGCCTGGTCGCATGCGACGATGCCGGCACTCTGCTCAACCCCCTCCTGGCCGAGGGCCAGGTCCACGGCGGGCTCGCCCAGGGAGCGGCCCAGGCGCTCCTCGAGGAGATCCGCTACGACGAGCACGGCACACCGCTCACCGCCAACTTCGGCGACTACGCCATCATCAGCGCCACCGAGCTGCCCATGTTCGAGCGCGTCGTCCAGGAGACCCCCACGCACCTGAACCCGCTCGGGGCCAAGGGCATCGGCGAATCGGGCACCATCGGAGCCACCCCTGCAGTGCACAACGCAGTGTGCGACGCCGTCCGCCACCTGGGGGTCGAGCACATCGACATGCCCTGCACCTCCGAGAAGGTCTGGCGAGCCATCCAGACCGCCTCCGCCTGACGCTTCAGACCGAGAGCCGGCCCGACCGACCCACTCGGGCGGGTCGGGGACGATCCGCACCCCAGGACGTGCAACATCGTCCCCAACCAGTGGTGAGGGCGGGCGTCGGGGACGATCCGCACCCCAGGACGTGCAACATCGTCCCCAACCGGGGGGTCCGGGGCGGGGGTCGACGGGTGGCGTCAGAGGGTAGGGCGGGGGCGTTCGACGGCGAGGCGGCGGGTCTCGTCGGAGAGGGGCGCCGACAGCAGCGCAGCGGTGAGGTCGATGAGCTGGTGGACGAAGAGCCGGTCGTCGGTGTGGGGGGCGGTGGCGGCGCGGCGGCCAAGCTCGACCGCGGTGAACCGTATGGCCGTGAACCGGCGGTGCAGCACCACCGCGTCGGGGTCGAGAAGCGGTTCGACGAGGGCCCGCCAACGCTGGACGCTGTCGGCGGGGTCTCCCGGCGCCGGGTCGACGAGCGGACGAGGCTTGTTGACGAGCTCGGCGTTGATCTGCAGGTAGTTGGGCCCGCCGTCGGGATCGGAGAGCTTGGCGGCAAGAGGCCGCACGAGGGCCCCCGCGAGGTCGCGCAGACCCAGAGTGCCTTCCGCCTCGCAGTGGTCGAGCACGGCGTGTCGGGCCGACTCGATCGCCGGGCGGTGCTTCTCGAGGATGGCCCGCAGCACACCGGCCCGGTTCTCGAAGTGGTACTGCACGGCGCTCGGGCTCTTGGCCCCCGACTCGCGGTTGATCTCGCGCAGGCTGACGCCGGCCACGCCTCGGCTCGCGAAGAGCTCCTCGGCCGCCCCGATGATGCGGTCGCGGGTGCTGACCGTGGTCGAGTCGATGCTCACCCCGACATCATGCCATGATGCACTCGTACGTACCTACCGTGCAGATGCACTAAATGCCGAAGGGGACCCCATGGCCTGGGATTTTTCGACCGAACCCGAGTTCCAAGAGCAGCTCGACTGGGTTGCCAAGTTCTGCGAGGAGGAGCTCGAGCCGCTCGAGCTCGTCTTCCCGGGGGCCTCACGCTCCCGCGACCCGAAGATGATGGCGCTCGTCGACCCGCTGAAGCAGCAGGTGAAGGACCGCGGCCTGTGGGCCCTGTTCCTCGACGAGGAGCTCGGCGGCCCCGGCTTCGGCCAGCTGAAGCTCGCCCTCATCAACGAGATCCTCGGCAAGTACCCGTCGGCCCCGTCGATGTTCGGCACCGCTGCCCCCGACACCGGCAACATGGAGCTGGTGGCCGCCTACGGCACGCCCGAGCAGAAGGAGAGGTGGCTCGTCCCGCTCATGAACCAGGAGCTGCGGTCGGCCTACTCGATGACCGAGCCCCAGGGCGGCTCCGACCCCGACCTCTTCGTCACCACCGCGGTCCGCGACGGCGACGAATGGGTCATCAACGGTGAGAAGTGGTTCACCAGCGCCGGTGCCTACTGCGACCTCATCTTCCTGATGTGCAAGAACGGCATCTTCGTGGTCCCCCGCCACACGCCAGGCGTCGAGATCATGGCGAACAGCCCCATCGCCCACTCCCACATCCGCTACACCGACGTGCGCGTGCCGCTCGACCACCTGCTCGGCCCGGAGAACGGGGGCAAGGTCCTCGCCCAGCGCCGCTTGGGTGGCGGCCGCATCCACCACGCCATGCGCGCCATCGCCCAGTGCCACCGCGCCTTCGACATGATGTGCGAGCGCGCCCTCAGCCGCGAGGCTCACGGCAAGATCGTGGCCGACCACCAGATGGTGCAGGAAGCCATCGCCGACTCCTACGCCGAGATCAAGATGCTCCGCCTCCTCATCCTCGAGACCGCATGGATCATCGACCACTCGAGCACCCAGGAGGCCCGCACCCAGATCGCGGCCACCAAGTACACGGCAGCCAAGGTGCTCCGCGAGGTCGCCTACCGTTCGATGCACGTCCTCGGCTCCCTCGGTACCACCAACCTCACCCCGCTGAAGGCCATGTGGGATGGAGCTCCCACCATGAGCGTCATGGACGGCGTCGACGAGGTGCACAAGGTCACCGTGGCCCGCAACGTGCTGAAGGGCTACCGCCCCCACGAGGGCCTCTGGCCCACCGAGTACTACCCGGCCAAGCGCGAGAAGGCCCGCGAGAAGTTCGCTCCCCTCCTCGCCACCGACCCCGAGCTGGAGAAGATGGCCGACAAGATGGCCCAGCGCGCCGCGTTCATGGGCCGCTAGTGCCGTAGGAACCGGCACGCCCTTAGGGCTTCGTGCGCTCGATCAGGAACTCGAGGATGGCGATGTGCTTGGCGGTGTCGGCCTCCATCAGCTCGGCCAGCAACGTGTGAACGGAGTACACCTTCGCCGACCGCAACGCTCGACGTAGCGCACGAAGCTCCTTGGCGTCCTCACGCTCGAGGCGGAGCAACCGCTTCGTCTCGGCGTGCACGTCGGGTATCGGCCGACGCCGCACGGCCGGCGTCGACGGCTCGATGTCGACCTCCCACACGAAGCTGAGGATGGTGTTGAGCATCTCCTCGATCGTTCGGTGATGACGCCGTTCGTCGTCGAGGATCATCGACATCAGGTACGCGACGCCCTCGTCGTCGACCTGCTCGAGGAGGCGCTCGTAGCTCGCCAACGCCTCGCACTCGCGTGGCCCGTGGGACCGCAGGAGATCGATCAGCTCCCTGTCGACCGAACGGTCGGGCTGGCGGTCGCGCGTCCCCTGGTCGCTCGCTCCAGCAATGCCAATGCGGGAATCCATCTCGTACACGTGCGCCTCCTCGAGCCGGGTGCCTGTGACGAGCGAACCACCCTGACCGTCGGCGTGGTAGGGCACAAGGTCCCAATGGCGACCCGATCCGGCCGGCGCGTCGATCAGGTGCGCTGGCGGGCCACCTCGAAGCAGGCCACAGCACCGGCCGCGGCGACGTTGAGCGAGTTGAGCTTGCCGAGCAGTGGGATGGCGGCCACGGCGTCGCAACGCTGACGCACGAGCCGGCTGAGCCCTTGACCCTCGGCGCCGAGCACCAGGCACGTGGGTTGGCTGAGGTCGAGCGCATCGAGCCGGGCGTCGCCACCCTCGTCGAGTCCCACAACCCAGACCCCGGCCGCTTGCATGTCGGAGATGGCGGTGGGCAGACCTCCCACGAGCGCCATTGGCAAGAACTCGATGGCACCGGCCGCCGATTTCGTGACCGTGGGCGTGACGTGCACGGCGCGGTGGCGGGGCAGCACGACCCCGGTGACTCCGGCGCACTCGGCGGTACGCAGAACGGCCCCGAGGTTGCCCGGGTCGGTGACGCCGTCGAGCGCGAGCAGGAACGGCGCGACGCCGTCGATGGTCTGCACCAGCGAGACCAGCTCGTGCTCGGGCAGCGGCGCCGCTTCGGCGAGGACGCCCTGGGGCGACTGCGTGCGAGCAGTGGCATCGAACTTGGTGCGGCTCATCTCGCGGATGGGCACCTTCAGCTCGTCGGCGAGGTCGATGATGTCGTCGAGGATGTCGGCCTGGTCCATGCCGGCGCTGAGAACCACCTCGCGCACCTTGCGTCGACCACCGAGGAGCAGCTCGCGCACGGCCTGGCGTCCCTCGACCCACTCGCCGCCGAGCCCCTTGGGCCCGGTGCGGCGTGGCCCCTTGGCCGCCTGCCCGGGCCGGCGGGCCGCCGGGCCGCGCGAGGCCCCTTGCCGGCCGTCGACGTCGTCGAGGTCCGATGGCGGACGAGGTGCACCCGCCGTGGAGCGGGCCCGCCCCGCAGCCGACGACGAGCCCGCCTTGGCGGCCTTGGCGGCGGCGCGACCCACCGGCGCACCCGACTTGCGGGCGCGTTGGAACGGTGTGTCGGCCCGGGTCGATCGGCCTGCCCTGCCGCCTCCGTCACCGCGTCCGCCTCGTGATCCGGCTCCAGCCATCAGCATTCCTCTTCGTCAGCTCGTTGGATGAGCGCCACTGCAACACACAGGATGCCCTCGGCACGGCCGATCGCACCCAATCCCTCGGCCCGCGTGGCCTTCACCGAGACCGGCGCACCCACGAGCTCGGTGAGCCGCTCCTGCATCTCGGCCCGCCGCGGAGCGAGCTTCGGCCGCTCGAGCACGACCGTGCAGTCGACGTTCGACACCTTCCACCCCATTTCGTGGACCCGCCGCATCGCCTCTCCCAGGAGGCTCGAGCTGTCGGCACCGGCGAGGGTCGGGTCGTCGTCGGGGAACAGCATCCCGATGTCACCGAGTCCTGCCGCCCCGATGATGGCGTCGATGATGGCGTGGATGACGGCGTCGGCGTCACTGTGGCCGACGAGACCGGCGCCGTCGTCGAAGCGCACCCCGCCCAGGATGAGGGGGCGGGCGGGATCGTCGCTGAACCGATGGATGTCGATGCCCTGCCCGATGCGGATCATCCACTCAGCGTGCCACGCCGTCCCGTGACTGCCGGACCACTGTCCGGGCGGCCGACTCGGTAACATCTGAGACTATGACCGATGTCTCTCTCCTCGCGGCCGTGGAGCTGTTCGCCCAGCTCAACGAGGCCGAGCTCCAGCAACTCGACAAGGTGGCCGAGCAACGGGTGATGCGGCGGGGCGACACGCTCTTCGCCGAGGACGATCCGTCCAACGAGCTGTTCGTGGTGGTGCGGGGCCGCATCGCCATCGCCAAGAAGTCGATCGACGGACGCGAGTCGATGATGGCGCTGATGGAGCAGGGCGACCTGTTCGGCGAGATGCCCCTGTTCGACAACAAGGGCCGATCGGCCGAGGCCCGCGCGCTCGAGCCGTCCGAGGTCATCGTCATCCCCTACGCGGCGCTGCGCCAGGTCTACGAGGCCCGACCCGAGCTGCTGTGGAGCGTCACCGACATGTTGGTGAGCCGCCTCCGTGGAGTCGACGACGCCCTCGCCGACTCGGTCTTCCTCGATGTCACCGGTCGAACGGCCAAGCGCCTCCTCGAGCTGGCGGGCGACGCCGACGAGTTCTCCCTCCCCATCACCCAAGAGGAGCTTGCCGGCATGGTGGGGGCCTCCCGCGAGCGGGTCAACAAGGCCATCGCCTCGTTCATCCGCCTCGGATGGATCGATCAGAGTGAGCGCCGCTACCGGATCACCGACCGGGAGCAGCTCTCGCGACGTGCCATCTGACCGAGTCGTGGGCCCCGCCACGAGCCACGACTCGCACCACGCGTCCCGCTGGCTCGACGACGAGCAACAGGCGGCGTGGCGCCGCACCATCGCCGGTTCGATCCACCTCGTCGACCAGCTCGACCGCGACCTGCGGGCCGCGCACGGTCTCACGCTTGCCGACTACGAGATCCTGGTCCACCTCTCGGAGGCGCCCGACCGACGGCTGCGCATGGCCGAGCTCGCCGCTGCGGCGCTCGTGTCGCGCAGTCGGCTCACCCACCGCATCGACCGGATGGACCACCGTGGCCTGGTGGAGCGCGAGGCGTGCGACACCGACAAGCGGGGCACCTTCGCCGTGCTCACCGACGCAGGACGTGAGCTCCTTGTCGAATCGGCCCCCACCCACGTCGACAGCGTTCGGCGCTACGTGGTCGACCGCCTGTCGCCGGCGCAACTGGCCGCCCTCGGCGAGGCCATGGGCGAGGTCGCCGCGGCGGTCGGCCCCACCGATTGAGCGTCGGCGCTCAGGAGTAGCGCTCGAGGATGGAGGTCTCGGCCAGGCGAGCGAGGCCCTCCTTGATGGCCTTGGCGCGGGTGGCGCCCACTCCGTCGACCCTCTCGAGGTCGGCGGTGGTGGCCCGCATGATCTTCTGCAGGTTGCCGAAACGCCGCACGATGTTGTCGACGACGGCCTCGGGCAGCCGCGGCACCTTGGACAGGAGCCGGTAGCCGCGCGGTGTGACGCTGCGGTCGAGGTCGACGCCGTCACCGGGCATGCGCAGCATCTCGGCCACGGCCTTGAGGTCGAGGAGCTCCTCGGTGCCGAACTCGGCCAGCGCACCCATCGCTTCGGGCAGCTGCCAACCAGTCTCTTCGTGGAAGTAGTCGCGCACGACCTGACGTCCGTCGTCGTAGACCCCGCCCAGCAGTTCTTCGAGCTGCAGCATGATGAGCCGGCCGTCGACACCGAGCTCGATGACGTCGATCTCGATCTCCTCGGCGATGCGTCGCACCATCTCGGTGCGCTGCAGGACGCTGACGACATCGCGCAGGGTGACGAGGTCTTCGACCTCGAGGGCCGACAGCGACGCGGCGACGCCGTCGAGGCGGGACCGGTAGCGCTCGAGGGTCTGCAGCGCCTGGTTGGCCCGGTTGAGCAGGCGCGCGGTGGGCTCGAGGGGGTGTTTCTCGTCGCCGACGTAGACAGCGATGACGGCCATGTCCTCGGACACCGAGATGACCGGGACGTCGATGGAGCGGGCCACCCGCTCGGCCGTGCGGTGACGGGTGCCGGTCTCGGAGGTGGGCACGTTGGGGTTGGGCACGAGGTGCACGTTGGCCCGGGCGATGCGCGAGGCATCGCGGGCGAGGATGATCGCCCCGTCCATCTTGGCGAGCTCTGAGAGCCGCTGAGGGCTGAACGCG
Organism: Acidimicrobiia bacterium; assembly: GCA_016649895.1. Taxonomy (GTDB): domain Bacteria; phylum Actinomycetota; class Acidimicrobiia; order Acidimicrobiales; family SKKL01; genus Actinomarinicola. Next base: position 30,646 of record JAENWR010000019.1, on the reverse strand, counting down.
GCGTCGAGCAGGAACCCACCAGAACAGATGTTGAGCACCTCGGGACCGTCGCCGACCACGATGAGGGCACCCTTGCCCGCCTGGAGTATGCGATCGAGCCCCTCTCGCAGGGGTTTGCCGGGCGCGATGGCACGAAGGGCATCGAGCGAAGCGGGACTGTGCCGGGCGACCACGACGTGAGTCTACCCAACCGACCCTGCCTGGCCCGGACCGCCGGCGGTGGCCAGGCGCACCGCCTCGACCACGGTGCCCACGCGGATGAGCTCGACCCCGGGCGGGCCATCGGGAGCCGAGGTGGGTACGAGGGCGCGGGTGAACCCCAGGCGAGCGGCCTCGACCAGGCGTCGACCGGCCTGGCCGACCTGGCGCAGCTCGCCACCGAGGCCGACCTCGCCGATGGCGACCAGGTCGGGGGCGATGGGCTTGTCGAGCCGGGCCGACGCCACCGCGAGCGCGATGGCCAGATCAGCAGCGGGCTCGACGATGCGCACCCCGCCGACGGCCAAGGCGTAGACGTCGGAGGTGCCGATGTCGACCGACGCCCGCTGTTCGAGGACGGCGAGGAGGAACGCCAACCTGCCGTGGTCGAGACCCTGGGCCGAGCGGCGCGGGGAGCCCCCCTGGCCCGCGCTCACCAGGGCCTGCAGCTCGACGAGCAGGGGGCGGTGGCCCTCCATGGTGGGGACGACCACCGAGCCGGCAACACCAGGCCGGCGATCGGCGAGGAAGAGCTTGCTGGGGTCGGGCAGACCGACGAGGCCGTGTTCGGTCATCTCGAAGAGACCGAGCTCGTCGGTGGAACCGAACCGGTGCTTCACCGCTCGCAGCAGTCGCAGGGCGTGATGGCGCTCGCCTTCGAACGAGATGACCGTGTCGACCACGTGCTCGAGCACGCGCGGACCTGCCAGCCCGCCGTCCTTGGTGACGTGACCCACCAGCACCGTGGCAACGCCACGCGTCTTGGCCTCGCGCACCAGGCGCGCCGCGCACTCGCGCACCTGGGCGACCGAACCGGCTGACGAGGTGAGGTCGGGGCTGGTCATCGTCTGGATGGAATCGACCACGAGGACCACGGGCGATACCCCGTCGATGTGGCCGAGGACGTTGCCGAGGTCGGTCTCGGCCACGAACCACAACGACGGCTGGAGCGCAGCGAGGCGCTCGGCGCGCAGACGCACCTGCTGGGCCGACTCCTCGCCCGAGACGTAGAGGACCCGAACGTGGCGCTCGGCCAGCGCGGCGAGCGCCTGGAGCAGCAGCGTGGACTTGCCGATGCCGGGCTCACCGCCGACGAGGGTGACCGAGCCCGGCACGAGGCCGCCGCCGAGCACGCGGTCGAGCTCGTCGATGCCGGTGGGCCGCGGCTGCCACTCGGTGGGGTCGATGTCGCCGATGGGCGTAGGGGTGGCCGCCGGAGCGATGGTGCCCACCTGCACCGAGGGAGCCTCGAGCTCCTCGACCAGGGTGTTCCACTCACCGCACGTGGCGCACCGCCCCGCCCACTGGGGCGCGACCGATCCGCACTCGGCGCAGCGGAAGAGGGTGCGGGCACGGGCCATGCCGTGACCCTACGCGGGGGTTGTGACAGCCAGGGAGGCGACCTCTACCGGACGATGCGACGGAACTTCGCCGTCCGGGCGTGACGTCGGCGCGACTCGGCGAGCGCGGCCCGACGGTTGAACCGCGCCAGGTCGAGCGGCCGGTTCGCGTCGGGGTCGGTGCTCAGGTCGCGGTCGGCCCGCAGGTCGACCACCGGGAGGCCGTGGGCGGTGAGGGCCACCTCCTCGAGCGGGTCGCTCGGCACGATCGCCACCACCCAGTCGTGCTCCCCTGCGACCATGACCGTCGAGCCCACCAGGGTGGGCAACGGCGCCGGCGGCACCGGCAGCAGACGATCGTCGCCGTCGTCGAGGTGCACGAGCATCGACCGGCCAGCGCTGGACTGGACGGTGGCGGAGCGGTAGCGCGTCGGCGCGGCCGGATCGAGAGCTCGACGGGACGCGCGGGACGGATGCCAGGACATGGTTCTCCTCGGGCCCACCCGCTCCGAACCGAAACCCTAGGCGGCCGTGCCGTCCGATGGGTGGACCCCCACGTTTGACCGGCGGTTCGCCCCTCAGGACTGCGCGTCATCCGGGCGGTCGATCAGCGCGACGAGCTTCTTGGGTGCGAGGACGCAATAGCTCTCGGTGACGAGCTCGGCGACCTCGTCCCATTCGGTGTCGTCGTCGAGCACCATCCCCATGGCGTCACGTCCCCAGCCGAGGGTGAAGAACGGGTGACCCATGCGTTGCAGCACCTCGAGCTCGGGCCCCTGCGAGCGGAAGCTGAGGACGACGTCGTACCCGCCGTCGCGATCGACACCGAGGACGTGGGCGAAGGTGCGCTGCCGCACCCGCCACCTGGTGCCCGCCCACGCCTTCTCCTCGTGGATCTCGGGAAGCTCGGCCACGGCCAAGCGCACTCGGGCAACGACGTCATCTGGGGCGTCGGAGTAGTCGCTCACCGATCTACTCTGCCTCGATGGCGCGCTGGCCTGCTCTCATCCACCTCGTCTGATCGCCAGCGGCGGGGAAGCGCACGGTGGGGTGGCCATCGTCGACGAAGCCGCACAACGTGGCCAACACTTCGTGCTGGTCGACAACCACCTGACGGCCCGGCCGATCCTCACGGTGATCGGCACCGATGGTGTGCGCACGCTGCCGAAAGAGGTGTGGCCGCACGTCCACGACGTGCGCCGGGCTGTCCATGCGGCGATCGAGGAGCTGTCGCCGCCCGAGTGGTCGTTCGTGTTCACCAACTACCTGCTCGAGGGCGAGCCGGGATCGATGCATCGGCTGCAGCGCCTGGCTGGCGCTCGGGACTGCGCGTACATGGCGGTGGTCCTCAGGTGTGCGGACGCTCAGAGGTTGGAAAGGGTCGTCACCACGGTCGTGAGCGTTCCGAGCACGCCCACCGTCACCAGGGTGCTCGTCCGGATGGCTCGGTCGATGTACGACCGCAGGTTCGCGTCCAGGATCTCGAACCGAGCATCCACCTGGGCGAAGCGCACATCCACCTGGGCGAAGCGCACATCCATGTGAGCGAAGCGGCCATCGATGGACACATCCAGCCGCGCGAGGTCGTCCTTGGTGGCGACGTTCGCCCATCCGACTGGCGGCAGATGCTCCATGAGTGTGTCGGCCTCCTCGGGTCCGAGGACATCGGTGAGGTGCTGGTACAGCTTGTGACGTTTCGGTTCGGTGATGGCCACGGATCGGCGCTCCCTGTCGGAGACGGGCAAGGGGAGCGTTGGCTCCGAGCGTCGATGCACGACGTGTGATCAGCCTAGAACGTCAGCGCCTGCGCGACACAGGGATCGGCCCACTCAGCCCGACAGGAGGTCGGCGAAGCTGCGGATGATGCTGTGCCCGGGCGCCTCGACCGCACGTCCTGACGGCGCGAACCACGTGGTGCCGAAGCCGAGGCCGTGCGCCGTCTCGAGGACCTCCAACCGATCGTCGATGAGGAGGCAGTTGGCCGGAGCGACCCCCGACAGCCGGCGCAGCGCCTCGAACATCGCCGATTCGGGGAGGTGGGAGCCGATGTCGGAGCTGACCACCCACGGATCGATGAGTTCGTCGAGCAGGAAACTGCGACGGAGCTGGGCCAGCCAGCCGGCCGGCCCGTCTCCCAGGTAGGCGACGCGGAAGCCGCGCTCGCGCGCTCGAACGACGAACTCTCGCGCTCCCGTCGTGAGCTGGTAGCGGCCGAGCATGTCGGCGTCGAGCGCCTCGGCATCGCCCTCGACGCCGAGAACCCGCCACAGCTCGCTAGTCGAGAGCCGGCCGCGGCTGGCATCGTCGAAGAGTCCCGCGATCTTGGGGTACTCGAGGATCGAGCCGTGCGCTCGTGCGAACGCCACCACCTCGTCGACCTGGTCGCGCACGTCGAACAAGGTGCCAGGGCCGCCGAGGATCACCATCTGCAGGCCTTCAGCGACGGCGCTCACCTCTGGACTGTCCGGCCGGTCCGTCGCAGGTACCGGCCCGCTCGCGACCACCCGGACCGCCTCGCCCGTGTCGGGCGGCACCACTTCGGCACGTGTCGACCGGGCGGGCGCCACGGCGGCGGCATGACGCTGGTTGCGGCGCCGACGGCGTCGCCGGCGCACGCCCCACACGATCCGGACGAGCACCACGAGCAGCAGCAGCGCCACCAGGGCCGCAGCGATGCCGGCGAAGAGGACCGAACGGAACCTCGTCGTCTCTGATGTCGCCAGCACCGGCACCGGAGCATCCGCGGCGAGGTCGGTCTCCCACAGCACCGCGTCGGGCGATCCGTCGGCCGCCAACGGCGCTGAGCCCCCATCGCCTCCACCCTCGACATCGCCCGGCATCGACACCACCAGCCGGAGGTCAACCATCGAGCCGGGAGGCGAACCGAGCTCTGCTTCGAGCTCGGCGAGGTCGACCCCGAACGGGAGGCCGTCGAGCGCACCGGCGACCGCAGGATCGGCAAACCCCTCGACGCCGACCGAGCCGTCGAGGACGCCCTCGACGCGGAACGTGGACCGAGCGAACGAGCGGTCGACGGCCAATCCCAGCTGGGCGTACGGCCCGCCCGGCCCGCTGACCTCCTCGAGCACCGTGGCGAGCTCGGCCGGGTCGGCGAACGGCTTGGACGCCTCGAACACCCGACCGCCCTGGGCCTCCACAGGGTCGGCCACCGTCCAGCCAGCCTCGACGAGGTCGGCGGTGCGCAGTTCGTCGAGCCCCTCGACGCGCGACACCGCATCGGCGTCGAGGTGGACCGAGACGTGAACGATGCCCGATCCTCCGTCGGCCACGGCGACGGCGACCGTGACGTCGGCCTGGCAGGCCGACGCCACGACGAGCACGACCAGTGCGAGCAGGGGCACGAGGCATCGGCGGCGGACGAACGGCATGGGGCGAACCTACCGGGGGCGCGGGGTCGCGTTGGACCAGAGGGTGGCACCCGACGGGACAGGCGGGTGGACGCGACGGTGGCCCCGCCGAAGCGGGGCCACCGGGCAGTGCGTGAGCCTTTGCGGCTACTCGGCCGGGCCGGCCTCGGCCAGCTCGACTGGCGGGGGCTCGAAGCCCTCGACCGTGCGGAAGACGATGGACTCGCCCTGCTCGGGCTTCTCCGGATCGATGCCCACATCGGCGATGATGGTCTCGCCGGCGTGGAACTCCTTCCACAGGAGCCGCTCGGACATGGGGTCCTCGATGAGCCGCTGGATGGCACGGCGGAGGGGCCGGGCGCCGAGGCTGGCGTCGTAGCCCTTGTCGGCCAGATGCACCTTGGCTTCCTGGGTGAGCTCGAGCCCGATGCCCTGGGCTTCCAACTGGTTCTGCAGCCGCTTGATCATCAGGTCGACGATCGAGGTGACCTCGTCCCGGCTGAGCTCGTGGAAGACGATGGTGTCGTCGATGCGGTTGAGGAACTCGGGCCGGAAGTGCGCCTTGAGGGCGTCGTTGACCTTCTCCTTCATCCGCTCATAGCTCACCGCCTCGGAGTTCTGCGTGAAGCCGAGGTTGGCCTTGCGCAGATCGGCGGTGCCGAGGTTGGAGGTCATGATGAGCACGGTGTTGCGGAAGTCGACCGATCGACCCTGGGAGTCGGTGAGGCGACCCTCTTCGAGGATCTGCAACAACGTGTTGAAGACGTCGGGGTGAGCCTTCTCGATCTCGTCGAAGAGCACCACCGAGAACGGCTTGCGCCGGACGGCTTCGGTGAGCTGGCCACCCTCTTCGTAGCCGACGTAGCCCGGGGGTGAACCGACGAGGCGACTCACCGTGTGCTTCTCCATGTACTCGGACATGTCGAGGCTGATGAGCGACTGCTCGTCGCCGAACAGGAACTCGGCGAGCGTCTTGGCCAGCTCCGTCTTGCCCACGCCCGATGGGCCCAGGAAGATGAACGAGCCCGACGGGCGCTTGGGATCCTTGAGGCCGGCACGGGTGCGGCGGATGGCCTGGGACACCGCCTTGATGGCGTCCTCCTGGCCGATGACCCGCTTGTGCAGCTCGTCTTCCATGCGGAGGAGCTTGGCGGTCTCCTCCTCGGTGAGCTTGTAGACCGGGATGCCCGTCCAGATGGAGAGGACCTCGGCGATGGCTTCCTCATCGACCTCGTCGAAGAGGTCGACGCCGGAGGCCTTGATCTCGGCCTCCTTCTCCTCCTTCTGGGCGAGGATGTCCTTCTCCTCGTCGCGCAGGCGGCCGGCGGCCTCGAAGTCCTGGGACTCGACGGCTTCCTTCTTCTTCCGGACGATCTCGGAGAGGGAGTTCTCGAGGTCCTTGTAGTCGGCGGGGGTCTCCATGCGCCGGATGCGCAGGCGCGAGCCGGCCTCGTCGATGAGGTCGATGGCCTTGTCGGGGAGGTGCCGGTCGGCGATGTAGCGGTCGGCCAGGTTGGCGGCGGCGACGAGGGCCTGGTCGGTGATGGTGACCCGGTGGTGCGCCTCGTAGTGGCCGCGGAGGCCCTTGAGGATCTCGATCGTGTGCGCGACCGTGGGCTCTTCGACCTTGATGGGCTGGAAGCGCCGCTCGAGTGCTGCGTCCTTCTCGAGGTACTTGCGGTACTCCTCGAGGGTGGTGGCGCCGATGGTCTGGAGCTCGCCGCGGGCCAGCATCGGCTTGAGGATGCTGGCGGCGTCGATGGCACCCTCGGCCGCTCCCGCACCGACGAGCGTGTGGAGCTCGTCGATGAACAAGATGATGTCGCCGCGGGTCTTGATCTCCTTCAGGACCTTCTTCAGCCGCTCCTCGAAGTCGCCGCGATAGCGCGAACCGGCCACCAGGGCACCGAGGTCGAGGGTGTAGAGCTGCTTGTTGTGCAGCGTCTCGGGCACGTCGTCGCGGGCGATGGACTGAGCCAGGCCCTCGACGATGGCGGTCTTGCCCACGCCCGGCTCGCCGATGAGCACCGGGTTGTTCTTGGTGCGTCGGGAGAGGACCTGCATGACTCGCTCGGCCTCGCGGGCACGACCGATGACCGGGTCGAGCTTCTTCTCTCGGGCGAGCTGGGTGAGGTTGCGACCGAACTGGTCGAGGACGAGCGACCCCGAGGGGCTCTGCTCGCCGCTGCCGCCTGCGGTGGCGCCGGCCTTGTCGCCGGCGGGCTGGCCGCCTGGGCCGGAGTAGCCCGACAGCAGCTGGATGACCTGCTGGCGGACCCGGGACAGGTCGGCTCCGAGCTTGACGAGCACCTGAGCGGCCACGCCCTCGCCCTCACGGATGAGGCCGAGGAGGATGTGCTCGGTGCCGATGTAGTTGTGGCCCAACTGGAGCGCTTCGCGCAGCGATAGCTCGAGGACCTTCTTGGCACGAGGGGTGAAGGGGATGTGGCCCGATGGCGACGAGCCACCCTGGCCGATGATCTCCTCGACTTGGCTGCGCACCGCCTCGAGGCTGATGCCGAGTGACTCGAGCGCCTTGGCGGCCACTCCCTCGCCCTCGTGGATGAGGCCCAAGAGGATGTGCTCGGTGCCGATGTAGTTGTGGTTGAGCAGGCGCGCTTCTTCTTGCGCCAGCACGACCACACGGCGGGCCCGGTCGGTAAATCGTTCGAACAAGGAAACTCCCTCCCACAGTGGGGAATTCGTCCTCTGAGTGTAACCCCGGGCGCTCCGATCGCACGCCGCCCTCTCGGCGATGTGGATCGACGACGTCGTCGAGGCCGGGTTGGTACCCCGTTGGTACGATCTTCGGTCGCGAAGGCGCCGATCTGAGGTTCCACGGTTGGGAGCCGTTCCCCAGATCCCGTAGCCTCGGCGAGCGTGCCAGCCGCCCCACTGCATCACCACGCCTCGCTCCTCGCCGACCTCGTGCGGATCGAGGACGCTCTCATCGCGTCGGTGCGCGCCGACGACGAGTTCCTCACCGAGGTCGCCAGCCACCTCATCGTCGCCGGCGGCAAGCGCGTTCGGCCTCTCTTCGCGGTGGCTTCGGCCGCCGTCTCGCGCGAGAAGGTCGGTGAAGCCTCTCACGAGGCGGTCATGGGCGGGGTCTCCGTCGAACTGGTGCACATCGGTTCGCTCTACCACGACGACGTGATGGACGAGGCGGTCATCCGCCGCACGGTCGACAGCGTCAACGCGCGCTGGGGAAACCTGCGCGCTATCCTCGTCGGCGACTTCCTCCTGGCGAAGGCCTCGGAGATCGCCGCATCGCTCGGTGTCGAGGTGGCCGGCTTGCTCGCTGCCACCATCGGCCGCCTGTGCGAGGGCCAGGTGCGCGAGCTGCAGTCGATGTTCGACCCGAAGCGCACCGAAGACGCCTACCTCGCGTCGATCTCGGGGAAGACAGCGTCGCTGTTCGCGGCCGCTTGCCGCATCGGCGCCATCGTCAGCGATCTCGACCGCGCGTCCATCGACGCCGTCACCGAGTTCGGCCAGCGCTACGGCATGGCGTTCCAGATGATCGACGACATCTTGGACCTCACCGCCACCGAGGAGCAGCTCGGCAAGCCCGCCGGCAACGACCTCGTCGAGGGCGTCTACACCCTGCCGGTGCTGCGAGCCCTGGCCCTTCCGGGCGGCGAGGAGCTGCGCGAGCTGCTCGGCCAGCCCCTGTCGGTCGAGCAGGTCGACCAGGTGCGGACGCTCGCCCGTTCGGGCGGCGGCATCGACGAGGCGCTCGCCGACGCTCGGGCCCAGGTCGACGCGGCGGCCGCGGCGCTGGCGCCGTTCGAGGGATCCGAGGCTGCAGCGGTCCTGATCGGCGCAGCCGAGCACCTGCTCGACTCGGGCCGCGCCATCGCCCTCCCCACCTGAGGGCCGGGCGCCGCGGGTCGGGCGCGTTTGCGCCCCTCCGTCCGAGCCGAACCGCGCCCAACCGTCGTTCAGCGCACCCGGCATGCATACAAGTAGTAGACAAGTGGCGTGGATCCCCTCACGGTCGTACTCGTCGGCATCGGGGCTCTCGCCACGTCGGCGCTCACCGCGGTGCTCGGCTTCGGCGGCGGCATGGTGCTGCTCGCCATCCTTCTGTTCTTCGTCGACCCGCTGGTGGCAATCCCCCTCCACGCCGCCATCCAGGTGGTGTCGAACGGCACCCGCACGGTCATCCGCCGCCACGACGTCGAGTGGTCGATCGCGGTGCCGGCCTCGGCCCTGATGCTCCCGGCCGGGGCGCTGGCCATGCCACTGGTGGTGCGGGCGCCCGAGGCCCTCCTCCAGGGTGCGATCGCCGTGACGGTGCTGTTGGCCACCTGGGTGCCGGAGCGCACCTCGTTGGAGCTCGCCGCTCCCTCCCGGCGTGGCTGGCTGGGGGTGAGCGCGGTCATCGGTGCCCTCAACGTGGTCGTCGGCGCCACGGGGGCACTGCAGCCTCCCCTGTTCCGGGCCGCGACCTCATCGCGACTCGGCTTCGTCGGCACGTTCGCCGCCACCCAAGTGGCGGGCCACGCCGCCAAGATCGTGCTGTTCGGCATCGCCGGCCTCGCCCCGACCCGCTTCGCCCCAGCGGCCGTGGCGGGCATCGTGGGCGTCATCGCCGGCACCCACCTCGGCAGCCGAGCGCTCGACCGCATGCCCGAGGAGCGGTTCCGACGTCTCTACCTTGGCGCCATCACCGCAGTTGGCGCCTACCTGCTGATCGACGCGCTGGTCTGAGGCCCCATGCCGGCCAGGACCTCTCGGACGTACTTTCGTAATGAACCGGTGGCATGACCATGGCATAGTTATGGCATGGCACGTGAGCGGGTCAGCACCACCGTCGATCGAGATCTCCTGGCCGCGGCGCGCGCCCGATGTCGGGATCTGAACGATGCGGCTCTCCTCGACGAGGCGCTCGCCGCACTCCTCGCCCTGCACAGAGCTGCGGGGATCGACGCGGCGTACATCGCCGGCTACGAGGCGCACCCACTCGACGAGCCCGACGAGTGGGGCGATCTGGCGTCGTTCCGCGATGTGGCAGGGCGGTCATGACCGACCTTCCCGCTCGTGGCGACGTGTGGTGGTGCGAGCTGCCCGCCGCCGGTCGTCGTCCCGTGGTCGTGCTGTCGCGCGACATCGCCATCCCGCGGCTGCGTCGCGTCGTGGTCGGCCCGTGCACCACCACGATCCGCGGTCTGCCGAGCGAGGTCCTCCTCGAACCTGGCGACGACCCCGTGCCACGGCCCTCCGCCGTCAACCTCGACACGGTCGAGAGCGTTCCTATCAGGATGCTCGTCCAGCGACTCGGTCGCCTCAGCTCCGAGCGGATGGAGAACATCTGCGCTGCGCTCGCCGTCGCGGTCGACTGCCGACGATGAGCGGCGAGGTCGACCGTGGTCGGAGCCGCCCGAGCGATCGCGGCACGACGTCAGACGGCCTCGTAGGGTGAAGGCATGGTGGTCGCGTCCCGATCGGCGGTGGCGGTGACCCTCGTGCGGGCCCACCTCACGTGGATGGGCGTGGTCGACGATCCCCTCGCCCTCGACATGCTGCCGCCGCGCATGCGGACGGTCGCCACCACCCTCCGGCTTCCCGGCCTGCGCCGCCTCGCCCAACACGCTTCCGTACCTGGCGGCCCGCACCCTGGTGTTCGACGACCGCCTCGGCCAGGCGCTCGACGACGGGATCGATCAGGTTGTCATCGTCGGGGCGGGCTACGACAGCCGCGCCTGGCGCATGGCGCGTCCCGGCGTGACGTTCTTCGAGGTGGACCAACCGGCCACCGCGGCTCGGGCGAGACGACGTACTTCCGGCTTCCGGCCGAGCGCACGCCTGACGTCCTCCGCCGAGCCGGTTGGACGCCCGACCCGCTGCTCACCGCCGACGACCTTCGACGGCACCTGGAGGGCTCGCCGCTCGCCACCATGGGCGAGGGCGGCGCCTTCATCGCCACCGCCAGCCGCTGAAGTTCAGTCCTGCTCGGGGCGCAGCGTGGGGAACAACACGACGTCGCGGATCGAGTGCACGTTGGCGAGCAACATCACCAGACGGTCGATGCCGATGCCGAGACCACCCGTGGGCGGCAGGCCGTACTCGAGGGCGCGGAGGTAGTCCTCGTCGACGACCATGGCCTCGGAGTCGCCAGCGTCCTTGGCCCGCGCCTGGGCCTCCATGCGCGATCGCTGGTCGTCGGGATCGGTGAGCTCGGAGAAGGCGTTGCCGAGCTCGCGGCCGGCCACGATGGCCTCGAACCGCTCGGTGTAGCCGGGGCGTTCGCGGTGGACCCGCGACAGCGGTGAGACCTCGACGGGGTAGTCGATGACGAACACGGGGTCCCACAGGACCGACTCGACGGTCTTCTCGTAGAGCTCGAGGAGGAGCTTGCCGGTGCCGTCGCCGTCCTCCCACGGGATCTCGAGGCGATCGCACTCGTGACGCAGCTCGTCGATCGGTGTGTCGACCGAGACCTCGAGGCCGGTGTGCTCGGTGATGAGCTCGTCCATCGTGGCCCGCCGCCACGGAGCCGACAGGTCGAGCTCGCGGTCGCCGTAGGCCACGGTGGTGGAGCCGCAGACCTCGGTGGCGAGGTGGGCCACCAGCTCCTCGACCAGCGCCATGATGTCGTGGTAGTCGGCGTACGCCTGGTAGAGCTCGAGCATCGTGAACTCGGGGTTGTGGCGGGTCGACATGCCCTCGTTGCGGAACACGCGGCCGATCTCGAACACCCGCTCGAAGCCGCCGACCACGAGGCGCTTGAGGTAGAGCTCAGGGGCGATGCGCAGGAACAGCTCCTGGTCGAGCGCGTTGTGGTGGGTGCTGAACGGTTCAGCCAGCGCGCCGCCGGGGATGGGGTGCAGCACCGGCGTCTCGACCTCGAGGAACCCGCGCGCCTCGAGGAACTGCCGGGTGAGCGACACGACGCGGCTGCGGAGCACGAAGGTACGGCGCGAATCCTCGGTGACCCACAGGTCGACGTAGCGCTGCCGGTAGCGGGTCTCGGTGTCGGTGAGCCCGTGCCACTTGTCGGGGAACTGGCGCCGGGCCTCGGCGAGGAGCACCCACTCGTCGGCCCGCACCGACAGCTCGCCCCGGCGGGTTGTCATGACGATGCCGCGCACACCGATCCAGTCGCCGAGCGAGAGGGCGCCGAAGCCCTCGAAGTCGGGGGTAGTGGCCGACGGGGCGAACAGCTGGATGCGACCGGTGCCGTCCTGGAGGGTGCCGAAGCCGAGCTTGCCCTGGATGCGACGCAGCATGAGCCGGCCGGCGACGGTGACCACCTGGTCGGTCTCGGTGCCCGGTTCGAGGTGCCCGTGCTCGGCAGCGAGCGCCGCGGCGGTGGCGTCGGGCTCGAACCGGTACGGGATGCTCGGGCCGTGCCCGGGGGCTGCGCCAGCGGCTGGATCGGAGGCGGCGGGAACCGTGCGGTCGGACATCACTCGGCGTTCTTGGCGTGGATGAGGCGGAGGCCGTGGAGCGTGATCCACGGTTCGATCTGCTCGATGGTGGCCGAGTAGGGAGAGATGAGCGAGCTCAATCCGCCGGTGCCGACGACCTTGCACGGGCCGAGCTCGTCCTGGATGCGCCGGACGAGGCCGTCCACCATGCCGGCGAAGCCGAAGATCGCTCCCGACTGGATGCACTCGACCGTGGTCTTGCCGATGACGCTGCGGGGCTCGACCAGCTCGACGGCGCGCAGTGCGGCCGTGCGGTTGAAGAGGGCATCGAGGCTGATGTTGACCCCGGGCGCGATGGCGCCGCCGATGTACTCGCCACGGTCGGAGATCACGTCACAGGTGGTGGCGGTGCCGAAGTCGACGACGATGCAGGGGCCGCCGAAGATGTGCCACGCTCCCACCGAGTTGGCGATGCGATCGGCCCCGACCTCCCGGGGGTTGTCGGTGGCGATGGCGATGCCGGTGCGGACGCCCGGTTCGATGACCACCGGCCGCAGGTCGAAGTGACGGTTCGACATGTCGCGAAGGGCCGCTGTCGACCGCGGCACGCCCGAGGAGATCGCGATCCCCTCGATCTCGGACTCGCCGCGACTGCGGCCCAGCCCGAGGAAGCCCCGGATGACCACCGCCAGCTCGTCGGCGGTGCGGTCGTGATCGGTGGCGATGCGCCAGTGGTCGAGGAGCCCTTCGCCCGCGCTGGATGCCTGGTCGGCATCGGTGTCGTCGTAGAGGCCGATGACCGTGTTCGAGTTGCCGACGTCGATCGTGAGCAGCATCAGACGAGCCCCTCCACGGTGGGGGTGATGTCGAGCCCGATGTCGAGCACCGGGGCCGAGTTGGTGATGGCGCCGACGGAGATGCAGTCGGCACCGATGCGGCTGTAGGGAGCGATGGTCTCGAGCGTGATGCCCCCGCTGATCTCGATGAGGCAGCGGGGATCGGCGTCGCGGACCATCTGGACGCAACGGGCGGCTTCGTCGACGTCGAGGTTGTCGAGCAGCACTGCGTCGGCCCCGGCGGCGACGGCCTCGACGGCCTGGTCGGCGCGATCGCACTCGACCTGCACCGTCTTGCCGGGCCAGGTGGCACGGGCCCGGCCGACCGCCGCGGTGATCCCGATGCCGGTGAGGTGGTTGTCCTTCAGCATCACCCACTCCGAGAGGTTGCCGCGGTGGTTGACGCACCCGCCGGCGCGCACCGCCGCCTTCTCGAGCGAACGGAGCCCTGGCGTGGTCTTGCGGGTGTCCCACACCGCGGTGGCGGCGTCGGCGACCTCGCGGTAGCGCGCCGCCTGGGTGGCGACACCGGAGAGGTGTCCGAGCAGGTTGAGGGCCGTGCGCTCGGCCGTGAGCATCGAGGCCAACGGGCCGATGACGGTGCCGACGAACGTCCCCGGCTCGACGGTGGTGCCGTCGGGTGCCGACCAGGCGATCCGCAGGCGTTCGTCGACCTGCCGAAAGGTCTCGATCGCGCAGGTCGAGCCGGCGATGCGCCCGTGTCCCCTGGCGACGAAGCGACCGGTGGCGGTGCGCTCCGGATCGAGGAGCATCGAGGTGACGTCGCCGAGCGGGTTGAGGTCCTCGGCCAGGGCGCGCGCCACCACGGCGCGCACCTCACCGATGGGGGGCTCGAGCAGCGGGTTCATGGGGGCAACAGCCTGCCGCGTCCCAGCATCCGGGGCCGAATCGGCCTGATCTGTCAATAGAGGTTGACGACAGCTGCCTGTCATCTTAGGTTGACGGGCATGGATGCACAGCAACTCGCAACCGCGGTCGGCTCGACCGATCCGGAGGTGGGCCTGCGGGCGGTGGTGGTGCTGCGTCGATTGGCCGACCAGCTCGAAGGCGACCACGTGCGCGCCGCCCGAGCGGCGGGCTGGTCGTGGGAGCAGATCGGCGACGCGTTGGGAGTGTCGCGCCAGGCCGTCCACAAGAAGCACGGGAGATGACGATGTTCGAACGGTTCGCACGCCCAGCACGCCGCGCGGTCCGGCACGCGGTGGAGGAGGCCGGGGCGCGCGGCGACCGACACGTCGGCACCGAGCACCTCCTCATCGGCGTGCTCGCCAGCGACGACGAGCTCGGTCGGGCGATGGGACTCAGCGCCCAGGACGCGCGGGGAGCGCTCGACGACGCGCTCGAGCGTGGGGACAGGGCCATCGGCCCAGCGCACATCGTCGCCGGCATCCTCGATGGGCCGACGGCCGCCGGGTTCGGCGGATTGACGATCGACGGGTCAGCCGTCGTCCTGCTTGAGAGCGGTGTCGATGCAGAGCGCCGACGCCACCACGAGCTGGCGGAGCGGGTCGGGCAGCGGCCGGTGGATCTGCAGCACGTAGTTGTCGGCCGTGGTGAACATGGCCTTCGCGAGGCCCTCCCACGTCTTGGTGACGCGGGCGATCTCGTCACCCGCGGCGTCGCGGATCGCGAAGTTCCAGGCCCGCCAGTTCTCGGCGTTGATCGAACCCAGTGTCTGGCCTCCCGCTTCCAGCGAGAATCGGATCTTGCCGATGACGTTCTGCTGGACGATCTCGCCGATGGGGCGCCCGGCGCCGTCAGTGATGTTGAGGCGCGACTTCATGAACTTGGCCGGCCGGGTCATCACCATGAGCACCTGCCCGGAGACGTCGACGACCTGCAGCGTGTGGGTGAGGAACTGATCGATGTTGCTGAAGAGCCGCACCGCCTTCTTCAGCGTGGACTGACCCACCTGGCGAACCCCGCCGACCTGGGTGCCGTGCTGGTCGTAGACCGCGTACTCGTTGTTGACCTCGATCAACTTCCACTTCTGGTTGACCACGAGGATCCGCTGGTGGAGGAGGTCGCTGCTAGCCGGGCCCTCGCCAACCGACAGGCCCGCCTGCTGCTCGACCTGGTGGCGGATCTTGTCGGCCGGTTGCTGCCCGACCGGCACCGTGCCGCTCATGTCCACGGGATCGAGGGAGGCGACGCCGTTGGACGACACGTTGTCGGTCCACGCCTCACCGTCCCACCAGCGGAGCTGGTGATGGCCTTGGGGGTCGGGGTGCCAGGCGGGAGGGATCGCGGAGGTCGATGCTGGAGGGGTCGGGGCGGCGGGGCCGCCATCGTCCGCGGAGGGGGAAGGCAGATCGGTCACGGCCGGGGACGCTACTGCGTGCCCTGGGTCCATCGTCTTCGGTGCGATCCACCTTCACCGCTCCAGCGTCGTACTTTGGCGCGGCGCGCACGGATTCCGTGCGCGGCGCGCAGGAGAACCGTGGCGACGGGGAGCACACGAGCGAACGACCTCTCGCACCGTCGGGCCTTCAGTCGGCGGGATCGGGGCCGCCGATGACGATGCGCACGCGCCCCTCCGGAGACGGCTCGGGCGCGTCGCTCCTGGTGTGGCAGCCCCGGCTCTCACGCCGCTCCGCGGCCGCGTGCACCAACGCGGCGCCCACTTCGATGAGGTTGCAGGCCTCGAGTCGGGCCGTTGATCCGTGGCGCACCGCGGTGAGCTCGATCGCAAGGCGCGCCACCTCCGATGCGGCGGCCGCCAGGGAGTCGGCATCGCGGACCACGCCGGCGTGGCGGGTGAGCGTCGCCTGCAGCCGGGTCCTGATGTCGGCAACCGCCTCGTCGTCGTCGGTGGCGGTGAGAACGGGCACGTCGACCGGAAGGATCGAACGGGCGATCCGGCGACCACCGATGACCGACGACCCCGGCTCGTAGTGCTCGCTCGGCGCGGCGTCGAGCACAGCGCGCATCGCGCCCGTCGCCATGGGCCCGTCTCGACCCCGCTCGATGGCCTCGACGCACCGGAAGCCGAAGACCATCCCGTCGAGGAGCGAGTTGGACGCCAGCCGGTTGGCACCGTGCACCCCACTGCCCGCGGCCTCGCCGGCGGCCCACAGCCCCGGCAGGCTGGCCGCACCATCGAGGTCGGTGAGGACCCCACCGCAGTGGTAGTGCGCGGCCGGCGCGATGGGCAGGAGGTCGGTGCCGGGGTCGAGCCCCACGCGCTCGAGTGCCTCGGCGATGGTGGGAAACCGCTCGGTGAACTGGTCGAGGTGTCGAGCATCGAGCACGCAGTGGTCGACGCCGAGATCGAGCATCCGGCCCATCATCGCCTTCGACACCTGGTCGCGCGGCAGCAGTTCGTCGACGAAGCGCTCGCCGTTGGCGTCGCGGATCAGCGCACCGTGGCCGCGCAACGCTTCGGACAGCAATGGGCGCGGCATGGCCGGGTGGTGCAGCGCCGTGGGGTGGAACTGCATGAACTCGATGTCGGCCACGGCCACGCCAGCCCGCAGAGCCATGGCCGTGCCGTCGGATGTGGCCTCGGGCGGGTTGGTCGTCACCTCGAAGAGCTGACCGGACCCGCCAGTGGCGAGCAGCACGTTGCTGGCCCGAACCTCGACGAGCCGCCCGTCGGGTTCGAGCGCGATGACACCCTTCACCCGGCCTCCCTCGACGACCAGGTCGACCGCGAACGTGTGCTCGTGGAGCATGGCGGCGGTGGCCCGGACCGCCTCGACCAGAGCCCGCTCGACCTCGACACCGGTGGCCGCCCCGCCAGCGTGGAGGATGCGTGGCAGCGAGTGGCCGCCCTCGCGGGCCAGCAGGTACTGACCAGACTCGTCGAGGTCGAAGGCGGCACCGAAGGAGATGAGCTCGGTGACCCGCGCCGGACCCTCGCCCACCAGCACCCGCACGGCATCGACGTCGCACAGTCCGGCACCGGCGGCGAGCGTGTCGGCCAGGTGCAGGTCGGTCGAGTCGGGGTCGCCGCCGAGCACAGCGGCGACGCCACCTTGCGCCCACCTGGTCGTGCTCTGGGTGAGCTCGCCCTTGGTGATGATTCCCACGCGCATGCCGTGGGCGCCGGCCGCCCGCACCGCGGCGGACAGGCCAGCGACACCGCTGCCCAGCACGAGCAGGTCGAGGTGGACCTGTTGGGTGACATCGCTCGGAAGTACGGATGGCGAGGGTGGGGGGATCGTCACGGAGACCGGTCTACTCCCCCACTGGCACGACGACGCCCACGTTGTCGAGCAGCCGCGGGGTACCGAACCGTGCGGCGGCGAGCAACCGCACCGAACGGCCCCGGTGGTGATCGAAGGTCGACAGAGCATCGAGGCGGTCGGGATCGGCCACCTCGACGTAGTCGAGCCGGGCGAGCGGCTCGGCCCCGACCAGGGCGCGCATGGCCTCGCGCACGGTGTCGGGATCGGCGGCCCCAGCCTCGATGAGGTCGGCGCCCAGCCGGAGCGCACGGTGCAGCACCGGAGCGGCCACGCGCTGGTCGACGTCGAGGTAGGCGTTGCGGCTCGACATGGCCAAGCCGTCGGGCTCGCGCACCGTGGGGCACCCCACGATCTCGACGGGGAACGACAGGTCGCGCACCATGCGCCGCACCACCGCCAGCTGCTGGAAGTCCTTCTCGCCGAAGTAGGCGCGGCACGGCCCGGCCAGGTTGAACAACTTGGCGACCACCGTGGCCACGCCGTCGAAGTGGGTGGGACGGCTGGCGCCCTCCATCCCGGCCGACACCCCCGACACCGACACCGACGTGGCCATCGGCTCGGGGTACATCTCGGCGAGCGGCGGCACGAAGAGGATGTCGACACCGGCAGCGACGGCTGTGGCCCGATCGCCGTCGAGGTCCCGTGGATACGACTCGAGGTCTTCACCCGGGCCGAACTGCAGCGGGTTCACGAAGATCGTGGACACCACCAGGGCGCACTCGGCGGCCGCTCCCTGCATCAGCGACGCGTGGCCGGCGTGGAGGAACCCCATCGTTGGCACGAGGCCCACCTGGCGGCCGGCACGGCGTTCGCCGTCGAGGACCACCCGCAACTCGGCGATGGTGGTGAGCTCCCTCATCGCGCCACGCCTGATCGGCCGGCGGCCAGCCGACGTGCCTCGGCCGCCATCGCCTCGTAACCGGGGCGCTCCGATGGGTCGATGCTGGCGAGGTGCCGAGCCACGGTGGCCTCGTCGCCCCGAGCCACGGGGCCGGTGAGGGCGGCCGCGGGCCCCATGGCCTCGACGTTGTCGACCGACGTCCGCACCAGCCCGAGGTAGGCATCGAGTGGCACCCCGACCGACCCGGCGACGCGTTCGACCTGGGCGAGCAGCGCCACCAGGTGGTTCGAGGCGATGCACGCGGCGGCGTGGTAGCTGGCCCGATCGGCGTCGGCCACCTCGATCGAGCGGGCGCCGAGATCGGCGACCGTCTGGTCGACGAGGCGGGCAGCACTCGGCGTGCTGGCCGCCACGCCGAACCAGGCGCCGGCCATCCGGCGGGCGCCCACCTGGGCGGTGGGGATGGTGACGAGTGGGTGCAGCGCGGCGCGGTGCGGGTGGTCGGCGAGCACGTCGAGCCCGAGCGACCCCGCCAGGTGGGCCACCACGGTGCCGGGGGCCGGACGCACAGCGGCGGCCACCTCGGACACTGCCGAGTCGGGTGTGGCGATCACGAGCAGGTCGGGGCCGATGGCGGCCAACGTGAGGTCGTCGCCGCGACGGATCGGCTCGTCGACCTCCCACCCCGCGGCCGCCAGTGCGATGGCGAGCGCTCCGCCGGCCCGTCCGGGCCCGATGATGCGAACGGTGGGCAACGATCTCCTCCGATCCGGCCCACGGTCGGTGCCGGTCGCCGCGACGCTACCGGCGTGGCCCGTCGCGTCGCACGACCAGCCAAGCGACTCCATGGCTCAGAGGGGGTCGACGCGCTCCACGATGTCGTCGGGGTCGACCTGCCAGTCGAGCGCGGCCAGGTCGGGGGCCAGGTCGAGGAGCGGCACCTGAACGAAGCGACGCTCGAGCATGCGCGGGTGCGGAACCTCGAGATCGGGCTCGTCGACGGTGACGCCGTCGATCCACACGACATCGACGTCGAGCGTGCGGGGGCCCCAGCGCTCGAGGCGCACCCTCTGTGCGGCCTGCTCGAGGCGGCCGCAGAGCTCGAGCAACTGGCGGGGCGACATCTCGGTGTCGAGCTCGACCACCATGTTGAGGTACGGCCCCTGCTGGTCGGGGCCGCCGACCGGGCCCGTCTCGTACAAGGGCGACACCGCCACCAGGTCGGGCATCGTCGCCACGGCCGAAGCAAGGTGCGCACGGCGATCGCCCAGGTTGGACCCGAGCGCGAGGAACACCCTCATGCCGACGGGCGCCCCCGCACGATGCGCACGGCCGATGTCGTGAGCTCGAACGGCACCGGCGGGCGCACCTTGCGCACCGTGACCGCGACGCTCGATATACGCTGGTCGGCCAGCACGGCGTCGGAGATCACCTGAGCCATGCGTTCGATGAGGACGAAGCGACCGCCGCTGATGATGTCGACCACCGACTGGCCGAGCGCCCCGTAGTCGGCGGTGTCGGTGAGGTCGTCGGACGTCCCGGCCGCCCCGAGGTCGAGATGCACGTCGAGGTCGACCTCGAACGGCTGGGGACGCTGCTGCTCCTCGGGGAGCGCGCCGCAGATGCCGACGGCACGCAGTCCCCGCAGCTCGATGCGATCGGCGTCGGCGGTCATGGGGTGGAGCCGGTCAGCTTTCGCCGTCGCGCAGGCGCTGGGCGATGGCGACGAGCTCGCGGCCCTCGGGACCGAGCTGACGGCTGGCCAGCTGCTCCATGGCGGTGATGGTGCGCGGCCCGTCGGGCAGGAGGCCGCTCCAGAGGAGGTAGCCGGCGACAGCGCCACAGATGCGGTCGTCGAGCGACTCGCCGTGCACGAGCACCTTGCCCGCACCCGCCATGAGGGCGGTGAGCTGCGGGTAGAGCGCGCCGAGCACCTTGGCAACGTCGTCCTGGGGCTGCAGGGGACAATGGGCCCAGTGCACACCGAGCTCGTCGTAGTTGTGGAGGTTGTGGGGCGACCCGATGAGCGACACCACCTTGGTGAAGCCCTGCTCACGCACCCAGATGATCTCCTCCTGGCGGCGCACCTTGCGGTGGTTCGCGCCATAGCCGCCAGGACGCTCGCTGATGGCGAGCTTGTCCTTGATCACCCATGCGAAGTGGCGCGGTGTGATGCCCTGCGCCCACTTACCCTTCGTGGCCATCGCTTGAATGTCTCCGTTCGGTCCGGGTCAGGTGTCTCGGCCGGCGGAGCCGCCCACCACGGCAGCCGCGTGGACCGATGCTCGCACATCGTGCGCCCGGACCATCCTCGCACCCTTGGCAAGGGCCCATGTCACAGTGGCGACCGATCCTTCGAGCCGATCGTCGACCGGAACCACATCGCCCTCGGCGCGCGGCGTCGCCACGTCGAGGGTGGTGCCGGGTCGGCAGACGGCCTGGGCCCTGACCCGTCCGGCGCGGTCGGACTCCGCGAGGAGCGTACCGAGGAAGCGCTTGCGACTGGTGCCGACGAGGACCGGAGGCCCGATGGCCACCACCTCGTCGAGGCGGGCCAGCAGCTGCAGGTTGTGCTGCGCGATCTTCGCGAACCCGATTCCCGGATCGATCCAGATCTCCTCGACGCCGTTGGCCGCAGCCCGCTCGGCCGCGTCGGCCAGGAAGCGGACGACCTCGGCCACCACGTCGTCGTAGGCGGCGAGCGACTGCATCGTCGCCGGGGTGCCGCGGCTGTGCATGGCGACCCATCCGACCCCAAGGTCGGCCGCCACCACGTCGAGCGTGCACGACACGTCGTTGACCAGGGTGGCCCCGGCCTCGACCGCGGCCCGGGCGACGGCCGGCTTCACCGTGTCGATCGACACCCGCACCTCGGGGGCCAGCGCCCTGACCACCGGGAGCACCCTCTCGAGCTCGGTGGCCTCGTCGACGGGTGCGGCGCCGGGCCGGGTCGACTCGCCGCCGACGTCGACGACATCGGCCCCCTGGACCGCGAGCTCCAGACCGTGGGCGATCGCCGCGGCGTGGTCGAGGAACCGACCGCCATCGGAGAACGAGTCGGGGGTGACGTTGACGATCCCCATGACGAGGGGGCGATCGGACATGGCCGGAGACTACCGGCGCTCCTCTCCCGGCCAGGGCGCCCCGTTTCGGGTGCGTTCAGGAACGGGCCTCGTTCCCCAGTGCGCCCAGAACGAGGCGGTTGGGTAGGCCCCGCATTTCGGGTGCGTTCACGAACGCCCCTCGTACACCACCGCGCCCAGAACGAGGGCGAGGTCGGCGGCGGTCTCGGCCACGGCCACCGCCCCGGCCCCCTCCAGCTCGGCCCGGGAGCCGAAGCCCCAGAGCACGCCGATGCCCGACATGTCGTGGGCGATCGCCGCGTCGATGTCGTGGTGGCGGTCGCCGATCATCAGCGATGCTGGCTGGTCGAGCGGCGCGACCAGCCCGATCGCACGCGCCAAGGTGGCCACCTTCGACTCGTCCTCGGTGAGGTCGGGGCCGACGATCACCTCGAGGTGGCGGTCGAGCCCGAGCGCCTCGAGGATCGGCACCGCGAACCGCTGGGGCTTCGAGGTCACCACACCCACCCGCGCGCCGCGCTCGACCAGCCCCACCACAAGTTCAGCCACGCCCGGGTACGCCGCCGCCAGCTCGACCGACATGTCGACGTAGCGCGACCGGTACGCGGCGATCAGCACCTCGACCAGCTCGGGCTCGCGGCCGTTCTCGGCCACCACCTCGGCGAGGGTCACCTGCAGCGGAGGGCCGACGTGGCGGTTCAGCCCGTCGGGCGGGATCGGCGGCAGGGCGTTCTCGGCGAACGCGGCGTCGAGGCAGGTTCGGATGGGGATGGTCGAGTCGACGATGCACCCGTCGAGGTCGAAGAAGATCAGGCACTGCCGGGCGGTGGTCACCGCACCAGTCTCGCCGATCGACCTACCCTCGAGATCGTGCCCCGCTGGACCTGCCCCGAGTGCCACCGGCAGTTCGGTCGCCGCCAACAGGGCCACGAGTGCGCTCCGGCCATGACGCTCGACGAGTACTTCTCCACCGGACCGGCCCACGAACGGCCCATCTTCGAGGCGGTCATGGCCCACATCGCCACGTTCGATGACGTGCACGTCGAGCCGGTGTCGGTCGGCATCTTCTTCAAGGGCACCAACACGTTCGCCCAGCTGAGGCCCCTCGACCGGTGGGTGGCGCTGTCGTTCTCGCTGCGCCACACCGTGCGCCACCCCACGATCACCCGCAAGGTCACCCCGTACTCAGGGCGGTACCACCACGTCGCCAACCTGCGCTCCCCTGATGACCTCGACGACGATCTCCGTGGCTGGATCACCGAGGCGTACCTCGACCAGCAGCGCTGATCCCTCCCGCCCCCGGCGAGTGCTGCAAGAGCCGGCGAGGTGTCAGACGGGAAGCTCGTCGGCCGGTCCGGCCTCGATCCCGGCGAAGACCCGAGCGAGTGCCGCCTCATCGAGCGTCTCGTGCTCGACGAGCTCGTCAGCCAGGCGGTCGAGCGTGTCGCGGTGCTGGACGAGGATGGCCCTCGCTTCGTCGTGCGCCTCGTTGATGAGCCGGTGGACCTCGCCGTCGATGCTGGTGAGGAGCTCGTCTGAGTGGCCGGGCGCGAGCCCGAGCTGCACCTCGCGCTGGGTCTCGCTCAACCGGCGCGGACCGAGCAGCTCGCTCATGCCGTACTCGGCGACCATGGCGCGGGCGATCGCTGTGGCCCGCTCGATGTCGTCGGACGCGCCCGTGGTGGGGTCGCCGAACACCAACTCCTCGGCGGTGCGACCCCCGAGCAGCATCGCCATCTGATCGACGAGCTGGGACCGAGAGTGCAGGTAGCGGTCTTCGGCCGGTAGTGCGAGGGTCCAACCCAGCGCCCGCCCCCGGGCGACGATCGAGACCTTGTGGATGGGATCGGTGTGGGGCAGCACATGGCCCACCAGGGCGTGCCCACCCTCGTGGTAGGCGATGACGCGCTTCTCGCGCAGCGACATCACCCGGCTCGTGCGCTCGGCGCCGGCGATGACCCGATCGACCGCCGCCTCCATCTCGACCATCGAGATGACCTCCTTGCCGCGCCGCACGGTGAGCAGTGCCGCCTCGTTCAGGAGGTTGCCGAGATCGGCGCCCGTGAAGCCCGGGGTGCATCGGGCGAGGACGGTGGTGTCGACGTCGGGGCCGAGGGGCTTTCCCTTGGCGTGCACGTCGAGGATGGCTCGACGGCCCTCGAGGTCGGGAGGATCGACGATGATCTGGCGGTCGAACCGGCCAGGACGCAGGAGGGCGGGGTCGAGGATGTCGGGGCGGTTCGTGGCGGCGATGAGGATGACGCCCTTGCTCACGTCGAAGCCGTCCATCTCGACCAGCAGCTGGTTGAGGGTCTGCTCGCGCTCGTCGTGCCCGCCGCCGGTGCCCGAACCTCGGTGGCGGCCGACGGCGTCGATCTCGTCGACGAAGATGATGGCGGGCGCGGCTTCCTTGGCCTGTTCGAACAGGTTGCGCACGCGGCTGGCACCGACGCCGACGAACATCTCGACGAAGTCGGAGCCCGAGATGGTGAAGAAGGGGACCCCGGCCTCGCCGGCCACCGCTCGGGCCAGGAGGGTCTTGCCGGTGCCGGGCGGCCCGTAGAGGAGCACGCCCTTCGGGATCTTGGCGCCCATGGCCTGGAAGCGGGCCGGATCGGAGAGGAAGTCCTTGATCTCCTGCATGTCGGTGACCGCCTCGTCGGCACCGGCGACATCGGCGAAGGTGACGAGCGCCGTGTCGTTGCCGGCCCGCCGGGCCTTCGCGCGACCGAAGCGGCCCGCCCCCCTGCCCGACTGCAACGACGTGACGAGGTAGATGAGCACGCCCATGATGAGGATCACGGGCAGGAGCGACAGCAACAGGCGCATCCACAGCGGCTCGGTCTGGTTGTCGATCTCGGGTTCGAGACCTGCGTCGAGCAGCGCGGTGGTGATCTCGGCCTCGAACTCGGCCGGGTAGTCGGCGACGAACTCCTCGCCGCCGATGAGCTCGCCCTTGACCCTGCCGCGAGTGGGATCCGATGGCGTCGGAGGCGCTCCACCATCGGCTGAGGCTACCGCCGCAACCACTCGGTTGGACCTCGCCCCGCCGGGGGATCAGTCCTCGACCGCTCCGGTGTACACCGCGATGTAGGGGAGGTTGCGGTAGCGCTCGGCGACGTCGAGGCCGTAACCGAGGACGAACTCGCCCGAGATGGTGAAGCCGACGTGTCGCAGGTCGAGGGCGGCCAGGTCGGCGGTCTCGCGCACCAGCAGCGCGCACACCTCGAGGCTGGCCGGGTTCCGGGCCAGCAGGTTCTTGCGGAGGTAGCTGAGCGTGAGGCCGCTGTCGACGATGTCCTCGACGAGGATGACGTGGCGGCCCGACAGGTCGAGGTCGAGGTCCTTCACGATGCGCACCACTCCACTGCTGCGCGTGGCGCTGCCGTAGGACGACACGGCCATGAAGTCGAACTCGACCGGCAGGTCGATGGCGCGGGCGAGGTCGCTCATGAACATGAACGCCCCCTTCAGCACACCCACCAGCAGCGGCGCCTGCCCCTCGTACTCGGCGGTGATGGCCGCCCCCAGCTCGGTGACCCGCTCCTGCAGCTGCGCGGACGTGACCAGGATCTCGCCGACGTCGGTCGGGGTGGCCGGGGGTGTGTCAGCGGACATCTGCGATGACCCTAGCGCCGCTCGATGCGCAGACGCCCAGCCGTGCGACGGACGCACCACCCCCCGAGCAGGTCGGCCGAAGGGATCGAGCCGCGAGCCACATCGAGGGCGCGCTCGACCGCGGCCGAGTCGACCGGGTGCTCCGAGCCCGTCGCCTCGGTGATCCAGCGGCGGAGTGCGATGCGAGACAGCACGACCGGGGCCTCCCGGAGCACGCGCCCCTCGGCCGGATCGAGCTCGGAGGCGGCAGCATCGAGGTGAGCGGCCGCGTCGGCCAACAGTGCGGCCTGTCGGACCAGGATCGGGGTGACGTCGCGGCCGGCGATCTCGTCGAGGAGCGGTACGAGCTCGTGACGGACCCGGTTGCGACGGTGGACGGGATCGTGGTTCGAGGGGTCGTCCACCGGATCGAGTCCGAGCTCGGCACAGAGCGCCACGGTCTCGGACCGGCGCAGAGCGAGGATGGGGTGTCGGGCCGGGCGCATCCCGGCCAGGCCATCGATGCCCGCCCCCCTCATGAGGTTGAGCAGCACCGTCTCGGCCTGGTCGTCGGCGGTGTGCCCCGTGAGGACATCGGGTGGCAGCACGGCGTAGCGCGCGGCCCTCGCGCGGGCTTCGAGGTTCGGCCCCGGCGACAGCTCGACGCTCTCGCAGCGCACGGCAGCACCGAACCGGTGCGCCGCGAGACGCACCACCTCGGCCTCGGCGGCCGAGCCCGCACGCAGCCCGTGGTCGACGTGCACCGCGGTGACCGCGCACCCCGCCGCCGCCGCCAGCACGAGGAGGGCCAGCGAGTCGGCTCCGCCGGACACCGCGCAGGTGACGGCGGTGCCCGGTGGGGGGAAGGTGCAACGGGGCGCGAGTCGATCGACGAGTGGCACGTCGACCGGGCCGCTGCCAGTCATCGGTGCGAACGTCTCAGATCGACGACGTGCCGGCGGCGGCCAGTTCGACACCCGCCACCCGGTCGATCCATGACTCGGGATCGCGGATCTCGGCGAGCGACGGCAGGTTCGCCGATGTCAGCCAGGCCCGGTCGAGCAGCTCGGGGCCGCCCACGGCCTCGACCGCGGCGATGAAGTCTTCGCCCTGCTGGTACTGCGCCATCTTGGCCTCGAGCCCGATGAGCTTCTGGAGCAGCTTCACCGGTGCCGATGACTGCTGCCGACGCGCCCGGAGCACCCGGCCGAAGCGCTCGGCACTGGGGATGAGGTCGGCGCCGGCCCGGTCCATGGTGACGTCGCCGTGCCCCTCGAGGAGGCTCATGAGACCGCTCACCTGCTGGAGGACCTCGCGCTGCTCGGGTCCGGCCAGGAGCAGTGCGAGCCCGCCCTCGTCGAGGGGGTTGGTGCCCGACCGCATGCTGTCGACCGCCTTCTTCAACGCCTCGACGAAGCGCTTGGGGTCGGGGTCGACCGAGTCGACGGTGCGTTCGACGAGCGACAAGAAGTGCGGCCGCATCCACTCGATCCCCGTGAACTGGGCCCGATGCGTGACCTCGTGCAGGGCCAGCCAGAGGCGGAACTCGCGCGGCGGAAACGCGAAGCGCTTCTCGAGGGCGAGGACGTTCGGCCCCACGTAGTAGACGATGTCCTGGTCCTCGGGATCCTCGTCCTCGACGATGAGCAGGTCGTACTGGCCGAGCACCCGAGTCGACATCCAGCCGAGCATCGCGCCCACCTCGACGCCCGCGGCGCGCCGGGCCACGGGAGCGAACGCTCCCGACTCGAGCTTGGATCCGAGCTTGTCGGTAAGTGGCCGCAGCAGCCGCTGGAACGACGCCACGTTGGCCGACACCCATCCGGCACGGTCGGTGACACGGGCGCGGGCCGGTCCCGCCAGCGAGCGCAGCCCGGTGGCGTCGGCCACGAGCTCTTCGGCCTGGGCCGTGAACTCGGCGAAGTCGGGTTCGAGCGAGTCGGAGTGGTACGAGTCGGCGAACGGGTCGCTGCCTCCCACCCGGGCGGCCACCTTGGCGGCCAGCTCCCAGTCGATGGGCGCGCTCACGGCATCACTTCGGGTAGCGAGTCCGGCTCACCTTCGTGAAGTAGCCGACGACCGTGGCCACCAGCAACGCGATGGCGGGGATGAAGATGGCGACACCGATCCAGTAGTGCCACACGACAGCGAGCGTCATGGGCCCCATCCTAGGGGCGTCGACCGCCCCGGCTCACGTCGGGGGAGGCTCAGGCCTCGTCGGCCGGCAGTCCCAACAGGTCGGCGACCTTGCGGCGTAGCGATTCGGGGACCTCGTCGTGGCACCGGCGGGCGATGACGGTGCGCAGCTCGGCCTCGAAGTCGAACCGCTCGAGGCAGGGGCTGCACTCCTCGAGGTGGTGGTGGATCGATGCGCGCTTGGAGTCGGTGAGCTCACCGTCGAGGAAGATGTAGAGCTGCTCGAGCGAGTCGTTGCAGTCGCCGTCGGCCATCGTGTCCTCCTCGCTCATCGGGCAGCGTCGTCGCCGGCCGGAACCGCCACCGCCTCGTCGACTCGATCGGCGAGCCCGTGGGCGACGGCATATTCGTACAACCGCTTCCGCAGGCCCTTTCTTCCCCGATGGAGCCGGCTCATGACGGTGCCCATCGGGATGTCGAGGATCTCGGCGATCTCCTTGTAGGAGAAGCCCTCGACATCGGCGAGGATCACGGGCAGCCGGAAGTTCTCGGGCAGCTCCTCGACCGCCTCCTTCACCTCGGCGTCGGTGAACCACTCGAGGAGCTCGTCTTCGGCGCTGCGGCCCTGCCGGGCGGCCTCGAGGCCGCCGAGGCGGAGGAACAGGTAGTTGTCCTCGGCCTCGTCGAGCTCCTGCTCGTCGGGACGGCGCTGCTTGGCCCGGTAGGTGTTGATGTAGCTGTTGGTGAGGATGCGGTAGAGCCAGGCCCGCAGGTTGGTTCCCTGCTCGAACCCACCGAAGCCGCGGTAGGCCTTGAGGTAGGTCTCCTGCACCAGGTCCTCGGCGTCGGCCGGGTTGCGGGTCATGCGGAGCGCCGCGCTGTAGAGCGCGCTCATGTGCTCCATCGCTTGCTCGGCGAACCGGGCCTGATCTGCCACGCGGGTCACCCTACTGGGGCCATGCCGGGGCTCCGGCATCGCCGCTGGGAGCCCGAGAGGAGAATCGAACTCCTGACCTGCTCATTACGAGTGAGCTGCTCTGCCGACTGAGCTACCCGGGCGGGACGGGTCAGAATAGCCGACGATCGGCCGCCCACCTACAGTTCGGGACCATCTCGACGCTGCCCGGTCGTGCCACGAAAGGTCACAACGATGCGCACCCAGCTCCCCGTCCGACGAGGTCTCGCTGCGGCGGGGATGCTGGTCGGAGCACTCCTCCTCTCCGCCGGCACCGCCGCGGCCCACGTCACCGTCAGCCCAGGTACCGCCCGGCCGCCGACTACACGGTGCTCACCCTCACCGTCCCCCATGGCTGCGGGGAGGCGCCGACATCGGAGCTCACGGTGCAGCTCCCCGACTCGTTGCAGTCGGTGAAGGCCGAAGCGGTCCCGGGCTGGTCCTCGGCCTACGAGATGGCCGATCTCGACGAGCCCTACGAGCTGCACGGCACGACCATCACCGAGTACGTCGACACCATCACGTGGACGGCCACGGGTGACCGCTCGCCTCCGACCAGTACCTCACCTTCGGCATCAACGTCCGCACCCCCGATGCGGTGGGCGAGCGCCTCCTCCTGCCGGTCGTCCAACGCTGCCCCGACGGGGCCGAAGTCACCTGGATCGACCCGGATCCCGCCGCGGACGGTCCGGCGCCAGCCGTCGAGCTCGTCGCCTCCACCGGTGGTGGACACGGAGCGACCGACGCTCCCGTGTCCGACGACACGCCCACCGACGTCGCCGGCGGCGAGGCGGCGGGCCGCGCCGACTCCGGCGGCGCCGACGACGGCACCGATGCCCTGACGATCGTTGCCCTCATGGCCGGCCTGGGCGGCCTCGCCCTTGGCGGCTACGCCGCCATCGCTGCCCGGCGCTGACCCGCATGCGCTCCCGTTGGGGCGTCCTCGCCGCGTCGTTGGCGGTGGCGGCATCGATCGTCGTCGGCGCCGTCCCCGCCTCGGCCCACGCCACGCTCCTCGACACCTCACCCGGTGTCGGCGCGCTCCTCGACACCCCGCCCGGCGAGGTGTCGGTGACGTTCAACGAGCCGGTCCGGTCCGATGCGACCTCGATCGTGGTCATCGACGAGGCGGGCAACGCGGTGGGCGGCCCCGCCACGGCCGAAGGTGCAACGGTCTCGGCCACGATGCCGTCCGATGCCACCGGATGGCACGCGGTGTCGTGGCATGCGATCTCCACCGACGGGCACCCGATATCGGGGGCGTGGACGTTCCGCATCGGCGAGGGGGCCGGCGCCGCGCCCGACGAGCTCGTGGAGCAGGCTCGCGCCGGTCTCGATGCGAGCGCTGGCGTTCGCATCGGCTGGACCGTCGCCCAGTGGTCGTCGACCATCGCCGCCATGGTGGTCGTCGGATCGCTGTTCGCCATGGCCATCACCCAGGGTGTCGAGAGCCAACGGCGACTCGCGCTGGTCACGATCGGCCTGGGGGTGGTGGCATCGGGGTTGGGGGCCGGCCTCAACGGTGCCCATGCCGGCCCGAGCGTCGGCTGGTTCCACGGGCCGGCCAGCGACGTGTACGTGGCGCGAGCGACGCTGCTCGCTCTGGTCGGGATCATCCTCGCCTTCCCCGCGGATCGCCCCAGCCGAGCGATCTGGTCGCACCTGCCGGGTGGGCTCATCTCCACCGCTGCGCTGATCGCTCCGGTCGGTTCGGGCCACGCCGCCGCCGAGAGCGGGGTGGCCACCATCGCCGTCATGGCCCACCTGGCCCTGGCCGGTTGTTGGCTCGGTGCGATCCCCGCGGTCCTCCTCGGGGTGCGCGCCGGCGATGAACCGGGTCGCACCGTGCTCACCCGGTTCTCGCGCGCGGCCTTTCCGATCTTCCTGGCCATCCTGGTCTTCGGTGCCATCGGCGCCTGGGTGCTCTCGGGTGGCCCCGGCCAGATCGCCCAGGACTGGGGCGTGATCCTCATCCTCAAGATCGCCCTGGTGCTCATGGCCGTGCTGGCCGGAGCATGGAACCGCTTCAACGTGATCCCGCGGTTCAGCGACCTCCCTCGTCGCGAGACCACCGCCCCCCTTGTGTTCGAGATCGTCGCACTCGTCGCCGTCGTCAGCGCCAGCATCGCTCTCACCCACAACGGCCCGCCTCAGGAGGTCGAGCCGAGTGGCCCGATCGTCGTCGAGTCCACCAGCGATGGCTCGGACGACGAGGCGCTGCGGGTGCAGGTCGTCATCGACCCGGGTCGCACCGGCACCAACGACATCCACGTGTACGTCACCGACCGCATCGACGACCTGGGCCTCACCGGCACCTGGGACCTGCACGTGACCGTGCGACCCGACCCCTTCAGCCTCTTCGAGGTCGACGAGGCGGTCGACGTCCGCCCCTGAGCGGACCGCCCGCCCCGGCCGTCAGGATGCCCGCGACGCCAGACGCAGCATGAGCGCCTGCAGGAGTAGCGACTCGTTGGGGTTGCGGTCGAGGGCCTCGGCGGCGTCGCGCAGCGCGTCGAGGGCGGCAAGCGACGGACGCTGATCCGCCGAGCCGGTGAGCAGGTCGCGGTAGCGCTGGGAAACCGTCGAGAAGCCGAAGCGCAGCTCGTCGGCGCGGACGCGCCTGGCCTCGCGGGCGTGGC
Source organism: Acidimicrobiia bacterium (assembly GCA_016649895.1). GTDB lineage: Bacteria > Actinomycetota > Acidimicrobiia > Acidimicrobiales > SKKL01 > Actinomarinicola. The sequence continues at coordinate 66 of JAENWR010000019.1, read as the reverse complement.
GTGCCTCGAGCTCCTTGCGGCCCGACCCCCGCTCGCCGGTGGCAGCGATGCGCGCGTTCAGCTCGT
>JAENWR010000005.1 GCA_016649895.1 Acidimicrobiia bacterium | reverse complement strand
CGCTCTACCAGGAATGGATCGCCAACGACCGACAGCTGCGGAAGCTCATCCAACAGATGCGACAGGTGGCCGCCAAAGCACGCGCGCTGAAGCTCAAAGAGATCGCCCGCGAGTAGAGCCAGGGTTTAATCGCAAGCTTAGGCCCGGGTACCCACCCGGGCGGAGAGAGGAGCCGACGGCCTGATGAGCAAGCGGCACCGGGACGACAAGCCCCTTCGGAACCCAAAGGAGGTGCGCGGCTCCAGCAGCGGGCGGCGCGCCATCGGATCGATCAGACGCTCCACGAGGCGAGCGACGTCGAGGCGGTGATGTTCGAGGATCCACGCACCGAGAAGCACACCGTGAAGAGCGTGGTGTCAGGGCGCGTGCGTCACTGGAAGCAGAAGTCCTGGAAGCGCAGGAGCGCGTTGAACGCCCAGCGCAACGCGGCGCTCGCCGCCATCCTCCGCGCCGAGTAGGTCCACCACTGCGTCGGCCCCGGTGGCCTCAGGCGGCGCCGGGCGACCCACCTCCACCGGCGGCGGCCGCATCCGGCAATCGTTCGGACCGCAGCTGGCTGCGCCGCACCTTGCCGGCGTCATCCCGCAGCACCTCCTGCACGAGCTCGACGCTGCGCGGCACCTTGTAGCGGACGAGGCGCTCGCCCATGAAGCGCAGGAGCTCCTCGACGCTCACCTGGTCGGCATCGGCCTCGACGATGGCGTGGATGCGTTGACCGAGGTCGTCGTCGGGCAGGCCGATCACGCAGCAGGAGCGGACGAGGGGGTGCTCCTGCAGCGCCGCCTCGACCTCTGCCGGGTACACGTTGGAGCCGCCGGTGAGGATCATGTCCTGCATGCGATCGCCGAGGTAGAGGTAGCCCTCTGCATCGACCCGGCCCATGTCGCCGAGGGACTCCCAACCGCCCTCCCGCGTACGGGCCTCGGCGCCGAGGTAGCGGTAAGTGGGCGTGTCCCGGGTGGAGCGGAGCCAGACCTCGCCCATCTCCCCGGCGGGCAGCGGCTCGCCCTCGGGGTCGGTGATCATGATCTCCCCGGCGGCCGATCGCCCGACCGAGCCACGGTGGGCGAGCCACTGCTGGCCGGTGATCACCGTCGATGCCTGGCCCTCGGTGCCGCCGTAGAGCTCGACGATGCGCTCCGGCCCGAGCCAGTCGAGCCACACCTGCTTCAGCCAGTCGGGGCATGGTTCTGCGAGGTGCCACACGACCTGCAGCGATGACAGGTCGTAGCCCTCCCTGACCTCGTCGGGGAGCCGCCAGATGCGCTTCATCATCGTGGGGACGAGGTAGACGATGTCGGCCCCATGCTGCTCGATGGCGGCAAGCGTCCCCTCGGCGTCGAAGCGGGGCAGGACCACGACGTGGTCGCCCCACAGCAGCGCCTGGCACGACCAGATCAGGGGACCGTTGTGGTACAGCGGGCCCGGCATCACCATGCAGCCGCCCGGTGTGATCTGCAGCGGCACGATCCCGTCGGGATCCATCACCGAGGGGTCGCCGGACACGATGAGCTTCGGGCGACCGGTGGAGCCGCCCGAGGTCGGCGCCTTCCACGCGGGGGAGACGGCATCGGGCAGCGGACCGTCGTCGAGATCCTCCGATGGTCGGTAGCCGATCGGGAGGCAGCGGATCCCGTCGAAGGTGCCCTCGTCGACGCCGATCACGACCTTCGGCTCGGCCAGCGCCACGATCGCCTCGAGCTCAGGGGCAGGCAGCCGTGACGACACCGGCTGGGGGATGGCCCCGATCTTCCACGCAGCGGCGAACGCGACGAACCAGTCGACGGAGTTCGACAGGGCGATCGTGATCATGTCGTCCTTGCCGGCCCCGCCTCCGGCCAGGTCACGGGCCAGGCGGTTGGCGGACGACTCGAGCTGCGCCCGGGTGACGCTGACGGCGCCGCACGTGATGGCAGCCCGGTCGGGGGCCTCGGCGGCGAGGTCGGTGAGGCGCTTGGCGAAGGAGAGGGACGTCACGGCGCCGGGTGCACGTCGGGTCCGACGGGGGCGCCGTCGATGATCTGGTCGAGGTACTCGCTCATGCCGATGCCCTTGCGCCCGTTGCACTCGTAGCGGGTCATCGCCTCGGTGATGCGGGTGACGAGCTGGTCGCCGTCAGGCGGCCGGGGGCCGACGCCGTCGGAGCTGCGGCCGGCGGGGCCGCGGGCCTCGCACGCGGCGGAGGACCACCACACCGGCGATGCCACCGAGGACGAGTGCGGTGCCGCTGAGGAGTCGGCCGCGCGCCTGGCGGGGGCAGTCCTGGTCGATCTGGACCTCGTCGGCCGGCTCGTCGGGCCACTCGTCGGCGCCGAACGCGCCGACCACCGGCGGGGCGCACCGGAGGGTGACCGACTGGTCACCCTCCAGCACCAGGGTCGCGCGTTGGTAGGGCATCACTGCGAACAGCACCCCGATGACGACCGAGGCGACGGCGAGCGCCATCCAGGTACGGGCCCACGGCAGTCCCTCGTGCTCACGACGCTCCACTCGTTCTCCTGTGCCGTGCATGGTCATCCGGGCGGGTGTGGACAACCTGTCACACCTCGCCGGTAGGCTTCCGATGTCGCACCCGCATTGGTGGCGCACCTTCCCCCATCAGTCTCGCCGACCCCGTGGGGACCGTCGCACCATGTCACTCAGCACCCGCCAACGCACCTCGATCTTCTACAAGCTCATCCCGCTCCTCGGAGAGGAAGATGCCGACCTCCTGATGTCCGAGTTCCCCGCCAGCGAGCACGATCAGCTCGTGACGCGCGATCACTTGCGCGCCGAGCTCTCGCTCACGCGCGAGCAGCTGGCCCGCGAGCTACTGCTCACGCGCTCCCAGCTCCAGTCCGAGGTGCAGGGACTGGGCACCGAACTGCGCTCCGAGGTGCAGGGACTGGGTACCGAACTGCATTCCGAGGTGCAGGGACTGGGCACCGAACTGCGCTCCGAGGTGCAGGGACTGGGCACCGAACTGCACGAGTTCCGATCCGAGGTCCACGCCCACATCAACCGGGCCATGGGCGCCATGACCGGCGTGACGCTCGGTGCACTCGGGCTCCTCGCTGCCGTGGGCGGATAGTGTCACACCCCCCGGGCACCATGGAGCGATGAGGTCAAGAGGCCACCGCTCCGATAGCATCGCTCGGTCAATCGAAGACCCTGCTCCGCACCGTGCGGGGCCCCGGCATGCCGGGTCCACAGGGAGGTGATGCGCTCCTCATGCGAGCGTACGAACTCATGATCATCCTCGAGGCCGAACTCGAGGAATCCATCGTCCAAGGTGTCATCAACCGCACCACCGAGATGGTCGCCGCTCGCGGCGGCAGCGTGCCCACCACCGACAAGTGGGGCCGCCGCCGGTTCGCCTACGAGATCGACCACAAGACCGAGGGTTTCTACGTCGTCCTCGAGATCGTCACCGAGGCATCCGACCTCGACGACGTCGACCGCTTCCTCCGACTCGCGGATGAGACCATCCGCCACAAGATCATCCGCCTCCCCGACAAGGAAGCCGCTCGTCGCGGCCTCGTCGGTGGAGAGGCCACCCCGGCGACCGCCGGGTAGGGAGGAAGTCTCATGGCATTCGACAACACCGTCACCGTGGTGGGCAACGTCACCCGCGATCCCGAGCTTCGGTTCACCCCCGGCGCCATGCCTGTGGCGTCGTTCGGCGTCGCGTGGAACCGCCGCAAGCAGGACGGCGAGGACGAGGTCTCGTTCTTCGACGTCACCTGCTTCCGCGACCTGGCCGAGAACGTCGCCGAGTCCATCACCAAGGGCACCAGGGTGATCATCTTCGGCATGGTGCAACAGCGCTCCTGGGAGAACCAGGAGGGCGAGAAGCGCTCGAAGGTGGAGATCATCGCCGACGAGGTCGCACCGAGCCTCAAGTGGGCCACCGCCGAGATCAAGAAGAACGAGAGGAAGGAGGGTGGTCGCGCCGCAGCAAGCAGCGGCAGCGGCCGTCCCGTCGCCAACGAGGCGCCTTCCTACGACAGTGACGAGGAGCCGTTCTGATGGCCAAGCCCACGCCCAAGCGGGGCAAGAACAAGGACAACGCCCGGAGGAGCAAGAAGAAGATCAGCCTTCTGCTCACCGAGCGGGTCGAGTACGTCGACTACAAGGACGTCAACCTGCTCCGCCGGTTCATGTCCGATCGGGCCAAGATCAAGGCTCGTCGCGTCACCGGCAACAACGCCCAGCAGCAGAGCCAGATCGCCATGGCCATCAAGAACGCCCGCGAGATGGCACTGCTGCCCTACGTCAACCGAGTCACCACCCAGAGGGGCGGCCGAGGCGAGCGTGGCGAGCGTGGTGGTCGGGCCGATGGGCCGCCGCCGCGCCCCACCGCACCGCCGCCCACCACTGGCGATGTCGAGGAGGGCACCGAGGAGCTCCAGCTCGAGACCACGGGTGGTGAGCAGGAATGAAGCTGATCCTGCGTTCCGACATCGAGCGCCTCGGCAAGAAGGGCGACATCGTCGAGGTCGCCGACGGCTACGGCCGCAACTTCCTCATCCCCAAGGGGCTGGCGTTCGTGTCGAGCCCCAGGGCCGAGAAGCAGGCTGGCGCCATGCGTCGCTCCCGTGACGTGAAGGACTCGGCGCTGCGCAGCGCGGCCCAGGAGATCGCCAGCACCCTGGTGCCGACGGTCATCACCATCTCGGCCAAGGCCGGGGGCGAGGGCAAGCTGTTCGGGTCGGTCACCAGTGCCGACGTCGCCGACGCCATCACCGCCCAGACCGGCATCGAGATCGAGCGTCGTCAGCTGCACCTCGAGGAGCCCATCAAGACCACCGGCACCCACAGCGTGCCGGCCAAGCTCCACGCCGAGGTCGAGTTCCCCATCACCATCGAGGTCGTGCCGCTGTAGCAGCGGCTCCGCGGGATCGGGTCGGCATCGCGTCGCCCGGTCCCGCACGCCCCTCCCCCCACAGAAGCGGCGCCGTCCTCCCTAGCGCCGTGGGCACCTTCCCCTCACCCCGCGCGCCCCCACACGGGCGGGCCCCGGCGGCATCCTCCGCTCTGGCTCGGTCGTCCACAACAGTGGGGGGTTCGTCCACAGCTTCGCCGTCGTCGTCCACCGGCTGTCGGCTCTAGCGATCCACAGCCCCCGTGCCTCAGGATGGCCATCTCATGGCGCTTCCCGCAGACGAGCTCTCCCCGCGCCGCTCCGGCGCCCGGACCCCCCCGCACAACCTCGACGTCGAGGAGTCGCTCCTCGGAGCGATGCTCCTCTCGCGCGAGGCGATCGCCGATGCGGTCGAGGTCGTGCGTGTCGACGACTTCTACAAGCCGTCGCACGGCCACATCTTCGACGCCATCACCTCGTTGTTCTCGGCGGGAGAGCCAGTCGACCCGGTGACGGTCTCGGCCGAGCTGCAGCGGGCCGATCTGCTCGATGCCATCGGCGGTCCGGCCAAGCTCGTCTCGATGCAGGCGGCCACCCCGGCCATCTCCAACGCCGGGCGCTATGCCCGCATCATCGAAGAGCACGCACTCCTGCGCCGGCTCATCGGTGTGGCCGGCGACATCGCCGAGCTGGGCTACGACATCCCCGACGACGTCACCAAGGTCATCGACCACGCCGAGCAGCTCGTGTTCGACGTCGCCCAACGGCGGGTCACCGATTCGATGGCACCCATACGTGAGCTCCTCGCCGACAACCTCGACCGACTCGAGGCCCTCTACGAGCGGGGCGAGTCCATCACCGGCGTGCCCACCGGCTACCACGACCTCGACGAGCTCCTCTCCGGTCTGCAGCCCAACGCCCTCTACGTCATCGGCGCTCGTCCGGCCATGGGGAAGGCCCTCGCCCTCGACACACCCATCCCCACGCCGTCGGGGTGGACCACCATGGCCGACCTGCGGGTTGGCAGCCACGTGCTCGATGAGCGGGGCCAGCCCGCCACCGTCACCTACCGATCACCGATCTACGAGGACCGCACCTGCTACGAGGTGGTGTTCGACGACGGGTCTGCGCTGGTGGCCGACGCCGAGCACCAGTGGGCCGTCATCGACCACGCTGCCCCTGACGATCCGGCCGGGCACCTCGTGGTGCGCACCACCCAGCACCTGCTCGATGGGGGAGTGGAGCTCGCCGGCTCGGCGCGCTGGAGCGTTCCGGTCGCCGATGCCCTCGATCTGCCCGAGGCGGAGCTGGCGGTCGACCCCTACGTGCTCGGGTGCTGGCTGGCGGGCGGGTGCGGCACCACCCCTCACGACCTCACCGGCGCCCACGACACCGCCCACTTCCGCGCCGAGTTCGAGCTGGCTGGGTATGGCACCGGCGGTCGGGTCCTCGCCCGCGAGTTGCAGCGCCTCGGGCTCCTCGGAGGATCTCCGCCCCTCGTTCCGGTTCAGTACCTCCGCAGTTCCCACAAGCAGCGGTTGGCGCTGCTGCAGGGCTTCATGGACACCGATGGCCGGATCGTCGACGTGGCCGACGGCGATCGCGGCGCCGATGTCGAGATCGCGCTCGCCCACCTCGAGGTGCTCTGCCAGGTGCGTGAGCTCGTCTGCTCCCTCGGCGGCCGGCCGGGGCCGATCCGGCCCCACATCGACTCGATGGCCGACGGCGACGAGCGCGAGGCATGGTCGTTCCGGTGGCAACCGAACGAGCTGCCGTTCCGGGTCGGGCGCAAGGCGGCGTCGGTTGGCGCCGCCTCCGACCACGCACCTGGCGCCGACGGCGTCCGCGCCATCGTCGCCATCCTCCCGGCGAGCACCGTTCCCGTCGGCTGCATCACCGTCGATGCACCGTCGCACCTCTACCTGGCAGGCGAGTCGCTCATCCCCACCCACAACACCGCCTTCGCCCTCGGCATGGCCACCCACGCCGCGCTCGAGAGCCAGAAGCCGGTGTTGTTCTTCGGGCTCGAGATGAGTCGCCTCGAGCTCACCCAGCGCATCGTCTGCTCCGAGGCTCGGGTCGACTCCTCACGGGTGCGCAACGGCAAGCTCGTCGAAGCCGACTGGAACAAGATCGCCCACGCCACCGGCCGACTCGCCGAGGCACCGCTGTGGATCGACGACAACCCCAACGTCACGGTCATGGAGATGCGGTCGAAGGCCCGCCGCCTCAAGAGCCGGGTCGGCGACCTCGGTCTCGTGGTCGTCGACTACCTGCAGCTCATGACCGGTCGAGGATCGGCCGAGAACCGCCAGGTCGAGGTATCCGAGATCAGCCGCGGCCTCAAGATCCTGGCCCGCGAGCTCGAGACGCCGGTGGTGGCGCTCTCGCAGCTGTCGCGCGGCCTCGAGATGCGCCAGGACAAGCGGCCGGTGCTGGCCGACCTGCGCGAGTCCGGCTCGATCGAGCAGGACGCCGACGTGGTGATGTTCCTGTACCGCGACGAGATCTACAACGCCGACTCGGCCGATCGGGGCACCGCCGAGATCATCGTGTCGAAGCACCGCAACGGTCCCACCGGCATCACGCGGCTCGCGTTCCTCGACCACTACACCCGCTTCGCCAACATGGCGAAGGGGGTCTGACCCTCACTCCTGGTCGACGAGCGACGTGTCCATCGGCATGCCGCATGCGAGCACGGCGGCCACCAGGTCGAGGGCGTCGCTCTCGTCGGCCGGCCGGTCGGCCATGATCTCCACGAAGTAGTCCTTCGTGGTCGAGTCGTCCATGTGAGCGCCAAGGCACTGGGCCTCTTCCTCGTTGACCTGACCGGTCTCGGTGGCGCGGGTGAGCAGGGCTTCCTCCACACAGGCGGGGGAGGCGTCGGCGAACAACACGGCGGCGAACTTCATGTCGAGCGCCTCGAAGCGCGTCAGCAGCATCGACTCGGCTGTCGACTCGGCGAACCGGTCGACGTCGAGCGCCTTCTGGATGCACTGCACCGACGCCAGCTCGTCGGGCAGCTCCTGCTCCAGCTGTGCCTCGAGGTCGATGCATTCACCCAGGGCCTCCTCGAGGCGCCCGACGCTGCCCTCCGCGGGCTCGACAACGAGGCCGCCGAGTCGCTCCGCGGCGGCGAAGGCGGTCGGTGTGATGCCAGCGAGCGACAGCTCCTCGGCACCGAACGCATCGACCAGCGTCGGCGCTAGGCAGTGCATGGCGGGATCGTCGGGGACCTCGGCCACCATCGCCGCCACATACGTCTCACGTGCGTACTCCGGCCGCCCCTCGCTGCCGCACGCACCGAGGATGAGCAGCACGGACGCGACGAACAGAGCGGGGCACCCCCTGGTCCGAAGTTGTCGTCCCGATCGCATCTCGGTGGTTCCTCGGCTCGTCGACTTCTGCTGCGTCCTCCATCGGCCGATCGTCGGCGGGATCAAGCACGGCCGGGGCGGGTGAGCACGATCCGCATGCGCCAGGCGGCGAAGAGCAGGAACCCGACCGCGAAGAGGCCGAGGACGCCGAGCTGCGTGCCGATGTCGGTGATCGACGCGTCGTGGCGCACCAGCTCGGCGAAGGCGTCGATGGCCCAGAAGTGGGGGGTGAACCGAGCGATCGTCTCGAGGGTGTCGCTGAACAGCTCGATCGGCATCATCGCTCCGCCGAGCGCGCCGAAGCCGAGCGCCACCACCACCCCGATGCCGCTGGCCTGCTCGGGATTCGAGAAGAGCACGCCGAAGCACATCGACGCCCCGGCGGAGACGGCGGCCACCATCACCAAGATGATGGTGGCTCCGAGGGGGTCACCCCAGTTCACCCCGAACACGACGAGGGTGGCCAGCAGGATGTAGCCGCCCTGGATGAGACCGATCGAGAGCCGCCCGAGCGCTTCGCCGAAGATGATGCTGCGCACCGAGGTGGGGGTCGACATCATCCGCGAGCTGATGCCGAGCTGGCGCGATTGGATGAGGGCGTAGGAGCCGGCGAGCCCGTTGACGAAGACGAACAGCACGAGCGTCGAGGGGGCTGCGACGTCGTAGCCCTCGATGTCGGAGGGGAAGAGGCGATCGCCGGTGGTGACGGTGGCCACCTCGATGCGGGCGAGTGTGGGTTCGAGCCGCGCCGCGGCTGCCGCCGCCTGAGCCGGATCGGCTCCACGCTCGACGGCGAGCTGCTCCACGGTGGGCACGGCCAGGGCGCGGGCGAGGATGTCGTCGACCAGCGTGGCCAGTTGCTGCCCCGCCGTCGTGTTGGCGGTGGTGAAGCCGATGGTGGCCTCGTCGCCTCGGGCGATGGTGTCGTCGAGGTCGGGTGGGAACACGATCGCGGCGTCGAGATCGGTCGACTCGACCCGCTCGACGAGCGACCCGGCGTCGTCGGAGCGCACGATGGTGATGTCGAGCTGGGCGGCTGCCAGCTGCTCACTGACGATCCCGGCGATGTCCCCACCGGGGTCGACCACGCCGAGCCGGGGCGCCGCGTCACCGCCGAACTGCAATCCGATGATGAGGATGAGCGCCAGCGGGAAGACGAAGGCGAAGAACAGGTTCGACCGCTCGCGCAGGAACCGCCGACTGTTCATCGCGCCGACGGCCCACACCTTCCCCGTGTTGCTCATCGCCGCAGTGCCGTTCGTGAGAGCTGCAGCCCGACGGCTCCGGCGGCGACACCGATGGCCAGAAGGACGACGATGGTCCTCGCTGCCTCAGACGTGTCGCCGTTCTGCAACGCGCCGAGCCCGTCGAGGAACCAGCCGTTGGGGGTGAGCTTCTGCAGGGTGCCGAGCACGCCGGTGTTGCCTCCGGGGATCGGGACGAACGAGCCGCCGAGGATGCCGAGCACGATGGCGACGATGCTCTGCACGTTGCCGGCCTGCTCGGCCGAGCGGGCCGCCGAACCGGCGACCGACATCACCCCGGTCGCGGCGATCACCGCCGCCAGTGCCAGGAGGAGCGCGGGGAGCGGTGGGCCCCAGTCGGCGCCCATCAGGACGCTGGATGCCACCATGAGGCATGCGAGCGACACCGTGCCGAGGAGGATCGACGCGATCGTCTTGCCGGCGCGGATGGATGCCGCCGGGATCGGCGCGGCGAGCAGCCGGGCGAGGGTGCCTCCGGTGCGTTCCTCGAGGATGCTGAGGAGGGGGATCCCCGCGGTGAAGTACACGAAGAAGATGGCCATGCCCGCGGTGAGGCTGGTGGTGGGATCGAGCACGCTGGTGTCGCTCTCGATCCGGTCGAGCCTGGCGATGGGCGCGGCGCCGGCGACCTCGTCAGCGACCTCGCCGATCTCGCTGGGTTCGGCCACACCGGTGTCGACCGCCACGAGCGCCGCGAGGGTCGAGGTGCCGACGCCCGTGGCGTAGCGATCGGCGATGGACCTGGCGACCGACGCAGTGGTGGGGGAGTCGACGTCGCCGACGACGGTGAGCGAGGTGTCGCGTCCCGATGAGACTGCGGTGGAGAAGCCCTCGGGGATCACCCACAGTGCACCGATGTCGCCGGCATCGACCGCGTCGCGAGCGGCGGGCTCGTCGTCGTAGGTGGTGAGGTCGACCAGACCGGAGGCGGTGATGTCGTGCAGCGTCGCGACGAACCCATCGGCCATCTCGCCACCGTCGTGGTCGACCACTCCCACGTCGAAGGTCACCGGCGCGTCGGGATCGTTCAGTCCTCCGAACACCAGGTTCATGATGAAGGCGAGCGTGAGGGGCGCGACGAAGCCGAGGATCAGCACGGTTCCGCGTCGCAACTGCGTGCGGAGCTCCTTGATGGTGATGAGCCAGGTCGCCGCCACGTCAGTCCCGCAGTGCCTTGCCGGTGAGGTGGAGGAACACCGCTTCGAGGTCGGGCTGGGACACCTCGACCGTGGTGACCGAGCCGCCGGCACCCGTGATGGCGTCGAGCACGCGGGCGAGGATGGGTCCGGCGTCGTCGGTGATGAGCGTGATGCCGTCGTCGGTCGTCGATGCCGAGGTCACCCCGTCGAGGTGGCGCACGGCGTCGAGCGCGGGTTCGAGCGATCCGCTGACGCCCACCTGCACGCGATCGCGCTCGCCCACCGAGGTGGTGAGCTCGCGCCGCGTCCCCTCGGCCTTCAGCTTGCCGGCGTCGATGATGCCGATGCGGTCGCAGAGCCGCTCGGCCTCCTCCATGTAGTGCGTCGTGTAGAGCACGGCCATGCCCTCGGCCGAGAGCTGCTCGACCGAGTCGAGGATGGCGTTGCGCGACTGCGGATCGACGCCCACGGTCGGTTCGTCGAGGATGAGCAGCTGTGGCTGGTGGAGCAGCCCGATGCCGATGTTGAGCCGGCGGTTCATGCCCCCCGAGAACTCGCTCGACCGATCGTCGGCGCGCTCGGTGAGGCCGATGACGTCGAGGATCTGGTCGACCCGTGTGTTGAGGGCGCCGCCGGTGATGTCGTAGAGCCGGCCGAAGAACCGCAGGTTCTCGCGAGCGGTCAGGTCGGGGTAGACCGCCACCTCCTGGGGCACGAGACCGATCTGGGCCCGACCGGCGGTGCTCGAGGTGGTCATCTCCTGTCCCAGCACCCGGATCGTGCCGGCATCGGGGGTGAGGAGGGCGGCGATCATCGAGATGCAGGTGGACTTCCCGGCGCCGTTGGGTCCGAGCAGGCCGTAGGTCTCCCCGGGCGCGACGCGGAACGTGACGCTGTCGACGGCCTGGAGCTCGCCGAACCGCTTGCTGATGCCGTCGACTTCGAGGACCGGATCGATGGGTGCACCTCCGCGACACGGCCCCGATGCCGGGGCCGTGGGCCACGCTACGCGAGCGTGGGGTTCTGCGTCATCGCCGCCCCGCATCCGGGGCGTGGATTCCGCAGATCGGTGGCGGGGTGGGGACGCGCCGGCCGATCAGGTCGCAGCCAGCGCTGCGGCGAGCTCGGCGGCAGCCGGGTCGTGCACGGTGTCGGCCCGGCGGGCGAGCACCAGCGTGCGTTCGGCGAGCGGTCGAACCCGCGCCGGCACCATCGGCTCGTCGCCCGATTCGGCTTGCACCACCGGTAGCACGGTCCAGCCGAGGCCGAGGCGCACCATCTCGCGCAGCACCTCGGGTTGGTGCGACTCGGCCACCACGTGGAACGGTGCGCCGGCCCGTGCCACGGCGGTGGCGATGAGGTGCCGCGAGTGCGAGCCCTGGGGGAAGGTGACCCACGGCCCCCACGTGGCCGGCGGCCGGGTCAGGTCGGCGCCGGGCGGGGCGTAGGCGCGGAGGGGTTCGACGAGGAGATCGGTGAGGGTGACGTTGTCGACCGGCGCCGGCGGTGCCACGCACACCACCAGGTCGAGGGCCGCCCTCGACAGGTCGGCGAGCAGGCCGGCCGAGGGACCCACGGTGAGGTGCAGGTCGACCTGTGCCCGGTCGCGCCGGAACCGGCGCAGGGCATCGGCGCAGTGGTGGAGGGCGGCGGCGTCGATCATCCCGAGGCGAACCTGCCCCGACGAACCGGTGCGCACCGCGGCGCTCCAGCGGGCGAGGTCGTGGGTGCGGGCGACGACCGCCTCGGCGTGGGCGAGCACCTGGCGGGCACTGGCGGCGATGACGCGCCGACGACCCTCTCGCTCGAAGATCCGCACCCCCACCCGTCGCTCGAGCTCGGCGAGGCCCTGGGAGAGGGCCGAGGGGGAGACGCCGACCGCAGCGGCCGCGTCGGCCCAGGTGTCGGCCCGGCTGACTGCCACCAGGTACTCGAGTTGCTGCACCGTGAGGTTGGGCAGCGGCAGCGGCGCGGGTGTGTGAGATGTGGCCACCGGTCGAGATTAGTTCAGTATCTCTGAACTGTCATTGCGTTGAGTGCCGGGTTGCTGATCTGATGGTCCCATGCCTGATGCCATCGAGATCGCTCCCGCAACCGGCCGCCTCGGGGTCCTCACCCCCGGACTCGGCGCCGTCTCCTCCACCTTCATCGCCGGGGTGATCTCCGCCCGCCAGAAGGGGGAGGACCCGATCGGGTCCGTCTCCCAGATGGCCCGCGTTCGCCTTGGCGATCGAGCCGAGAACCGCAACCCGCTCATCCGCGAGTTCGTCCCTCTGGCGTCGCTGAACGATCTCGTGTTCGGCGGGTGGGACCCCATCTCACCCAACGTCCTCGAAGCGGCCCGCACCGCCGGGGTCCTCGAGGAGCGCGACCTCGCCCCGATCTCGGCCGAGCTCGAGGGCATCGTCGGGATGGAGGCGGTCTTCGACCAGAGCTGGGTGAGCCGGCTCGAGGGCACCCGGGTGAAGACCGCGGCCTCGAAGTGGGACCTGGCCGAGGCCGTGATGGCCGACATCGAGACCTTCCGCATCGAGAACGAGTGCGACCGACTCGTCATGGTGTGGTGCGCCTCGACCGAGGCCTACCGCGACCTCACCGACGTGCACCAGAGCATCGAGGCGTTCGAGGCCGGGCTCCGGGCCAGCGACCCCAGCATCTCGCCGAGCCAGATCTACGCCTACGCCGCCATCCAGTCGGGCGTCCCATACGCCAACGGCGCCCCGAACCTCTCCTGCGATCTGCCCTGCATGATCGATCTGGCCGAGCGCAACCGGGTTCCCATCGGCGGCAAGGACTTCAAGACCGGCCAGACGCTGATGAAGACCATCCTCGCTCCCGGCTTCAAGTCGCGGATGCTCGGCCTGCGCGGCTGGTACTCCACCAACATCCTCGGCAACCGCGACGGCGAGGTGCTCGACGACCCGGAGAACTTCAGGTCGAAGGAGGTGTCGAAGCTCGGGGTGCTCGACACCATCCTGCAGCCCACCGAGTACCCCGAGCTCTACGGCAACATCGACCACGTCGTGCGGATCAACTACTACCCGCCCCGTGGCGACAACAAGGAGGGCTGGGACAACATCGACATCTACGGGTGGATGGGCTACCCGATGCAGATCAAGGTCAACTTCCTCTGCCGTGACTCGATCCTGGCCGCGCCGCTCGTGCTCGACCTCGCTCTCTTCTTCGACCTCGCCGCCCGCGCCGGGCAGTACGGGGTGCAGGAGTGGCTGAGCTTCTACTTCAAGGCACCGATGCCTGGCCGCGACGGCCTCGCCGCCGAGCACGACATCTTCATCCAGCAGATCAAGCTGAAGAACACCCTGCGCGAGTGGATGGGCGAGGAGCCCGTCACCCACTCCGAGGCCTGAGCACGAGCGCTCCGCCCACCCCGTTCGGTCCCGGCGGCCGCCCCTTCACCGGGGTGCGCCGGTACGTCGTCGCCCTCGGTGTGGGCGCGGCGATCTCCCTCGCTCCGATCATGCTGTCCGACCGCGCCCCGGCCCTGCTCGCCTCGGTGTCGTACCGCACCGAGCGGGCACTTCCCACCTGGCTCGGTGGGCAGCTGAAGGACCGCCTGCCCGACCCTGACATCGTGGTGCACGTGCTCGTGTACACCGCGCTGGCGCTCCTGGTCACGTTCGCCGTGTGGTCGTGGCGGTCGTTCGCGGTCGGTCAGCTCCTCCTCCTCCTCGGCGGAGGAGCACTCGAGGTGTCCCAGGTGGTGCTCACATCGGGCCGTTCCGCCAGCGTCGTGGACGCGTCCGGCAACCTCGTCGGCCAGGTGATCGGCGTGGTCGCCGGGCTGGTCGCGGTCGGCGCGTGGCGCGTCGTGGCGCGTCGCGACAGGAGCGGACCGGCCGCCGCCGGGTAGGTTCGGCCCACCGATCTACAGGGGGGTTCGATGACCGGGGCACTCGACGACATCACCGTGCTGGAGCTGGCCAACTGGGTGGCCGGGCCCAGCGCGGGCGCCATCCTCGCCGACATGGGGGCCAACGTCATCAAGGTCGAGCCGCTCGGCGGCGACTCGATGCGCGGCAAGCTCCGCCAGCCGGTGCTTCCCGACGGCGCGCCCCGCACCGACTTCCCCTTCCACCTCGACAACCGGGGCAAGCGGTCGCTCGCCATCGACCTCAACGACCCGAAGGGCGGCGGGCTCGTCCGCGAGCTGGCGGGCAAGGCCGACGTGCTCATCACCAACCTGTTGCCCGGCCGGCTGGCGCGGTTCGGCCTGGCCGCCGAGCAGCTGCGAACCGAGCACCCGGCCCTCATCTACGCGCTGGTCACCGGCTACGGGAGCACCGGCGACGATGCCGACCGCATCGCGTTCGACCTCACGGCGTTCTTCGGTCGCGGCGCCATCATGAGCCTCATCGGCGAACCGGGTGAGCCGCCACCGGCCTTCCGCCCCGGGCAGGGCGACCATCCCACCGGACTCGCGCTCCTGTCGGGCATCCTCGCTGCTCTGCGCGTCCGTGATCGCACCGGGCAGGGCCAGGTGGTGGAGACCGCCCTCATCCGCACGGCCGCCTGGACCATCGGCTGCGACATGGCGGCAGCGCTCGTCGACGAGCAACAGCCCAACAAGCGGGCACGCCACCAGGCGTTCAGCCCGATGAACACGCGCTTCCAGTGCGCCGACGGCGCGTGGATCAACCTGTCGACGTTCAACCAGGGCCTGTGGGACCGCTTCTGCACCGCCCTCGACCGGCCCGACCTCATCGACGACGAGCGCTTCGCCACACCGGCCGATCGCTTCGCCAACAACGTCGAGCTCATCGCCATCATCGACGAGGTGTTCGCCTCGCGCACTGCCGAGGAGTGGGCGGGGCCCCTCGACAGCACGGGCATCATCTGGGCCAAGGTGGCCGAGCTGCCCGACCTGGTGAACGATCCGCAGGCGGCCGAGATGGCGATGTACCCCGAGGTGACCCACCCGGTGGCGGGCACCTTCCGCACGCTGGCGGCGCCGTTCACCCTGTCGGACACCCCGCTCGAGGTCACGGCCCCGGGCCCCGAGGTGGGCGAGCACACCGACGTGGTCCTCTCCGAGCTCGGCGTCGACGCCGACCGGATCGCTCAGCTGCGGACCGACGGGATCATCGGCTGACGGTGCAGTTCGACGCACGCCACCGCGACGAGATCCGAGCGGGCACCGTCACCGTCACCTTCCGGCGCTGGGCCCGGCGCCAGGCGGTGCTCGGCAACCGGTACCGCACCCTCCACGGGATCATCGAAGCCGATGCCGTCGACGTCGTCAATCCCGATGGAGTGACCGCCGCTGACGCGCATCGGGCCGGGTACCCGAGCGTCGAGGAGCTCCTCTCGGCGGTACCGGGCGACCCGACGCGCCCGCTCTACCGGGTGGAGTTCCACCTCGTCGACGAACCCGACCCGCGCGCCGAGCTGGCGGCCGACGACGACCTCGGCGACCAGGACCGGGCAGACATCGACGGGCAGCTCGACCGCCTCGATCGGGCGTCCTCGCACGGTCCCTGGACCCGAGCCACGCTGGCGTTGATCGCCGAGCACCCTGCGGTGCGCGCCGCCGACCTGGCGGCGACGGTCGGGCGCGAGACCGCGCCGTTCAAGCTCGACGTGCGCAAGCTGAAGAACCTGGGCCTCACCGAAAGCCTCGAGGTCGGCTACCGCCTGTCACCCCGGGGGCGGGCCTACCTCGACGGGACGTAGCGCCCGTCGTCACCCTCGACAAGCCGGTACCGTGCGCGCCATGGCCGATCTCGGGCACCTTCCGGAGGATTGGGAGCGGGCGCTGGTGGTGGTCGCCCACCCCGACGACATCGAGTACGGCATCGCCATGGCGGTGGCGCGCTGGACCACAGCGGGCAAGGACGTGGCCTACCTGCTCGCCACCCGAGGCGAGGCGGGCATCGATGGCATGGACCCGAGCGAAGCGGGGCCGCTCCGCGAGGTCGAGGAGCGCGAGTCGGCGGCAGTCGTCGGTGTCGACGTCGTCGAGTTCCTCGACCACCACGACGGGGTCGTGGAGTACGGCCTGCCGTTGCGCCGCGAGATCGCCGCGGCGATCCGTCGTCACCGTCCCGACGTGGTCCTCACCATCAACCACGAGCTCACCTTCGGCGGCAACATGCTCAACATGGCCGACCACCGCCACGTCGGCCTTGCCACGCTCGATGCCGCTCGCGACGCTGGCAATCGCTGGATCTTCACCGACCTGCTCGACGACGGGCTCGAGCCGTGGAACGGCGTGCAGTGGGTGGGCATCTCGGCGACCACCTCGCCCACCCACGGCGTCGACGTCACCGGCTACCTCGATGCGGGTGTGGCCTCACTCGAGGCGCATCGTGCCTACATCGAGGGTTTCGGCCAGGAGTTCGATGCGCGGGGGATGCTCGAGGGCTTCGCCCGCGAGGCCGGATCGCGGCTGGGATGCGAGCTGGCGGTCGCCCTTCAGGTGGTCGGATCTGACCTCGAGCGTTCGGGCGTGCCCACCCCTGCCGGGAATCCAGCCGCCTCGGTCAGCGACTCACCCTGGCCACTGCTTCGCGGAACACCCGGGCTCGGTGGCGGTAGTCGTCGAAGGCGTCGAAGCTGGCGGCGGCAGGCGACAGCAGGACCACGGCTGTTCGCTCCTTCGCCCACGGCCACGCCACCTCCATGGCTTCATCGAGCGACTCGCAGGCCACGCTCGTGAGGTTCGGCGTGGCGTGGCGGACCATGGCCTCGTGGATGGCCGGACCGGTCTGGTAGGCGGTGAGCACCAGGGTCGGCGTGTTCCGTTCCGCCAGTCCCTCGGCCAGCTCCTCGAAGTCGATGCCCCGGTCGAGTCCCCCGGCGATGAGCACGACCGGGCGGCCGGGGAAGGCCTCGACCGCGGCCAGGGTGGACAACACGTTGGTGGAGAGGGAGTCGTCCACGAAGTCGACTCCGTCGACGGTGGCGACGGGTTCCAGCCGGGACTCCAGGTGCTCGAAGCCCCCGCACACCTCGGCGATGTTGGGCTCGGCGGCCTCGTCGATCCCCAGCGCCACCAGGCACGACCGGGCGATCCCGGCGTTGACGAGGTTGTGGGTTCCCTTGAGCCCGAGATCGGCGGCCCAGGTTCGGCCCCAGGTGTCCGGATCGACCCACTGCACGTCGGGGCCGAGCTGATCGGCGCGGCTGCGCAACCCGGCGTCGGTGCCGGCGGCAACCGTGGTCCGGGCCCCCGGCTGGGTGCACAGCGACAGCTTGTCCCGGTAGTAGTTCTCGACGGTGACGTGCCAGGGGATGTGATCGGGGTGCAGCGAGGTCACCGCGACCACCGGCGGCGACACCGCCACGTCGGCGGCCTGGTAGCTCGAGGTCTCGATGACGAAGAGGTCGTAGTCGTCGGATACCGCCGGGTCGTAGGGCGGTGAGCCCAGGTTGCCGCCGGCGAAGACCCGCCGTCCCAGCCCGGTGGCGAGGTGGGCGAGGATCGTCACCGTGGTGCTCTTGCCCTTGGTGCCGGTGACGCACGCGACCCGCGAGAGGTCGGCCTCGGCCAGCCACAGTCCCAGCCCGCCGACCACCGGTATCCCCTTGGCCTCGAGCTGAGCCACGTCGTCGCGGTACCGGCTGAGGCCCGGGGTCTTGACGACCACGTCGACCGCGGCCAGCGCCTCGAGCCCTCCAGCATCGGTGGCCACGACCTCGATGTCGCCCACCTCGCCGGGGCGGTCGTCGACGACGACGGGATCGACGCCCATGACCCGAAGTCGGGCCACGGCGCTCCGGCCTTCCGAGCCGAGTCCCCACACCCCGACCCTTCGGCCCTGAAGCTCAGACCAGGAGATCTGGTGGCGCATAGCGAGCCGGGACGCGGTGCGGTCCCAACGGAGCGAGGAGGCGGTTTGGATCGACATCTGCTTGCCGGGTCGAGGCCTCGGCGGCGAGGCGGCCGAGCAGGACGGAGCCAGCCCGATCGTCGCGCTGCGCGGCGAGGACGACGGCGGCGCGGCACTCGTCGACATCTCCCACGCACTCGAAGGGCTTGGCGTCGGGGGTGAGGCCGAGCAGCGTCAGGAACCGGTGCTCCTGGGCGGGGTCGTCGAGCGGCTCGCGCCCGTCGAAGATCGAGCGGAGGGTGGCGGCCTCCACGAACGGGGAGAGGATCAGATCGACGAACGCGCACTTGTCGCACTGCCCGCACCAGCGATCGAGGCGGTGCGCGGGGTCCTGGTGGAAGGCACGGTTGCAGCTGCGGAAGACCGGGTGGTATCGGTCGAGCCGGGCGAAGGACTCGGCCACCCACAGCTCGCTCCGCGACCGCAGCCACGAGAAGTAGTCCGGCGCGCCGGGGATCGATGACCGGATCGCGGCACGGAAGAGATCCTCGAACTCCAGGGTCTTCGACCACTGGTGGTTGACGATCTGGCCGTTCCACTCGACGTTGCCCGACGACGCCGAGCTCTCGTTCGACATGACAACCGAGTCGCGCCCTGCCACCAGCGCGGTGAGCACCGCCACCGCCGACAGGATGCCGGTGATGGGAACGTGTCCGTTGCGGAAACCCAGCTCCGATGAACGCAGGATCTTCGGGTCGAGCGCCCGCTCGCCCCGCAGGACCGGCAGGCCGGTCTCGGCAGCTGCGCGCTCGATGGCCTCGAAGCGGTCCCCGGACCGCGACACGACGAGCAGCGCCAGGTCATCGGTGTGGCGTCGTAGCCCTTCCACCGTGACGATCGAGTCGATGCCCCCCCCGAACGCGACGAGGGGCCCGCGTTCGCCCGTCGGGGCTGTGAGCGGAACGGCTCTCGCGTCCGGCGCCTCGATCGACAGTCGGCTGAGGTCGATCTGGTTGCGGAACGCGTACTCCCCGAGGCCGTGGTGGTAGTTGGCGCTGACGAGCTCGCGTTCGCTGGGGTTGAGCCCATCGGGCACCTCGATGACCAGGGGTGCTGCCGCCTTGAAGTACGACACGCCGGCGAGGAGATAGACCAGGCGGGCCGCTGCGCCGATCGCAGTGTCATCGGCGGGTGAGTCGTGAGGCGGCACGAGGATGTCGATCTGTTCCTCGAATCCGAGCTTGTCGAGGGCGTACCGGCACCGCAACGTCAGGCTGTGGCGATTCCGGCGGACGTCGAGGCCGACGTAGTGGAACGCCTCAACCGTGGTGGGATCGAAGGCGGAGCGTTCAGTCGCGGTCATCGACGCAGCCTCGCGAGGGCGGCGAAGCGTCCACATGGTCGGACCGCTCGATCGCTGAAGTAGGGACCGGAGGCGGTGTCGATGCGAGTCGTGGTGATTCGCCCCGGCTCGAGCCCGGCACTGCGCAGGTCGTGCTCGTTGGCCGCCCAGAGATCGAAGCTCCACCTACCCGGCTGACGGTGCCGAACCAGCTGGCTGGTGTCAGGGAACGCTTCCCGCGCCGCGTCGGCGACATCGTCACCCACCTCGTACCGCTCCGGAGCGATCGCTGGCCCCAGCCAGGCGAGCATCCGGGCTGGCTCGGCGCCGAGCGAACCCATCGTGGCCACCGTGGCACGACAGACACGGGCGACGGTGCCGCGCCAGCCGGCGTGGACGCAGGCGAGCACCCGTGCCTCCGGGTCGAGCAACACCACGGGTACGCAGTCGGCCACCATGACGACGAGCCCGACATCGGGATCAGACGTGACCAATGCATCTGTTCCGGCCAGAGCGTCGTCCTCGGAGCGAGTCCCGCGGCCGCGGTCGCCGACCCCCACGACCGCCACCTCCGCTCCGTGCGATTGGCGGCAGAACACCAGTTGCCCCAGGTCGAGCCCGATGGCCGCCGCGGCGCGAGTGCGGTTCGCGACGACGGCATCGGCATCGTCGCCGACGTGGAGACCCAGGTTGAGGCTCTCGTAGGCACCCTCGGAGACACCACCCCAGCGGCTGGTGATGACGGCGTCGGCTACGCCCGACTCGACGAGCGCTGGAGAGTGGCTGACTGACAGCTGACCGGTCCCGGAGCGAGCCTGAGAAGGGGGGTGGAGCGGCACGAGGTCAGGGTAGCGGCCGATTGCTTGGCGGCCAGCTGCTCGCCGCCACGCACTAGCGTTCGGGCGTGCCTCTCTCCGAACTCGAAGATGTCCTGCGGTCGCGCCGGGCCGAGCCCCAGGCGGGCTCGTACACATCCGAGCTGCTCGCCGACCCGGAGCGCCTGCAACGCAAGGTGATGGAGGAGGCCTTCGAGCTCTGCCTCGAGCTGGGCCGCGCCGAGCTCTCACACGAGCGCATCGCCGAAGAGGCCGCCGACCTCGTCTACCACGTGCTCGTGGGCCTCATCGGGGCCGGCGTCGCGTGGGCCGACGTGCTCGCCGTGCTCCAGGAGCGTCGCAAGTGACCACACGGGTGGGTCTGCCGTCGCGTGGTCGGCTGCGCGACGAGGTCCTCACGTTGCTCGACAACGCCGGGTTCTCGGTCAGCGCGTTCCGTGGCGCCGACGCCCGGGCCACCATCGAGGGCATCGAGTTCATCGAGATGCGCCCGAGAGACGCCGCCGCCTGGTTGCATGCCGGTCGGCTCACCGCCGCGTTCATCTCCACCGACATCGCGCTCGAGTTCGAGCTGGGTGATTGGCCGGCGGCCGACCTCGGGTTCGCCCGCTCCGACCTGGTGCTGGCCGCCCGCGACGACGATCCCCGCCGCGACGCCGCCGAGTTCGCCGGCGGCGTGGTCGCCACCCACATGCCGGAGATGACCCGCCGCTGGTTCGCCGAGCGCGACATCGACGTCACCGTGGTGCCCATGGGCGGTGCGCTCGAAGGTGTGTGCGCCGCCGGCCTCGCCGACGCCATCGTCGACCTCCGCGAGACCGGTGCCAGCCTCGCCCGCAACCGGCTGCGCGTGGTGGCCGAGATGCAGCGCTGCCAGGCCCGCTTCGTGCGCTCGGCCGACAGCGGTGATGCGCTCTCCGACCTCGAGCTGCGCATCGGGGCCGCTCTCGACGCCCGCCGTCGGCAGTACCTCCTCCTGCACCTGCCACCCGATCGCCTCGACCAGCTCACCGACCTGTTCCCGGGTCTGGCCTCGCCCACCGTGCTGCCGCTGTCGGAGCGCGACGACCTGGTCGCCGCCCACCTGGTGGTCGAACGGGCCGACCTCTGGGCCAAGCTCGGTGCGTTGCGGGCCATCGGTGCCACCGGCATCGTCGCCCTCCCCACCGACGCCGTCCTGCCCTAGTCCATGGCGCCGCACCCGGGGGGAGGTGGCACGGTGCGCACGGCCGTCGCCTCGCTCGGAGCGGTGGCCGTCATCGTTGCCGTGGCGGTGCTGGCCTCGGGCGTGGGTGCGGGCGACGACCCGGCGCCCGGCGTGGGCGTGCGGGGTTCGGCGGCCTTGGTCGACGTGGTCATCACCGCCCTCAGCGTGGTCGGGTTCGTCCTCTTGGTGGTGGTGGTCATCGGCCAGCTCCTCGGGGGTGGCACCGGCGAACGACGTGCCCCGTCGCGGCAGAAGCAGCTGATCGGTGTCGTCGTGGTGGTGGCCGTCGCCGTGGTGGCCGCCAACGTGCTGCCCGACCTGTGGAACGTTCCCGACACCACCGCGGAGCCGCCGCTGCCGGGTGCCGCGCCACCGCCACCGCTCGATAGGGAGTCGAGCGAGCCGCGCGAGACCTCCGGTGCGAGTGTCGCCGCTGGTGTCGTGCTCGGGCTGGTGATCGTGGCGCTGGCCGCCGCCGTCCTCTGGCCGCGGCGCGGCACCAACGACGCCCCCGACCCGCCGAGCGGTGAACGCTCGTCGGCCGACGACCGCGATCTGCTCGGCGGGCTGCTCGACGACGCCATCGCCGCGCTGCGTGCCGACCCCGATCCCCGCCGTGCCGTCATCAGCGCCTGGGCACGACTCGAGGTCGCGCTCGGCGCGGTGGGGATGCCGCGCCACGAGTCCGAGGCGCCGTTCCCGTACCTCGCCCGCATCCTCGGCGCCCTCGATGCCAGCGGTCCGGCCGTCCGGCGCCTCGCCGAGGTGTTCGAGCGAGCCAAGTTCTCACCGCACCGCATCGAGGGCCACCACCAGACCGAGGCCATCGACGCCCTCGACGCGGTGCGCGACGAGCTGCGGCTCGGGGTGAGCGGCACATGACCCTTGCCGTCGTCGCCGTCGGCTCGGTGCTCGTCCTCTGCATCGTGTCGGTCCTCGCCTCGGGCAACCCCGGAGCCGGAGAGCGCGCCCCCGCGCTCTTCGAGCGTCGTCGGTCGGATGCACCCCCTCGGCGGCCGGCCGGCTTGGTCGAGTGGGAGGCGGTGCTGCTCGAGGCGGGCATGGGTGGCCAGCGTCCGCGCGCTCGCCTCGCCCGGCGTCTCGAGCCCTTGGTCGAGGCACGGGTCGCGAACCGCCTGGGGGTGTCGCCCGACGATCCGCGGGCCGCCGACCTGCTCGGGCCCGAGTGGACCTTCCTGCTGGGCGGCCCGGCACCACCCGGTTCTCCAACTGATCCCTCGGCTGCCGTCATCGGCGCCGTCGACCACCTGCTCGACCGCCTGGAGGCACCATGAACGAGACGTCGACCCTGTCGGTGGCGGAGGTGGCCCGCCTCGGGGCGTCGGTGGTCGAGGAGGTCGAGCGGGCGATCATCGGCAAGCGCGCTGCGGTCGAGCTGGTGCTGGCCGGCTGGCTCGCCGAGGGCCACGTGCTCATCGAGGATCTGCCCGGGCTGGCGAAGACGCTGCTCGCCCGTTCGTTCGCACAGGTGACCGGGGTCGACATGGCCAGGGTCCAGTTCACACCCGACCTCATGCCGTCCGACGTCACCGGCTCGTCGATCTGGGATCCGTCGCAGAGCGACTTCGTCTTCCGCAGCGGTCCGATCTTCACCAACCTCCTCCTCGGCGACGAGATCAACCGGGCCCCGCCCAAGACCCAGGCTGCTCTGCTCGAGGCCATGGCCGAGCGCCAGGTCACCATCGACGGCACCACCCACCCGCTGCCCCGCCCGTTCCTCGTGCTGGCCACCCAGAACCCGGTGGAGTTCGAGGGCACCTACCCGCTGCCCGAGGCCCAGATGGACCGCTTCCTCCTGCGGGTTCGGCTCGGTTACCCCGACACGGCGGGGGAGATCGAGGTGCTGCGTCGGCGCATCGAGCGACGCCAGGACGAGCCGGTGCTCGCGCAGGTGCTCGATCGCCCCACGCTTGTGGCGATGCAGGCCGCGCTCGAGGACGTGCACGTGGCGCCGTCGATCCTCGACTACGTGGTGGCACTGGTCGAGGCCACCCGCGCCGACCCCCAGCTCCAGACCGGCAGCAGTCCCCGCGGGTCGCTGGCCCTGGTGAAGCTGGCGCGTGCCGTCGCCGCCATGTCGGGTCGCGACTTCGTCACCCCCGAGGACGTGCAGGCCGTCGCCGTGCCGGCGCTGGCCCACCGGCTTATCCTGCGTCCGGAGCTGTGGGTGCGGGGGCTCACCGGCGACGACGTGGTCGCGGCCATCGTCGATCGGGTGCCCACACCGGCAGCCGAGGACTCGGCCGGCGTGCCCCCCCGGTGAGGTCGCGGGCGCGGCTGCGCCTGGTGGGGTCTGCGGTGCTGGCCGCCATCGGGCTGGTGCTCGCCGTCGCCACCACGCGGGCAGAGCCCGCCGTCATGGTGGCGCCGTTCCTCGTCACCGTGGCGATCGGTCTCGCGGTCGGTGGTCGACCCTCGGCCGTCGCCGCGCTGACCGTGTCGCCCGATCGGGTGCTGGCCGGCGACGAGATCGTCGTCACGGCGGTCGTCCGGTCAAACGAACTGGGTCGGCGCGCCCGCTTGCGACTGGTGCCGCCCGAGGGCGTCACGTCGATCGAGGATGATCTCGACGTCGACGAGCTGCTCGTCGACGGAGAGGTGTCGGCCACGTGGACGATGTCGGTCGAGCGGTGGGGCGCCATCGGCCCGTTCGTGCTGTCGGCGCACGTCACCGACCGCCTGGGCCTGTTCGAGTCCGAGGCCAGGGCCGAGGTGGCACGCATTCGCGCGCTTCCGGAGGAGGCTCGGCTGCGACGGCTGCTGTCACCCCGCTCCATGCGGTCGGTGCCCGGGGCCCATGCGTCGCGCCACCGCGCCGACGGGCTCGAGTTCGCCGACATGCGCCCGTTCGTGCCCGGCGACCGTGCGCGGTCCGTCAACTGGCGGGTGTCGGCGCGGCGCGGCGAGCTGTGGGTCGATGAGCGCCATCCCGAGCGCAGTGGCGAGGTGGTGCTCTTCCTCGACTCGTTCACCTCGCTTGGCAGCGGTCGCGACGACACGCTGCGGCGCACGGTGGAGGCCGCCAAGGCGCTCGCCGACCGGCACCTCGCGGCCAACGACCGGGTGGGTCTCGTCGACCTCGGCGGGGTGTTCCGCTGGGTGCGACCGGCTAGCGGCATGGTGCAGCTGTACCGAATCGCCGAGGCGTTGGTCGACACCGAGGTGTGGGCCAGCGTTGCCGACAAGCCGCTCGAGGTGATCCCGGTGCGGGCCCTCCCTCGGCGCAGCCTGGTGGTGGCGCTCAGCCCTCTGCTCGATCCCCGAGGCCTGTCCACCTTGGTGCAAATGCGGGGGCGCGGTCTCGACGTCGTCGTGCTCGAGGTGGCCCCGCGCAACGTGGCGCCCCCGGGGGAGAGGCCACGATCTCGGGTCGCTCGGCGTCTGTGGAGCCTCGAGCGCGAGATGAACCGCACAACGTTGCGCCAGCACGGCATCGGCGTGGCCGAGTGGCTGCCGGATGCGCCGGTTGACCCGGTGCTCGACGGCCTGCTCGCCTACCGCGAGGCGGTGTCACGATGGGCACGTTGAGCCGCACCCCTCGTCGTGCCGTGGTCTTGGCCGCGGGGTCGACGGCCTGCGGGGCCGCGGTGTGCGTCGTCGTGGCCCTGGGCTCGGGCGACCTCGGCGTGGCCGTCGCCTCGGCGGTGGCCGGCGTGGTGCTGCTCGTCGCCGGTCTGGTGACCGGGTTCGGAGCGATCGCCACCCTGGGGCTCGCCGTCGCGCTCGTGGCGGCGATCGGTGCGTTGGGCGTGGCGGCCGATGCCGACGCGGTGAGGTCCGAGGCGCTGTTGGTGGGAGCTCTGCTCTGGCTCGGGTTCGAGCTGGCGTGCCGGTCGTTCGAGGTGCGTCCTGCGGCGGTCTCGTCACCGGACGCTCGGGTGGCCTGGGTCGTCGACCTGGCCCTGGTGGGAACGGTGAGCGCGTCGGCGGGCGGTCTGGCGCTGATGCTGGTGGGCGTCGGTCCGGTGGGTGGTATCGGCCTGCGAGTGGGAGCGATGGCGGTCGTCGTGGCGGCGGTGACCAGCATCTGGCTCGTGGCCCGGGCCCGCCGGCTCCCATAGACGCTCGGGGAGCTCCACGCCGAGCCCGGCCAGAGCGTTGGGCTGCTCGTGGTCGAGGGCAGCGGTCTCCTGCTCCTCGGCGAACTACTCCATGCCCTCGCCCTCTTCTATCTGGAGGTGGTCGATGGCGAGCTCTACACGTGTCCGGCTCCGACCAGCGAGACCCTTTCACAAGCGGGAGTCCTGAGTGTCAGGCCGATGGGGGACCGCTTCTACTTCTCACTGGCGAATCGAATCGGGCCGAGCTGGAGGCCTTTGTCGGATCGATGCCGACCCTTCGACCGAACTGGGTCGCAATGTTCAACGTGGCCCGCCAGCTCGTCGACCTCGAATCCTCGGCGGCGACCGGGACGACCCGCACCCTCGCGGTACAGGTCGCAATGCCGTCGGCGAGATGGAAGCGGATCTTGACGAGCTCGGGATCGACCCACCGAGCTCGAAGGTTCGCGGCGAGGAAGGATTGAGGCACCTTCTGATCCGTAGGCGCTTCCGACGGGTCCGGTCGGTGTTGTCAGATCCCGTTGCAGCAGGTCACGTCGGGTGCGTGTTCCGGCGAGTGCCTCCGATTCCGGCTCAGTCACGGCTGGTGGATTGGCAGAGGGATTGTCAAGAATGTGTTCGACCTCATATGTGTTACGATGCATCACATGGACCTCCGGTACCACCCGTTGTTCGAGCGGTGGCTGTTGGCGCTCGCAGAAGCCGACGAGGAGATATTCGGCGAGGTGATGGCATTGCTGACGGCGCTGGAAACCCACGGTCGGGACCTCGACGACGAGCGTCGCGAGGAGTCCCACCCCGTTGTCACCTCCCGCTACGACATGCACGCCCTTCGGCGCACCCCACCCTCGGAGGCCGCTCCCTACGCCGACAGACCGCCAGTGCTCCGAGTCCTTTATGCCATCTGTCGAGCGTCCGACGGAGGGGAGGTCGCCGTCGTCCTACTTGCTGGCGACAAGACCGTCCTGGGCAACAACTGGTACCCGGCGAACCTCACCGAAGTAGAAGCCCGACTCGACAACTACTGCCGACAGCACCCCGGCACCTCACCGACCGTGAAACGAGGCAACCGATGAGTACTCGCAACATCCCCACCGACAACGCCAAGGTCGCCGAGCCCACGATCACCGACGATGAGTGGGCCCAGGCCGAAAACGCGCACGAGCGCTTCAAGGCCCTGCTGGAAACCAAGCCCCGGGCAAAGGCTCGCTACGACTCCGTGCTGGCGGAGATCAACAGCCGTCAGGCCACCCTCCGCCGGCTCCGGGAAGCCCGAGCCCTCACTCAGTCCACGGTGGCCGAGCTGCTCGACATGGATCAGTCCGAGGTCTCCCGGCTCGAACGCCGCAGCGACATGCTCCTGTCCACCCTCAAGCGCTTCGTCGCCGCCACCGGTGGTGAGATGCACATCGTCGTCCAGTATCCCGACGGCGGGCCGGTCGAGCTGCTCGTGGGGGATGAAGGGTGAGCCTTCCGGCTGGGGGCGGCGGCGTGGCGTACCTCGTCGAGGTGTACACCGACCTGCGCACCGATTGCGTCCGGCAGGGGCACGCACTCGGTCAGAAGGAGCATGAGGCCGACCGGTGGGTCGCTGCTACGGCGATCTGGTTCGAGCACGATCACCCACCTACCGGGTGCGGTCTAGGAGTTCGTTCGTGCTGACCAGCGAGACTCAGCGACGCTCGACCGACGCTCCCCTACGCAGGTTCGAGGAGTTGAGCACGCAGGACTTGGTGTTCCAGTCGTCGATGCTGCCGCGGAGGTCGTTCACGATTCTAGAGTCGTTCCAGGTAGCGCTCGCGGCCGTCGGCGGAGCGGCCCAGGTAGACCTTGATCCGCCAGGTGTCGCCGCCGCGGTGTTGTAGATGGCCTCGCATGAGGACCTCCCTCTCGTGCAGGGGCCCGTCGGGATTGCCGAGGGGTTGCACAGAGGGGTTCCGCTACTTGCTGCGGTTCAGGTCACGAACCCGATGACCCGGCACAACTGGCGCGCTTGGAGGCACTCGAACCCCCGACCTCCTGATCCGTCGTCAGGAGCGTTCGAGCGCCGCGAGCTCGCGCCGGAGGTTCGCGCGGGCCGTTGCGTCGAAGCGCTGTCGGCCGGCATCGGTGTGGAAGAGCCGCGGCCGCCCGAGGAGCGTCCGCAGCGCCGCGATGCGGCCGGTGGCGAAGCGCTCGTCGGACACGTGGGCGTGTTCGGCGCGAACACCGCGGGCGTAGGCGTCGTAGGTGGTGCCCGGCGCACCGAGGATCGACAAGTCGGCGTCGAGCAGCAGCGCCGTGTCGAGGTCGGGGCCGGCGCCGTCGTCGGCGTCGGCGTCGCTGGCGATGTGGCCGGCGGTGGCCAGGACCATGGCCCGCACCTGCTCGATGGATCGATCGTCGGCGCCCACCTCGCTCAATCGCTGCGCAGCGAGCTCCGCACTGCGCTCCTCGTCGACACCGGCGGTGCCGCTGTAGATAGCGTCGTGGAACCACGCAGCGAGACGGACCTCGACCGACGGCTCGTGGGGGGCGGCCAGCTCGTCGAGCGCGGTGAGCACTGCGACGAGGTGGCTCGCGTCGTGGTAGTGGCGATGCCGCTCGGAGTACCGATCGACGAGGTCGGCTCCCAGGCCGAGTGCGGCGGGTGTCGCCCATAGGGCGTCATCGACGACACGGTGCCACCTCGCCAGGAGCTCACCTCGCATCGCCTCTGTGGTGGTGGTCACAGAGCCATGTTGGCCGAACGGCGGCCGAGGTTGGGCCACCTACGATGCGGGTGATGTCCCTCGGCCCGTTCCTCCTCGAACCGTCGCTGGCGCCGCGCGTGTGGGGGGGTCGGCGGCTGGGCGCCGGCATCGGCGAGGCGTGGGACCTGTCGACCCACCCGAACGGTCCGGCCACCGTCCGTTCTGGGATCAACGCGGGTCACGTGCTCACCGAGGTGGTGGCCGCTGATCCTGAGGCCTTCGGCGGGCCGCTCGACCTGCTGGCCAAACGCCTCGACTGTGCGCAGAACCTGTCGGTGCAGGTGCACCCGACCGACGGCGACGCCAAGACCGAGGCGTGGGTAGTGCTGGCGGCCGAACCCGGCGCTGGTGTGTACCTCGGGTTCACCCGGGAGGTCACCGTCGACGAGGTGGCGGCTCGCGCTCTCGACGGCTCCATCACCGAGATCCTCGCGTTCACCGAGTTGTCGGTGGGCGACGCCGTGTTCGTGCCTGCGGGCACGGTCCACGCCATCGGCGGCGGACTGTCGCTCTTCGAGCTGCAGCAGGCCTCCGACACCACCTACCGCCTCTTCGACTGGGGCCGGGAGGGCCGCGAGCTCCACCTCGAGGCTGGCCTGTCGTGCGCCGACCTCGGGCCGGCGCCACCGACGGCCCCGCCCATCGTCGTCGACGAAGGCGACGAAGGTGTTGAGCGCCTGGTGGCCTGCCCGTACTTCGTCATCGACCGGGTCGCCGCCACGGCGGCGGCGCCGGTACGAGTCGACCCCGGACAGCGGTGGACCGCCGTGCTCGGTGTCGGCGGGTCGGCCGTCGTGGGCGACCTCGCGGTTGGCGTCGGCGACACCGTCGTCGTCCCCGCGACCGCCGGGGCGACCCAGCTGATCGGCACCGACTTCGTCGGCCTCCGCTACGGGCCGCCACCGGTCGACGGTGCCGCCCCGACTCCATACCTGTAGGGGTATCCTGGGCGGGTCCGCCCACCACCATCGAGGTGCCCGTGAAGTTCCCTGACGACGTCGCCGACGACGTGCAGATGCGCCTCCGTCGCCTCGAAGGCCAGATCCGCGGCCTGCAGCGCATGCTCGAAGAGGGCCAGGACTGCAAGGCGGTGGTCACCCAACTCGCCGCGGCCAAGGCCGCCCTCGACCGCGTCGGCTACCGGCTGGTCGCCGCCGGCATGCGGCACTGCGCCAACCTCGATGACGACCCCGCGGCCGCCGCCGACGACACCGGGCTCAGCGTCGAGGAGCTCGAGAAGCTCTTCCTGAGGCTCAGCTGACCAAGCGTGAGCTCAGCTGATCAGATGGGATCGGGCTCGGCCTCCACCTGGGCGGCAGCGGCGTGGTCGGTGACCAGCTCGACGATGCGGTCCCAGTAGGCGGGCGGATGATCGTGGCCCATTCCCTTGAGGACCACCAGCTTGGCGCCGGGGACCAGCTCGGCGGTGCGGACGCCGCCGCTCATGTCGATGAGGCGGTCCTGGTCGCCGTGGATGACGAGGGTGGGCGTGGTCACCGACTCGAGTGCCGCTGACCGGTCGCCCGAGGCATTGATGGCCATGAGCTGACGGCCCACCCCTTCGGGGTGGAAGCAGCGGTCGTAGGCGGCGCCGGCGCGTGCTGCCAGGGCCTCGGCATCGATGTGGTCGGGCGAGCCGTAGGTGCGGGCACCGAGGATCGCTCGGGCGATGGCGTCGTCACGGGTGGGGCCCGCCGGCGTGAACAGGAGCTTCGACGCTTCGGCCGAGGCCTGCCCCACCGTGCGGTCGCCCGAGGTCGACATCACCGAGGTGAGCGAGATGAGCCGCTCGGGGTGCTCGATGGCCATCGTCTGGACGATCATGCCGCCCATCGACACGCCGAACACGTGGGCCCGGTCGATGCCGAGGGCGTCGAGCACGGCGACGCCGTCGGCGGCCATGTCGGTGAGGAGGTAGGGCACGTCGGGCGACTCACCGGCCCGCATGGCGGCGACGACCTTGCCGAGGTCGGGCTGGACGTCGGCGAACTTGGTGGAGAGGCCGACGTCGCGGTTGTCGAAGCGGATGGCGAAGAAGCCGGCGTCGACATACTCCTGGCACAAGGCGTCGACGTAGGCGGTGCACTGAGATCCGAGGCCGTTGACGAGCAGCAGCGGCACGTCGGCCGGATCGCCGAACGTCTCGTAGAACAGCTCGACCTCGCCGTTGCGGGCGGTGCCCGAGGTTGCGGTGCCGTTGGTGGTGCTCATCGACGAAAGTCCCCCTTCCTGTCGGCCCCCGCCGGCGCATGCGTGGGTCGGACGCTATCCGCGCTCGGCCACGATGTAGGTTCGGCGCGATGTCCGACCTGCACGAAGGCGCCGTCGACGACGAGGCGGAGCGATCCGACGAGCCGGCGAGTGCGCCGGGTGGTCCCAGCCGCCGGTCGCTCATCGTGGGAGGGCTCGTCGCCGGCCTGCTCATCGGCGCCGCGCTCGGGTGGTTCACCAGCCGGGGTAGCGACGACGACCAGGAGGCCGATGATCCGGTCCTCGACGAGGAGGCGCCGGAGACGGCCGAGGCCGCCGCAGCGTTCCTCGTCGCCTGGGAGCGCGGCCGCACGGCCACCTTCCTGTCGGGCTCGCTCCTCGAGCGCACCACCAGCTCGGGCGCAGTGATGGAGCTGCCGATCGTGGTGGCCCAACTCCCTCCCGACCGCGTCGTCTCCACTGGAGCGTCGGTGGAGGGAACCGTCGACGGCCTTGCGGTGGTGTGCGACGAGCAGCTCGACGGGTTGGTGCACTGCCAGCAGCAAGAGGCTGCCGGCGGTGCGGCCGACGGCGGCGCCGCCTTCGATGCCGGGGTCGCGGCCGAGATGACGGCGCTGCGCGGCTATGTCGAGGGCGAGCTGCCGCTCTACCGCGTGGCGCAGGAGGGCGAGTGCTTCGCGCTGCGGCTGGCGCGGGCCGTCCTCGCTCCGCCCTACGGGCAGAACGCCCGCTTCTGCTTCGACGCCACATCGGGAGCACCGTCGCTCCAGCACGTCGAGCGCACCGACGGCACCGACACCGTCACCCTGGTGTCGGTGCGCGCCGACATCGATGCGGCCGACGTCGCCCGGGTGGCGGCTGGCGAGATCGACCAGGAGCTTCTCGACGGTTGATCCCAGGTATGTTCGGGCCCATGTCTGACTACGTGATTCCCGATCCGGAGCCGAAGGAGATCGACGAGAAGCTCTCGATCGAGCTGCGTCACCTCTCCGAGAACGCCGTGCTGAAGGGCCACCCCTCCGGCAACGAGAAGTGCGACAGCTGCCGCTACTACCTGGAGAACACGGCCGAGATCTCGTACTGCTGGCACCCGAAGCTGCGCGTCCTCGTCGGCGCCGACTGGTGGTGCCAGTGGTGGGACGCCATCCCCGAGGGGGCGTGACGCGCTAGTCGGTGGCGATGGCCTGGAGCACGTCGAGACGTGCGGCCCGCCGTGCTGGCCGCACGGCAGCGAGCACTCCGGCCACGGCACCCACCGCCACGACGATGGCCAGCGACGTCGCCGGCAGGGTCAGCGGCGTCGCCACGCCTTCTGCTTCGGCGATGGCGCGCAGCACGCCCCAGCCGATGAGCACACCGACCACCACGCCGCTCACCGCGCCGAACACCGCCACGATCACCGATTCCCAGCGCACCATCGCCCGCAGCTGCGACCGGGTCTGGCCGACGGCACGCAGGAGGCCGAGCTCGCGGGTGCGTTCGTGCACCGACAGCGACACCGTGTTGGCGATGCCCATGAGCGCGATCAGCACAGCGACGGCCAGCAGGCCGTAGACCACGCCCAGCACCTGGTTGACCTGGCCCGCAGCGGTCTCGACGAACTCGTCGCGGTCTTGCGGGGCGGGCGCCGCGAACCGTTCGGACACCCCCGTCACCGCGACGTTGGCGGCGGTGAGATCGACCCCGTCGGCCACGTCGATGAGCACGGCCACGTCGGTGATCTGCGCGGTGTGCGCGCTCCACATGTCGCGGTGCACCAGCATGTCGCCGACCAGGTCGATGCTGTTGTAGAGCGCCCCGACGCGGAGCACCTCCTGGGTGCCGTCGGCGAGGTCGAGGGTGACGGCGTCGCCCAGCGACCAGCCCTCGTCGTCGGCGCGGCGCGTGCCCACGGCCATCCCGTCGATGCCGACGTCGTCGAGCGATCCCTCCTGCACGTCGAGGTCGAGGACTCCTTCCAGGCCTGCGGGATCGGTGGGGGTCGGATAGACGACCTCTCCGTTCACCTCGGCCACGGCGCTACCGAGAGGTATGGCGGCGGCCACCTCGGGGAGCTCGCCGATCGCGGCGGCGAGGTCACCGCTGAGCGCCGCTTCACCGAAGCCGGTGGAGACGACGAGGTCACCGCCGAAGGACCGGTCGACGGTGTCGTCGATCGAGGTGGTGATCGAGCTGGCGAACACGGTGAAGAGGGCCACCACTGCGACGCCGAGGGTGAGGGCGCTGGCGGTGCCTGACGTGCGGCGGGGGTTGCGCATGGCGTTGCGTCGGGCGAGGAGCCCGGTGTGGCCACGCAGCGCGGCGATCGGTCGGCCGAGCGCGCCCGCCAGGGGACGGGCCGCCACCGGGCCCAGCATCACCGCGGCCACGAGGACCACTGCGGCGGCCAGCCCGGCGCGGGCCGGTGCACCATCGCCGGCGCTGGGCGCGGTGAGCAGTGCGAGGCCGGCGCCGACGAGCAGCACAGCTCCGGCGATGACCCGGCCCTTCGATGCCGACGTCCGTTCGGTCGCCACGTCGCGGATCGCGGCCAGGGGGGGCACGCGGGAGGCCGCCAATGACGGCGCCAGCGATGCCACCAGCGTGACACCGACGCCGATCGCAGCCGCGGCGAGCACCGCCCCGCTCGAGAGCACGATCGAACCCGCCATGCCGAAGCCGGCGGCGTCCATGGCGGCCATGGCGAGCTGGGCGAGGCCCACGCCGACGGCGAGCCCGACCGTCGTGGCGACGACGCCGATGACGGCGGCTTCGAGGGCGACCGCCCCGAGCACCTGGGCCCGGCTGGCACCGATGGCGCGCAGCAGGGCCGACTCGCGGGTGCGTTGCGCCACCAGGATCGAGAACGTGTTGTGGATGCTGAAGGTGGCCACGAGCAGGGCGATACCGGCGAAGCCGAGCAGCATCGTCTCGAAGAACCCGATGAAGTCGCCCTCGATGTCGGCCAACTGGTCGGCGGCGACCTCGGCAGCCGTGAGCGTCTCGAGGTCGTCCGGGAGGAGGGCGGCCACTTGGGCGGCGAGGTCGTCGTGGTCGACGTCGGTCTCGGCCGCCACGAGCAGGCGGTCGGCCGCGCCGGCGTCGCCGACGAACAGCTCCTGGGCCCGCTCGGTCGTGAACGCCGCGTAGGTGCTCGGCCCGAGGCTGTCCTGATCGCCGAAGGTGACGATTCCGACGATCTCGACCGGCACCGGCTCAGGACTGCGGATCGTGGTGGTGTCGCCCACCGCCAGGTCGCCGGCCTCGGCTGCGCCTCGGTCGATGACCACCTCGTCGGGCGCGACGGGTGCTCGCCCCTCGGCCAGCTCGTAGGGGTTGAGGCGTGGATCGTCGATCCAGTTGCGACCGAGCGTGGGCGGCCCCCCGCCGCCGATCGGATCGCCGTTGGCGCCGACGATCTGGGCCGTGCCCTCGATCGAGATCTGCACGGCGTCGACACCGTCGAGCTGGCGGATCTCATCGGCGAGGGTGATGTCGACCGTGCCGTTCTGGCTGACGATGTCGGTGTCGCCGAACTGCACCTGGCTGCGGACGGCCACGGCGAGGCCGTCGTTGGCCTCGGTGAACGCCTGGTCGAACGAGCCGCGCATGGTGTCGCCGATGAACAGGGTGGCGGCGAGGAAGCCGACGCCGAGGACGACGGCGAGGCTGGTCGACACCAGCCGGCGGAGGTGGCTCCGTAGGTTCTTCAAGGTGGTGCGCAGCATGGTCAGCTCCCCAGTCGCTTCATGCGGTCGAGGACGGAGTCGGCGGTGGGGGAGTGCAGCTCGTCGACCACGCGGCCGTCGGCGAGGAACAGCACCGAGTCGGCGTAGGCGGCCGCCACGGCGTCGTGGGTGACCATCACGATCGTCTGCCCGAGGGCATCGACGGCGTGGCGTAGGAAGCCCAGCACCGCCCCACCACTGGTGGAGTCGAGGTTGCCGGTGGGTTCGTCGGCGAAGATCACGTCGGGGCGGCTGGCGAGGGCCCTGGCGACCGCGACGCGTTGCTGCTGGCCACCCGACAGCTCGCTCGGGCGATGGCCCAGGCGGTCGCCGAGGCCCACCACCTTCACGACCTCGGCCAGCCACTCCTTGTCGGGTGCGCGGCGGGCCAGCTCCATCGGCAGCGTCATGTTCTCGTAGGCGGTGAGCGTGGGGATCAGGTTGAACGCCTGGAACACGAACCCGACGCGATCGCGGCGCAGACGGGTGAGGGCTCGGTCCGAGAGCTCGCCGAGCTGGGCGTCGCCCAGCCACACCTCTCCCGAGGTGAGCTCGTCGAGGCCGGCGAGGCAGTGCATCAACGTCGACTTGCCCGAGCCCGATGGACCCATGATCGCGGTGAAGCGACCGGCGGCCAGCTCGACGCTGACCCGATCGAGGGCGACCACGGCGGCATCGCCCTGCCCGTAGCGCTTGGTGGCCAGCACCGTGCGGGCGGCGGGCGGACGGGGTGCGGACGGGGTGCGCCGGGTGCCCTTCGGTCGTGCGTCGGGGTTGCGGACGGGTCGGTCGTGATGGTCATCGTGTCGCCTCCATGGGGGGTTCACCCGCCGTTGCGAGCTCTCCCATGCGACGGTACGGAATCGGCTTCAGCGGGTCGATGGAGCCGCCCGGCGTCTGGCGGGTGGGGATTGCCCCACCCTCACCTAGGGGGCGTAGCCCAGGGTGACGCGACCGAACTTGCTGGCGACGTCGATGGTCGACCCGCTGGTGGGGTCGGTGCGCAGTCGGTTGGTGGAGTCGCCGAACTCGGTGCTGACCGACACTGCGTAGGTCTCACCTGTGTCGGGGACCGAGATGTCGACCGACCCGAACCGTGAGTCGACGTTCACCCGCTGGGGGCAGCAGCGAACTCGAGCGCGATGCTCCCGTGCTGCGACCGGACGGCAGCCGTCTCCGAGGTGAGCTGGGCCGCCCGCAGCGACCCGTGCTCGAGGTCGATCTGAAGGGGATCTCCGACTCGCGTCAGGGTGACGGCAGCATGCTTGCTGTCGATGTCGACGGGGCCCTCGACGTCGGTGACGGTGGTGCGCCCGCGCTCGCCACGCACCACCACCTCGATGCCCTCGGGCACCTCGATGTCGTAGTCGACCTGGCAGAAGTCGTTCAGGGCGATGGGACAGTCGGCGGTGAGCACGAGCCGGTCGCCCACGATGCGCTGCTCGTGCTGGGTGGGTAGCAGCCCGCGACTGACGCGCGCGGTGAGGTCGATCGATTCGCCACTGGTGCCCACTATGGCGGTGGACCCCATCCTGTTGCGCACCTCGAGGATCCGGACACCGTCGAGCTCGCTGGTGGCGAAGGTCCGGTGGATCGTGGTCACCTGGTGGGCCAGGCGCGACACGATCTGCACACCGGCCAGGAGGAGGATCGCCACGGTGAGGATGCTGCCGCCGACCAACCAGGCCGACCGCACCGATCGGCCGCGCCGCCGGGCCGGGCTGGCGCCAGGGGGCGGGTCGGTGGGGGGAGGGTCGCTCGGTGGGCGCAGTGTGGTGGTCATCGATCAGCTCTCGATCCAACGGAGGACGGCGAGGACGCGCCGGTGGTCGCCCTCGGTGGGGGGCACAGGTCGAGCTTGGTGAAGATGTTGCTGATGTGCTTCTCGACCGCACCGTCGCTCACGACGAGCTGGCGGGCGATGGCGGTGTTGGTGCGGCCCTCGGCCATCAGGCCGAGCACCTCGCGCTCTCGCGGCGAGAGCCGCTCGAGCGGGTCTCGCTGGCGCGACCGGGCGAGGAGCTGCGAGACGACCTCGGGGTCGAGTGCGGTGCCACCGCCGCCGACGCGCTCGACCGCGTCGATGAACTCGCGCACATCGGCGATGCGGTCCTTCAACAGGTAGCCCAAGCCGCGGGTGTCGGTGGACAGGAGCTCGGTGGCGTAGCGCTCCTCGACGTACTGCGACAGCACGAGGATGCCCGTGGCCGGCCACCGCTCGCGGATCTGGCGCGCGGCACGGAGTCCGGCGTCGGAGTGGGTGGGGGGCATCCGGACGTCGGTGACGCACAGGTCGGGTTGGTGGCGCTCGGCCACTTCGACGTGCGCGTCGGCATCGCCGACCGCCGCCACCACTTCGTGGCCGGCATCGACCAGCAGCCCGGTGAGCCCGGCGCGGAGCAGGACCGAGTCCTCGGCGATCACGATCTGCACGAGAGCTCCACGATGACAGACGTGGGGCCGCCAGTGGGGCTGAGCACGTGCATGCGCCCGCCCAGCCCGTCCACCCGCTGGCGAAGCCCGGCGAGGCCGGTGCCCGTCGAAGGGTCGGCTCCCCCATGGCCGTCGTCGGACACCTCGACCACGAGCGTGTCGCCCGAGCGGACGATGTCGACCTTCGCCTTCGACGCCCTCGAGTGGCGGGCCACGTTGGTGAGCGCCTCGCTGACGATGAAGTACGCGGCGCTCTCGATGGCTGCCGGGGGCCTCACGGCCACGTCGACCTTGAGGTCGACGGGCACGGGCGAGCGGGCCACCACGGCCGACAGCGCGGCATCGAGGCCGCGGTCCTCGAGGATCACGGGGTGGATGCCGCGCACCAGGTCGCGCAGCTCGACCAGCGCCGCCTTCGCCTCGTTGTGGGCGTCGGCCACCATGGCGCGGCCACCCTCTGGATCGTGTTCGAGGCGCTCCTGGGCGGCGCCGAGCTGCACGGCGAGGGCGACGAGCCGCTGCTGGGCCCCGTCGTGCAGGTCGCGCTCGATGCGGCGTCGTTCGGCCTCGCGGAGTCGACCGCCGCCACCCGGCTCGACTCGAGCCGCTCCACCTGCGCACCCAGCTCGGCGCCGCGGTCGGGACCGAGGAAGGCGGCAGCCATCCGGCGGTGCAGGCCGGCAGCGGTCCACGTCACGCAGGGGGCAAGGAGGACGAGCCCGAGCATGCCGAGGAGCGAGGCGATGACCACTGCCGGTCCCATCCCCACGTCGAACAGCCCGAACCGGGCGGTGTCGCCCGGTAGTGCCCCCATGTAGGCGGGAAGGAAGATGAGGGCAACCGACCCCGACCAGGCGACGACGGTGGCGGTGCCGAGGAACATGCCGACCGGGAAGATGAGGATCAGGTAGCCGATCTCCTTCCATCGGGCTCCGCTCTGGGCTCGTTCGGCGAGTCGCCGGAGCCAGAGGAACCGTCCGCTGGCCGTCGACGTCGGGACGGGGTCGGCGAGGTCGAGCCCCGCCAACGCGGCCAGCCGGCTTCGCTCGATGTCGGCCAGCAGGTGGGCAACGAAGAACAGGATCCAGGCCACGGGCAACGCCAGGGGCAATACGATGAGCAGCGCGGCCGAGGTGGCGAGCAGTGCGATCATGGCGGTGAACGACGCGGTGGCCATCGGGAGGGTCGTCGCCAGCTGCACGAGGGCGAACCACGTGCGCCGATCGCGCCAGGGGCTGAGCAGGGTGGTGAGCACTGCGTCAACCGTACGGCCAGGGTGCACGGCCGACCATGGCGCATGCTGGCGTCGCCGGGGTGGGGAGAACCCCACCTGCGTGGCTACTGTCGCCGTCGTGCTCCTCGGTGACGACCTGCTCGAGTGGATCCTCCTGGCGCTGGGCGCCGCCCTGCTCGTGGGCAACGTCCTGGCGCTCGTCCGGCCGCCCGAGAGCCGCAAGGAGGGCGACCTCGAGCGGCCACCGCTCGGACGGTCGCTCCTCTACGCCGGCATCGGGGGCATCGCCGCCATCTGGGCCCTCGCGTCGCTCCTCAGCGGCTGAGGGGTCAGCGGTTCGCGTCGGGGCGGTACTCGCTCAGGGTGAAGGTGGCGCCCTGGGGGTCGCGGACCATCGACTGGCGGGTGTAGGGGGTGTCGAACGGCTCGACCACCACCTGAGAACCGAACTCGACGGCGCGGGCGAAGGCCGCGTCGGCATCGGCCACGGCGAAGGTGGTGCTCCAGTGCGGGGACGGCTCGGCGGCATCGGCGGTGAGGGGCTGGAGGATGGCGACGGCGTCGCCGAACCCCTCGGGGCCCTCGCCGCTCTCCTGGAACGCGCGCACCGCGGGGTCGCGCTCGGCGAGGAAGGCGCCGTAGCCGGGCATGCGGAAGAAGCCGCTGGGGTCGCCCGGCAGGCCGAACGTGCCGAGCTCCCAGCCGAACACCGTGTGGGCTTGTAAGAGCGACCGTAGGAACCGATGAGGACACATCGTGTCCGCAAGCGCACGACAGGCGGCCCTCAACTCGTCGCTCACGCCGCCGCGATCCGCTGGATGGCTCGCTCGATGTAGAGGGCACCCTTGACGTCGACCTGCTCGGCACGGGCACGTAGTTGGCGGAGGGTGAGATGCCCGTCGTCGGTCGCTTCCTTGATCGCCCTCGCCAGTTGTTCCTCATCCGCGCCGGCGGCGGCCACGTCGACGAGCGATCGGAGCACGGAGGTCGTGCGGAACCCGGCCTGTTCGACGATGTCGCCATCGGCGAGTTCGGCATGGTGGATGACGACGGCGTCGTCGCGCATCGAGAACCCGGGCGGGACCGTGAGGTGGATCCGAGGAGACTCGAACTCACCGATGCCATGCACGGCCAGTCCCGTCTCGTGGGAGACCGCCGCACGGTCCTTGGACCAGAGGGTCCAGCGAATCAGGTCATCGTGCAGCCCGGGCACCCACTCGGCCAGGCGGAAGAGTCCGCGGTCGCTCCGGTGCCAGTTGCTGGCACCGACGTGGTGGGCCTGCGCCTGGTAGGAGTAACCGAGGCTCCTGGCCTGTGCCGCTGTGAAGTAGCCGCCCTGCTGGGCCGCGAGGTTGAAGAGGCGGCGGCGAAGGTCGCGTCGGTCGACGGGCACCGGGCGAGCCTACATCGTAACTAGAGTTTTATCCGATCACTGAATCCTAAACTCAAGTTTCCATTGAGCAATCAGGCCTCGGTGAGCTGCTCTACGTGCTTGGCCGAAAGGCCGGTTCGAGCGGCGAGCTCGGCCTGAGTCATGCCACGTTGGGCGAGCACGCTCGACGAGCGTCTCCCCTGGAGGGAACACGAGATCCGGTTCGTATCGATGCTGAGCGGTCGGCGTCCTGGCCATCCGAGCCTCCATTCTGGTCAGTGGTTGTCGACGATCTCGGTCACGGTGACGCTCTCGACTTGATTCCAGTCGAGGCCACTGAACGCCACCGGCTCTCAGCACTGCTGAAGACCGCAGGGTGCAGATGAGTTCGCCGCCCTCGGCGACGAACTGACCATCGTGGCCGATCTGTGCGACGCGGCCGAACGACGCCGACTCCGGTTGGCCGACCCACTCGACCCACACTGGCCGGATCGGGAAGCAAGAGTCGCTGGTCAGCTGTCGCCCCGATCGGCTCGGGTGACGAGCCACGCGCCGGCCAGCACCAGGGCGGTGCCGAACAGCGCTGCCGCGTGCATCGCCTCGTCGAGCAGGACGGCGCCGAGCGAGATCGAGACGATGGGCACCAGGTAGGTGGAGATCGAGCCGCGGGTGGCGCCGACCCGGCCGACGAGGGTGCCCATGGCGGCGAAGGCCAGGCCGGTGCCGAAAACCCCGAGGGCCACCACCGACATCACGGGCCCGATCTCGAACGACGAGGCGCCAAGGCCGGCGACGGCGAACGGCGAGGTCAGCACCATCGCCACCAGTTGGATGCGCACGAGGATGGGCAACGAGCCGTAGCGCTGTTGGAGGGGCACGGCGAGGTTGATCGACACGGCGTAGCTCGACACGGCGACGAGCACGAGGCCTACGCCGAGGGCGCTCGACCCGCCCTCGTTCAGTCCGTCCCAGCCGATGGCGACGATGCCGGCGAGCCCGACGGCGAGTCCGGTCGCCTGGGTGCGCGCCGGCAGGCGGCGGGCCATCGCCAGCGTGACGAGCGCGGTCATCACGGGCATCGCGGCGTTGAGCATCCCGGTGAGCGAGCTGTTGATCCACTGCTGAGCCAACGGGAACATGGTGAACGGCAGTGCCATCCATATCCCGCCGAGCAGCACGAGCCGCGGCCAGTCCTCACGATCGACCGCCGTTCGCGAGGCGGGGAGCACGCCGAGGGCCAGGGCACCGAACACCACCCGCAGGAACGTGATGACCCCGGGTTCGAGCGCCCTCAACCCGATCTCCATGAAGTAGAACGACGCTCCCCAGATGAGGGCACACGAGAGCAGCAGCCCCCAGTCGGGAGCAGTGAACGCTCCGGAATGGGTTCCCGATGCGGTGCGTGGAAGGCGCGCCAAGCGACCGCCCGGATCGACGACCTCGGCCGGTTCGGCCACCACCTCGGTCGTGGTCGAGGGCGTGCCGTCGTCGATTGGCCCGGCGGTCACGCGGTGGAGGCCGCGAGCGCCCTGGCGATGGCGGCGGCGACATCGGCGTTCTGTTCGGCGAGCGCCAGGTTGGCGGGCACCGAGCGGCCCTCGGTGGCGATGGCGATGTGCTCGAGCACGAAGGGCGTGACCGCCGCACCGGTGAGACCAGCGGAGGTTGCTGCCGCGAGCGCCGAGCCCAAGGCCGCGTCGATGTCGGCCTTGGCCAGCCCGTCGGCTTCGGACACCGGGACGGTGACGAGCACGCCGGTGGGCATGTGCAGCGCCCGTGCGGCGCGGACGACGCGCGCCACCTCGTCGGCGTCGTCGACCCGGTGGGGGACGGGAAGGCCGCTGGTGGGTGTGGTGAACGCCGGCAGCTCGTCGGTGCGCCAACCGAGCACCGGTACGCCGATGGTCTCGAGGTGCTCCAGGGTGCGGGCCAGGTCGAGGAACACCTTGGCCCCGGCGCAGACGGTGACGATGGGATGAGCGGCGATGGCTCCCAGGTCGGCGCTGATGTCGCCGGACTGCTCGACGCCGCGGTGCACGCCGCCGATGCCGCCGGTGGCGAACACCTCGACCCCGGCCGCCGCGGCCAGCGTGAGCGATGCCGACACCGTGGTGGCGCCGACGGGCCACCCCTGACCGACGGCCACCGGGAGGTCGCGGGCGGCGGCTTTGCGGGCCGGTCCCAGGACGCGTTCGTGCTCGTGCTGCTCGATGCCCACCCGGGGGACGCCGTCGATGACGGCGGTGACAGCCGGGTCGCCGCCGTGGCCGCGGATGGCAGCGATGCAGCGCTCGAGCGCGTCGGCGTTGCTGGGCGACGGCAAGCCGAGGTGGCTGAAGATCGTGGATTCGAGGGCGACGACGGGCCGACGCTCGGCGAGTGCGGTGCCGACCTCGTCGGAGACGAGCAGCTGGGTCATGGCGCGGGATCCTCGGAACGGTCGGCGACGAGCGCGTCGATGGGCAGGTCGGCTCCGGGTACGCCGAGCACCTGAGCGGCGAGGGCGTGCCCTTCGGCCGCGGCATCGGCTGGTGCGGCCCCGCGCTGGCGCGCCAGCAGCCACCCGGCGGCGAAGGCGTCGCCGGCGCCGGTGGTGTCGGTGGTGTCGACCACGTGATCGACGGGCGGCACCTCGACGCGGGTGACGCCGCCGTCGGCGTCGACGATGAGGGTCGGTTGGGAGCCGTTGCGCAGCGCCGTGAGACCGGCCCCGGCGGCGGGGCGGTCGGGGCCGAGGCGCAGAAGCGTCGCCTCGTCGTGGTTGGCGAAGAGCACCGCGGGACGCAGCGCCCCCAGCATCGCGTGCACCGCGTCGGTGCCGAGATCGATGAGCGCGGCGACCGACGAGGCGTCGATGCTGAGGGGAACACCACGTTCGTTCGCCATCACCGCCAGGGCCACCGCCGTGACCGAGAGGGGCTCGACGGTGAACGAGTAGATGGGGATGTGCAGGGCGGTGACGCCGTCGAGCCAGCTGGTGCGCGGTGCCATCAACCCGGTGGACGCACCTCGATCGGTGAGGAAGCTGCGTTCGCCGTCGGGGGACACCAGCACGACGATGCTGCCGGTGGCGGCGTGGGGGTGGCGGTCGACCCGCACGTCGACGCCGTCGAGCCGCAGCTCGTCGGTGAGCTGGTCGGCCCGGACGTCGGCGCCGACGCAGCCGATGAAGCGGGATGCCCCGCCGCGCCGGGCCACCATCGATGCGACGTTGGCGGCACTGCCGCCCCGGCGCCGCTGGACGCGAGCAGGCGTGTCGGTCCCCGGCTGGACCGGGCCGGACGGCCACACGACGATGTCGTCGACCAGGTCTCCGAGGGTGGCGATCACCCTGGCGAGGGTACCGGTGGCACCTCCGAGCCGGTGGCCAGATCCGGACCTTCCACGACCAGCGGCGTCAGGCCTGTCGCAACGTGCGGAGGAGTCGGTCGACGAGCGGGAGGGGAAGGCCCACCACGTTGGAGTGGTCGCCGCTGATCCCCTCGACGAACACGGCTGCCCGACCCTGGATGGCGTAGGCACCGGCCTTGTCGAACGGTTCACCGGTGGCGATGTAGGCGTCGATCTCGTCGTCGGTGATGGCGCGCACGTGCACATCGGTGGTGGCGACCGCGTCGAGCGTCCGCCCGGATGTCAGGTGGACGACAGCGACGCCTGTCATCACCTGGTGCGACCGGCCCGACAGCCGCCGGAGCATGGCGGCCGCGTCGGCGGGAGAGGCAGGCTTGCCGAGCGGCTCCCCGTCGACCACCACCAGGGTGTCGGCACCGATCACGACCGCCTCGATCGGCCGGTCGCTGAGCAGCAGGCGAGACCGGGCGACCGCATCGGCTTTGGCTCGTGCCAGTTCGACGACTGCGACCGCCAGATCGGCACCGGGGTCGAGCGTCTCATCGACGTCGGCTGGCTCGACCGTCGGCTCGATCCCGATCTGGCGCAGGAGTTCGAGGCGTCGCGGCGACGCCGAGGCCAGGATCACCTCCGGCCACGACACGGGGGGCACGATGCGACTCAGCGGGCCCGGCGGATGTGGGGCTCGAGCCGTGCCGCGGCTTCGCGATAGCGCGACACCGGCACCAGGTGCACCCCGGCGAAGCCGCCGTGATCACGGATGTCGAGCACGTGCTGGCAGGCGAGCTCGACCCCGGCCGCCGGGTCGCGCTCGACGGCGTCGACCCACTCGTCGGGCGGGGCGAGCTGGGGGACCTGGGCGCCGAGCTTGCGCCCCATGGCCGCGCTGGCCAGCACCATCACCCCCGCGTAGATCGGCCCGTCGAAGTCGATCGACCCTCGCCACGCCGCCAGCTCGTCGAGCGAGTACGACACCTGGGCGAAGACGAAGTCGGCCTCGGCTTTCCACGCCGGCAGCGGTCGCATGTCGCTGGTGACGCCGGCCCGCATGGCTCGCCCGCTCGGCCCTGGACCCGCCGAGAAGTTGCGCACCTTGGTGAGGTCGGGCCGGGTGGCGGGCTCGATCTCGCAGACGATCTCGAAGGTCGGGTCGGCCATGGGCGAGACGCTACCGGTGGCAGGACCCGGCGCCCACGTCGTTCGCGGCACGGCGTCGGCGACCGCGGCAGGATGGACCGATGGAGCTGAACCAGACACTTCTCGAACTGGAGACCGCCGGGTGGGAGGCGCTCAGCAACGGGGCGGGGCGCAGGTTCTACACCGAGCGGCTCACCCCCGATGCGGTGATGCTGCTGCCCCAGGTGGGGCTGCTCTCACACGACAAGGCGATCGACGGCATGGATGGCGCCCCGTGGTCGTGGTTCAAGATCCGCAATCCGCAGGTGGTCGAGCTGGGGCCCGACGTCGCGATGCTCACCTACCGGGTGCAGGCCCGCCGCGACTTCGACGCCGAGTACCAGGCACTCGTGTCGAGCACCTACGTGC
Organism: Acidimicrobiia bacterium; assembly: GCA_016649895.1. Taxonomy (GTDB): domain Bacteria; phylum Actinomycetota; class Acidimicrobiia; order Acidimicrobiales; family SKKL01; genus Actinomarinicola. The sequence goes on along the minus strand of JAENWR010000005.1, from coordinate 23,796 downwards.
AACGCGACGGCGAGTGGAAGCTCGCCGTGCACCAACAGACGCCGATGTAGCCGTGGGCGCCTACCCCGGCTCGGGTCTCGGCCCGTCTTCCTCCACCACGCCACGCGCCGGTGCGTCGTGTGCGCTCCTCGGAGTCAGTGCACCAGCTGGTTGGCGGCAGCGGCCATCAGCATCATCCCGCCGTCGATCACCACCGAGGTGCCCGTGATGTAGTCGGCTCCGGGCTCGGCGAGGTACACGATCGCGTTGGCGATCTCGTGGGCCGACGCCGGACGCCCGGCGGGAATGGCAGGCCGGTCGACGGTGCTCGGGTCGACGCCGTGCTGACCGGCCATCGGCGTGGCCACCTCACCGGGCGCCACCGCGTTGACGGTGATGCCGTGCTCGGCGAGCTCGAGTGCCATCACCTTGGTGAGCAGGCCCAGGCCTCCCTTCGACGCGCAGTAGGCAGCCGAGCGGGGGAGCGGCACGTGCTCGTGGACGCTGGTGACGTTGATGATGCGCCCAGCAGTGTGGTTCGCGATCATGTGCCGGGCCGCCCGCTGTGCGAGCAGGAACGGGGCATCGAGGTTCACGGTGAGGGTGTGGCGCCACTCGTCGAAGGTCTGGTCGACGAACGGCGAGCTGACGCCGGTGCCCGCGTTGTTGACGAGCACGGTGAGACCCCCAGCTCGAGGGCCAGGTCGTCGATCACGTCGGCGGCGTCAGGGAGGACCGTGAGGTCGACCTGGCGCAGCAGCGCCCGCCGTCCGTGGACCTGGATCTCGCGGGCGGTCTCCTCGGCCCCCTCGGCGTCGGTGTGCCACGTGATGCCCACGTCGAAGCCGGCGGCGGCGAGCTGCACGGCGGCCGCCTTCCCGATCCCGGAGTCGGCGCCGGTGACGATGGCGTGGCCGATGGCCTCGTCGAGCGTGTCGGTGAGATCGATGATGTCAGCCATCGCAGCGCGGTCCCCTCGTGGTTCGGCCCGCTGGGCGGCGGCTGCCTGCCCGTGCGAGGGGACTGCCAAACCTCAGGCGAGGTCGAGGAGGCCTCGGATGTCGTTCGCGGTGAGGGGACCGGCCATGGCACCCTCGGCGCCGACCACGCTGTCGAACAGTGCGGCCTTCCGGGCCTTGAGCTCCATGACCTTCTCCTCGATGGTGCCGGTCGAGACGTAGCGGTACACCATCACTGGGTTCTCCTGGCCGATCCGGTGGGTCCGGTCGACGGCTTGGGTCTCGGTGGCGGGGTTCCACCACGGGTCGAGGACGAAGCAGTAATCGGCCTCGGTGAGGTTGAGGCCGAACCCGCCGGCCTTGAGGCTGATGACGAACACCGGTACCCCACCATCGGTGAATCGGGCGATGGCCTCGTCGCGTCGGCGGGTCCGCCCGTCGAGGTAGCTGTGGGCGATGCCGGCGGCGTCGAGACGCGTGCGGACCCGTGCCAGGTACCGGGTGAACTGGCTGAAGACGAGGGCCCGGTGGCCTTCGGCGATCACCTGGGTGAGGTCGTCGAGCAGCCGGTCGAGCTTGGCGGAACCGACGTCGTGGTGCTGATCGTCGATGAGTGCGGGGTCGAGGGCGAGCTGGCGGAGGATGGTGAGCGACTTGAGGATCTCGAACCGGTGCTTCTGGACGTCGCCGACGAGGCCGAGGACCTTCTGGCGCTGGCGTTGGAGTTGGGTCTGGTAGATCCGGGCGTGGCGAGCGCTGAGCTCGACCTCGACGGTCTGTTCGGTCTTGGGTGGCAGCTCGGTGAGCACCGCGTCCTTGGTGCGGCGGAGCATGAGCGGGGCGATGCGGCCCCGGAGGGTGGCGAGGAGGTCGGGCGCGACGCCGTTCTCGATCGGCTTGCGGTAGGTGTCGCTGAACCGCTGCGGGTCGGGGAACAGTCCGGGTGCTGTGATCGACAGCAGCGACCACAGGTCCATGAGTGTGTTCTCGAGCGGGGTTCCGGTGATGGCGATCTTGGTGGTGGCGCCGATGCGACGCACGCACTGGTAGGTCTTTCCCTGGTGGTTCTTCACGAACTGGGCCTCGTCGAGCAGGAGGAGCTCCCATTCGTGCTGGGCATAGGCCTCGTACTCGAGGCGGAACAGCGCATACGAGGTGACGACGATGCTGGCGCCGGCGGTCTCCTCTGCGAGCGTGGTGCCCCGCCGGGCTGTGGTCGCACCGATGGTGCGCACGACAAGGCTCGGGGCGAAGTGGGCTGCCTCCCGCGCCCAGTTGTCCACGACGCTGGTGGGAGCGACGACCAGGAACCGGGCGTCGGGATCGTCGCGGAGCACGTGGAGGCAGAGGGCCAGGGCCTGGACGGTCTTGCCGAGGCCCATGTCGTCGGCGAGGATCCCGCCCAGGCGATGGCCGTGCAGGAACGCCAGCCAGTCGAGGCCCTCCTGTTGGTAGGGGCGCAGCGTGGCATCGAGTCCGGGCGGTGGCTCGACCGCCTCAGGAGCGGTGAGCGCCGACATCTGGCCGATGCTGTCGACCCACCGCTGCGACTGCTCGGCGACGACGCCGAGCCGCGCCAGGTCGTCCCACCAGCTGGTCTGGAACCGGTTGAGCCGGGCGACTCCTCGGCCGGTGGGTTCTGCGAGACCCCGGGCCTCGTCGATGAGCGAGCGCAGCTTGGCGAGCTCGGGTCGGTCGAGGCGCAGCCAGGTGCCCGAGGGCAAGATGAGTGCGTCGTCGCCCCGGTCGAGGGCCGCGAAGAGGCTGACGAAGTCGACGGTCTGGCCGTCGACGCTCACCTCCGCGTCGAGGTCGAACCAGTCGTTGCCATCTCTCTGGGTATCGCCGTCGGTGACCTTGAGCGAGATGAGCGGATCCTCGATTGCCTCGCGCAGCTCCGGCTGGTCACCGGCGAGCTCGACGCCGATGCCGCACTTGGCTTCCAGCCATGGGACGACCTCGGTGAGCAGGGTGATGACCGTCGGCCCCGACACGTCGAGGTCGCGAGGTGAACCGTCGGGGCCGACGAGGTCGGGGATCAGGTGGGTGGGCAACTCGAGCGAGCCGACCGCTGCCCCCTCGGCGACCCGGTCGCGACTGCGGCCGCTCGGACGGTGGAGGGGATGGTCGGTGCGTTGCGTCCCGCGGCGGTATCGGGCCGACCAGCGCAGGGATGCGGTGTCGAGCGCGGTGCGTTCGACGGTGACGACGAGTCCGTCGAACGAGCTGGTGGCGATGGTGACGCTGCTGTCGGAGGACTCCACCGTCGCGTAGCGGGCGAGCGCCGGCTGGTAGCGGTCGAGCAGCTCATCGACGTCGTGGGCCGGGACGCTGAGCGCGCCGGTCGTGACGAGCCGGGCGAGAGCGGGGTGCAGCGGTGCGTTGAGGGGGACGAGGTGCAGCCGGCTGGACCTCGTGAGCCACAGGCCGTGGGGTGGGGTGCCGAGGAGGCCGCTGCGGTCGTCGTCGACTCCGATCAGCTCGTCGTCGAGGGTGAACGCGGTGGAGACGGTGACGGCCCCGGTGTCGTCCGCCCTGAGGTCGACACCGACCTGGGCCATGGTGGGAGACAGCTCGACGGTTTCGCCGGTTCGCTCACCGATCAGCTCGACACCGACCTCGACAGCCCGCGCGAGCTGGTACCAGAGATCCGAGCCGAACTGGGTGAGTGGCACGGCGTTCGTGCCCGCGTACTGGAAGTTGACCCGACCGCTCGTCATGAGCGCTCGCAGAGCGCCCTTTTGGACGGTATCGATGTCGGCGAGGGTGTGGCCATAGGGGGATGCGAGGTCGCGCCACGAGGCACCGGTCTTGATCCACCTTCCGGACTGCCCTCGCCGCATCGGCCGAACGGTGATGCGAGGACCCGTGTTGGCGACGTAGCGGCTCGGCGTGGGTCGTTGCACGGCGACCTGCAGGGCCAGGCCTGTCTGGGAGATGGCGACATCGTCATCGGCTGTGTCCAGCTCGGCCAGCGCACGCCGCCAGTCGGCTACAGGGCCGGAGCGACCGCCCGACGCCGTGAGACGGGCCACCTCTCGACGGGCCGTGAGGATGGCTGCGACGCAGTGCTTGCACCCGCCTCCGAGTGGGCAGGTGCAGGTGTCGTCGACGTCGACGAAGTCGTACCGGTCGTTCCACCGGATCCAGAGCAGGTAGGAGATGCGGCCCGAACCGCGACACGCAGCCTTGATCGCCCCGGGTTCCGAGCTGAGCAGCTTGACCCGGTCCTCGTCGGCATAGCGCCGTCCTCGGGCGACAGATCCTGAGTCGTACAGCTCGTCGAGGAGCTCGTCGTCGAGCTCGACGATGCTCGGGGTGGTGGTCACGGCGACCGATCCTTCGGGCAACTGGTGTGCTCGCTCACCCTATGCCTCGCCTGTGACAGGTTCGGGCCCTCCCGGCGGATCAGAGCCGGTCGAAGATGAGGCTCCCCAGCTCGGCCAGGTCAGCCGCGGCGGTGTCGGGATCGCCGACGAAGGCCATCAGCGCCTCGTCGCCGACGCCCTCGATCGGGACGAGCCGGTCCCTGAGCGCCTCGACCCTGAACTCGTACTCGTCCGCGGGCAGCAGGGTCATCGCGACCATCGGGAGCTGCAGTTGCATCTCGCCCTCCACCACCGGCACGTCCAGCTCTCCGGTAGCAGCGCAGCTGGTCCCGTACTGACATGGGGTCCAACGAAGGCGACCTGTCCGACGATCCCGGTCCCCGTGCCGACCGGGTGGCCTCTGCCGCCCACGGAGCGGTTCAGAAGTTCTACGGTCCTGGACGGTCGGGATCTGGGCCCGCTGTGCGACGATGAGGTATTGCGTCCCACCGAGGGAGAGGAGTCCGATGATCGAGGAGGTTGCCGGCCAGGTCGACGAGATCGAGGTGCTGTGTCGCCGCTTCGGCGTTCGTCGTCTCGACGTGTTCGGATCGGCCGCGAGTAGCGACTCAAACGGGCGAGCCAACGATGTCGACTTCCTCGTCGAGCTCGATCCGCCGGAGGGGATTTCGCGCTTCGATGCATTCTTCGGGCTGAAGGAGGGACTGGAGGCGCTCCTCGGCATCCCGGTCGACTTGGTCGATCCATCTGCCCTGCGAAACCCGTACTTTGCAGCATCGGTCGAGGCCAGTCGGACGGAGCTCTATGCCGCCTGATCCGCGAGCGTACGTCTGGGACGCTCACAGAGCAGTGTCGCTAGTGATGGAGTTCGTCACCGGCCGCTCCTGGGCTGACTATGAGGCGGACGTGCAGTTGCGATCGGCGGTCGAGCGGCAGTTCACGATCGTGGGTGAGGCTCTCAACTCCTTGCGTCGGGTCGATGAAGAGCTCGCCGAGCGAGTACCCGACCTGGCTCGGATCGTGGCGTTCGGCAATGTGCTGATCCTCGGGTACGCCGCGATCGATGATCGTCTGGTGTGGGAGGTGGCGACCGAGCGAGCTCCGGCCATTCTGGACGCGCTGGAGGAGCTTCCGGGCGGATCGGAATGAGCGACATGAGGGTGATCATGGCGGTCGCCGCCCACGTCGGCTCCTCACCCGCCAGGCGCTGAACCGGCTCCGGTCGAGGGGCAGCAGTGGCTGCGGTCGGTACGTGCGCCACACTGGCTTGGTGAGCGAACGAAGCGAACGCAACGTCCTCGGGGCCGACCTCGAGCCGTGTGGCACCGACCCCGTCACCGGGTTCTTCCGCGATGGCTGTTGCAGCACCGGGCCGGAAGATCTCGGGAGCCACACCATCTGTGCGGTGGTCAGCGCGGAGTTCCTCGACCACCAGCGCCGCATCGGCAACGACCTCAGCTCGCCGATGCCCGCGTACCGGTTCCCGGGGTTGAACCCGGGTGACCGGTGGTGCGTCACCGCCCGCAACTGGCTGCGGGCCCATGCCGACGGCGCCGCCGCCCCCGTGGTGCTCGCCGCCACCAACGCCAAGGTGCTCGAGATCGTGCCGCTCGAGGTGCTCCAGCAGTACGCGGTCGATGTCCCCTCCGACCTGAGCGAGCTCGATGACTGATCCCGCTCGTGACCGGCTCGTTCCGGGTGCGTTGGCGAACGGAGGTCGTTGGCCACCGCACCCGGATCTGGGGGATTCAGCTCGGTGGGGGGTTCGTCTCGTCGCTGGCGGCGTCGATGGCACGGGGGGTGGCCGGCTGGGCCGGCGCCTTGTCGCGCATCGACTTGAACAGGTCGACGCCCGTTGCGTTCTCGATCTGCTCGGCGAGGTTGATGACCGCACCTGGCAGTTGGCCCATGAACCCCGGCACGCCGCTGCCCTGGCCACCACTGTCGATGATGGTGACCTTGTCGATGTCGACCGCGGCAACGGTGGACACGATCTTGTCGATGATGTCGGGGAGCATCTGCAGCACGAAGATCTGCTGGGCGTCGTCGCCCGCGGCCCGGTACTGGTCGACGAGGCGGCGGAACACCTCGACCTGGGCGTTGCCCTCCTCGATGATCTTGGCCGCGTCGCCCTTGGCGGCGAGCTGCTTGGCTTCGAGGTCGGCGCGGGCGGGTGCCACGACGTCGGCCTCGAGGCGCCGGGTCTCGAGCATCACGCGCTCGGCCTCGAGCGTCTGCTCGGCCACGACGCGCGCCTTCTCGCCGGCCACCTTGGCTTCGGCCTCAGCCGCGCCGGCCAGAGCTTCGAGCTCGGCTTGGCGCACGCGCAGGGCGTTCTGCTGCTCGACGATCTGGAGGTCGGCGTGGGCGACGGCGATCTCGGCACGCTGGCGTGACAGTGCTTCTTGCTCTTCGGCCTCGGCCTTGCGCATGGCTTCGGCGACCCGCGCGTTCTTCAGCACCTCGGCGGTCTGGCGACGGCCGACCGCGTCGAGGTACCCGACCTCGTCGGTGACGTTCTGGATCTTCAGCACGTCGAGCTCGAGGCCGAGCGTCTTGATGTCGTCATCGGCCTCGTCCATGAGCGTCTGCGCGAACTTCAGCCGGTCGTCGTTCACCTCTTCGGGGGTGAGGGTGGCGAGGACACCGCGGAGGTTGGCCTCGAGGGTCTCCTTGGCGATGGCGGCGATCTCCATCTGCGGCACGTCGAGGAAGCGCTCGACCGAGTTCTGCAGCAGACCCTCGATGCTCGAGACCTTCACGTTGGCCACGCCCATCACGTTCAGTGGGATGGCGCCCTTCGAGTACGCGTTGGACACGCCGACCTCGATGGGGATGGTGTTGAGCTCCATCCAGGAGACCTTCTCGAGCAGCGGGACGCGCAGGGTGCGGCCGCCGCGGATGGCGCGGTAGCCCACCGTGCGGCCATCGCTGAGCTGCCGCGATCGGCCGGAGATGACCGCCACCCGGTTGGGCGGGCAGATGATGATCAGGCTCTTCACCGTGGTGATGACCACCAGGATGATGAAGGCCAGGATGATGCCGAGGATGAGGCCGGTCATGGTTCGGGTGCTCCTGTGTGTGGGGTGTGCATCAGGTCAGTTCGGGGTCGAGGCGGACGACTCGGGCGATACCGTCGCGCACCTCGACCACCAGGACGGGGGCGCCGACCTCGAGCTCGTCGACGGCTCCGGTGGTGGTCGGCATCGTCTGGGCGGAGAGGTACATCTCCTGTCCGGCGGCGCTGATGGCGACGCGACCGCGCCGGTCGGGACCGATGGGGAGCGTGACCCGCCCGGTGGCACCCGCGAGCTGGAGCTCGGACACCGAGGTGGAGGAGCTGGATCGCCGGATGAAGGAGAACAGCGCCGTGTTGAGGGCACCCGCGACGACCGCGGTGCACACGGCGAGCAGGAGGGTCAGGGCGGCGGCGGTGCCGACCCAGGAGAGCGCCACGCCGGTCAGGCCGAACGCGGAGGAGGCCAGGGCGATGGTGCTGAGCGGCAGGAGCCGCATCATCAGCGCACCGATGCCATCGGAGCCGCCGTCGGCCCCGTCACCCCCCTCGCCGTCGCCGCCGTCGTCACCCCCGCCGAAGAGGGTCCAGAGCACGAGTGGTAGCCCGGCCGAGAGCGCGAACAGGTAGACACCGGTCATGTGGTCGCCCGATGGTCTCGTACCCCGCCCATCGCGTCGAGGGTAGCGGGTTGGGCGATTTCGCGGCCTGGGGTTCTGGATCGGGGCTACATGTTGCCGGGTCACCGCGCGCCTTGACCTCGTTCGCACACGTCTGCGTACCGTCGAACGACTACACACGACGATGATCGAAGGTATGGGCGTGCCCTCCAAGTTCCTGAAGGTCCTGTTCGCACTCGCGCTGGTGATGGGGGTGGCGGCCTGCGGAGACGATTCCGAATCGGCTGACGACGCTCCGGCGAACGCTGATGCTGGCGTCGCTGAGAACACCGACGACGAGAAGACCGACGACGGGAACACCGATGACGAGAAGACCGACGACGCCAACACCGACGACGCCACTGGTTCTGAGGGCGGCGAAGTGGTCGGCGACACCGACATCGCGGGTCTCACGACTGGCGGCGCCGGCTCCCTGACGCTCGCCGACGAGACCATCGAGCTGGAGACCCGCTGCTACCTCGAGGAGCAGGTGGCCGGCGGGATGACGATGGAGTACACCGCTCAAGGAGTGGGCACCGACGCCGACGGCGAGGCCATCATGCTCGATGTCACCCGGTTCGCAGAGGAGGAAGGTGCCGTCATCGTCGGCGACTCCGTGTCGATCACCCTCGGCGACCCCCTCGACATCAACTCGACCACGCTCAGCTACCTCCCGCTCGCCGGCATGAACGAGTCCGACCTCGTCGACCGCGATGGCGGCAACGTGACAGGCACCGGCGTCGAGCTGATCAACGACGACACCGGCGATCAAGTCGTTGTCTCGTTCGAGCTCGCCTGCTGAGAACTCAACCCTTCGGCGATGCCCGGGTGATGTGCCACCTGACTCGGCCTACCGACCCGACGGTGCCGCCCGAACCGTCCACGCCGACCTCGACCTCACCCCCGGTCACCGTTCCCGACTCGCCCACCATCGCCGGGCTCCGCGCCGTGATCGGGGGCACCGGCACGTGTCCGCGCCAGCGCCAGGTCACGCTTCGTGTGGTCGTCGAACGACGCCACCATCGCGACCCTCACCGGCCCGAGTGGCTCAGCCGTGGTGCGCCGGCCGCTGCGCGAGAGCACGGCTCTCGTCGACACGCTCGAGGTGACCGGACCAGGTGGGTCGGCCACGGCGACCACCCCGGTGTCGGCTCGATAGTCAGTCGACCGAGCGGAGCACCATCAGCGCGATGTCGTCGGTGCGGTTCACCGCGGGGCGCAGGGCGTCGAGGGTGCCGTCGAGCAGGGTCACCATGTGCTCTGCGTTGTCGGCTTCGCGGGCGCAGCGCTGCACGATCTCGAGGAAGTCGGCCGGGCTCAGCTCGTTCGGCGGGGGCACGTCGGTGACGCCGTCGGTGTAGAGGACGAGCATCGCACCCGGGGGCAGCTCGATGCTGTGCACGGTCGATCGCTGCACGGGGAAGGCGCCGAGCAGCATGCCGGGTTGGAGGACCGCCTCGGCTCGGCCGTCGGGGTGCACGAGGATGGGCAGCGGGTGGCCCCCGGCCGCGGCGGTGAAGGTCCGCTGAGCGGGGATGAGCACGCCGAACAGCGCGGTGCAGAACGAGCCGCTGTCGGAACGGTGCACCGCCTCGTTCAGGCGGGTCAGCACGGCGTCGGGTTGGTCGCCACGCCAGGCGGATGCCCGAATGGTGTGGCGCGCCAGCCCGGTGAGCGCCGCGGCCTCGGGACCCTTGCCGCACACGTCGCCGATGGCGATGCCCCACGAGTGGCCGGCCAGGCCGAAGATGTCGTAGAAGTCGCCGCCTACCTCGCTGCCCTCGCCACTCGCCGTGTAGCGCACCGCCACCTCGAAGCCGGGGAGGTCGGGTAGTTCGGCCGGCAGCAGGCTCGCCTGGAGGACGCGGGCGATCTGGGTCTGCTGCTCGATGAGCCGCGCGTTCTCGAGCGCCGCCGCGATGCGGCCGCCCACCGCGTCGGCGAGGGCGAGGTCATCGTGGGTGTACGAGCGGCTGTTCCCGGTGCGGGCGAACGTCATCGCTCCGTACGTGCGCCCGTGTCTGATGAGCGGCACGATGATGGTGCTGTGCAACCCCACCCGGGCGAGCAGCTCGCGCGCCAGGTCGTTGACCCCGGGGATCTGGTCGACGGCGATCGATGGGTAGAACTGACGCTGGCCCGTGCGGATGACGGCAGCGGCACCCACCCGAGCGTCGGGATCGTACGCAAGGCCCTTGGCGAGACGGCGGGCGGTGCTGAGCATCTCGGGATCGGTGTGCGCCGCCTCCACCTCCGGGACGGTGCCTGGCTCGATGACGACGTGGATGATGCACCACTCGCCGAGGCGCGGGACGGCGGCGGCGGTGACCCGTCGCATGATCTGGCGACGGTCGGTGGTGGAGGCGAGGGCGTCGTTGATCTGGAGGAGGAACTCGAGTCGCTCACGATGCAGCCGCTCGATCTCGGCCAGTTCGGCCATGCGGGCGATCTGGTCGTGCTGCACCGCATCGGTGCGCATGCGGTCGGTGACGTCGTGCGCACACCCGATGGTGCCGTCGACCTCGCCGGCCTCGTCGAAGGTGGGTTGGCCCCTGCCCTCGATCCAGCGGATCGACCCGTCGGGCAGGAGCACCCGGTGGTGGACGGTGTAGGGCTGCGCGGTCGCGACCGACTGTTGAACGCCGTCGGCCACCGCGGCGCGGTCGTCGGGATGGATGCGCGCGATCCAGGTGTCGAACTGGCCGTCGAACTCGTCGGGAGCCATGCCGAACAAGGCCTCGAGGCGCTCGTCCCACTCGACGGTCTTGGTGGCCATGACCCAGCGCCACGTGCCCAGCTCCCCGGCGTCGAGAGCGAGTCGGAGGTGCTCCGCCGCCCGCGCGAGGACCGGGTCGGTCGTCGTCTCGTACGGATCGAGCATCGCAACTCCCCCGCGGCGACCAAGGAGGTGGGGCGGCCTCCGGCGCTGCGTCGACACCGGATGTTAGCCGCGCCGACGACCACTCTCCGTTGTGAACTTCTCGCGGTTCGCGCACGCGGGTGGCGCCCGTGACGCGCCGACGCGACCATCGTCGTCATGGATCCGGATCGAGCCCTCGGCGTGGTCGTGGTCATGGGGGTGTCGGGTGCCGGCAAGTCGACGATCGGCCGGGCCCTGGCCCGACGACGGCGTGCGGAGTTCGTCGAGGGCGACCTACTCCACCCGCCGGAGAACGTGGCGCGGATGAGGGCCGGCCTCCCGCTCGACGACGACGCCCGAGAGCCGTGGCTCGATGCGATCGCCCGGGTCATCGCCGATCACTGTCGCAGCGGCGACCCGGCCGTCATCGCATGCTCGGCGTTGCGGCGGCGCTATCGAGAGCGCCTGCGCACGGCGGGGCCAGTGCGGTTCGTGTTGCTCGACGTGTCCGCCGGGGTCCTGCTCGGCCGGGTCACCGACCGTGCGCACGAGTTCATGCCGGCATCGCTGCTCGACGATCAACTGGCCACTCTGGAGCCGCCCGCCGACGATGAGGTGGATGTGGTGGTGGTGGGGACCCGCCCCAACCCAGCCGACACCGTGGCTGATGTGGAGCGTGCTCTCGACGACATGGAGACCTGGCCGGAACCGGCCGACGCGCCTGGGTCGGATCCGTCAGACTCGGCCCCATGACCAGTGATTCCACACTTGCGTTCGCGATCGACGGCAGCGCCCGCATCTCGGGCCGGTTCACCCTCCGGTCGGGGGCGGTCGCCACCGAGTACTTCGACAAGTACCGCTTCGAGTCCGACCCGGGGCTGCTTTCCCGGGTGGCGGCAGCCCTCGGACCGCTCGTCCCTGCCGGCACCGAGCTGCTGGCGGGCCTCGAGCTGGGTGGGGTGCCGATCGCCACCGCCCTGTCGCTCCACACCGGAATCCCCGCCGTGTTCGTCCGCAAGGAGGCCAAGCGCTACGGCACCGAACGGTTGGCCGAAGGGGCCGACATCGACGGCCGTCAGCTCCTCGTGGTGGAGGACGTCGTGACCTCGGGTGGGCAGATCGCGATGTCGGTCGGCGACCTGCGCGAGCGGGGTTTGCGGTGACCGCCGCTGGCCGCCTAGAAGTCGAAGCGACATGACACAGATCGCAGAGCTCCTCGCCGCCAACCGGAACTACGCCGCGGCACGTGCCGCGGTCGCCGGTGCCCACCCTGGCCGCCACCTCGCCATCGTCACCTGCATGGACGCGCGCATCGACACCTTCGCCGTGCTCGGGTTGCACCTGGGCGACGCCCACGTCATCCGCAACGCGGGTGGCCGGGTCACGCTCGACGTGCAGCGCAGCCTCGCCTTGTCGTGCCACGTGCTGGGTGTCGACACCGTCGTGGTCATGCAGCACACCAAGTGCGGCCTCCTCGGGGTCACCGACCTCGAGCTGCACGACCTCACCGGCGCCGACCTCGGCTTCCTGGGCTTCGACGATCACTCCGCCGCGCTCCACGAGGACATCGAGGTCCTCACCAACACGCCGTACCTGCACCCCCTGAAGGTGATCGCCGGCTTCGTCTACGAGGTCGACACCGGAGCCATCACCGACGTGGTGCGCTGGGAGCGCCCCGAGTAGACGCGCGAAGGGTCGAGCACGAAGAGGATCACCACCGACGCGACCCAGGTCCAGTAGTCCAGGCCGAGTAGCAGGAACACCGCTACGTGCAGGGCGACGGCCCCCGCGGCGAGCAGGACGCGAGCTCGGCGCCACACGAGCGCCAGTGGGAACAGCACCTCGGTGGCGATCGTGGCCCCAGCGATCACGACGGTGAGCCAGAGCTGCCCGGCGATGGCCCGAGCGATCGTCGGCAGGATGCTGCCCTCGCGGTTGGCGCCGGCGTACAGGACCCAGCGGAGGTTCTCGCCGAAGACCCATTCGAGGCCGGAGTGCCGCAGCTTCATGAGGCCGGAGCACATGTAGCCGAGTGCCACCAGGACCATGGCCGTTCGGCGCTGCCACCCCTCGACCCGCGCCGGCCCGTCGCCGCTCGTGCGCACCGACCGGCAGGGGAGGAGGAAGGGTGCGGCGGCCAGGAGGAGCAGGACATCGTTGTGGAGGATCTTGCCGCCGCTGGTCTGCACCCCGGCCAGGACCACCAGGGCGCACCAGGTGACGACGAACGCGGGACGTGAGCGGCCCCGGCTGATCAGCACGAACAGCCCACCCGCGAGGCCCACGGCCTGGACGGCGGCCAGCACCGCGGCCGACGGGGGCTCAGACAGCCCCGACAGGAACCACGGCGGTGCGAAGAGAACGCTCGGCATGTCGCTGAGCTCCCAGTAGCGCGAGGTGGCAAGGCGCGTCCCCATGACCAGCGCGAGGGCCAACTGGAGCAGCTCGGTGTGCGCCCGCGGCGTCGGTGCGAAGAGGCGTCGGTCGATCCACCGCATCACGAGCACGTCACCACCACCCGCTCCCAGTCCACCTGCGCCCGCCCCGCCTCGTCGCGTGGCACCGTCACCACGGCTCGTCGCACCCGGAGCTGGCGGATGGACGGGGACGAGGCTCGTGCCTCTGAGAGCCAGTCGTGGCAGAGGGACTCCTGGTGGGCGGGATCGTCGACCGAATGATCGAGCGAGTGCCGCCACGTCGATCGGCGGGGCCCGGCGGTGGCGGGGTCGTAGCGGCGCACACCGCCGGACTCGTCGACCGCGTCGACGATCCACGTCACCTGGGTCTCTTGGCGCACGCCCGAGAACAGGCGCCATCCCGTGGCCGGCCACACGTTCAGATCGAGGGCTGCGACCACGACGAGGAGCAACGGCAGTCCGTAGATGACGAGGCGCGACGCGAGAGCTCCGGCGACCCTCCGGCCGGTGGTGGCGTCGACATCGACCACCCGTGTTGACCTCCTGCGCCCGCAGTGGTGCTGGCCACCCATGTTGCCAGACCCCTCGCGGCCGTCAGGCGGGCCAGGCGGCGCGGAGCCGTCGGGCGTGTTCGGCGATGGCCGAAGGGTCGGCCCACGTGCCGTCGAGCCGGTACAGGTCGTCGCCGATTCGAAGCTGCGCGGCCTCGATTCCGGTGGAGCCGGCCGTCAGGGCGCCAGCGCCTGCTTGCGCAGCACGTGCATGGCCGGCTCGAGCTTTCCCAGGAACAGGAAGACCTCGTAGTGCAGGTTGGCCTCGATGTGGTCGTAGATCTCCTGGCCTCTCCAGGGTGACGACGGCGTCTCGCTGCCCTCGTGTTGGAGAAGGCGACAGCGACCTCCTGCAGCTCGGCCTCGACCTGACCGGTTGACACCGTGGGAGGCTCTATCCGTGGGCGCGCATCCCGGCTTCACCCTCCACGCAACGAAGAAGCTCCTCGACCGGGTGAAGCAACCGGTGGCCGAGCCCGTCGAGCCGACTACGGCGCTCGGCAACTGGTACGCCACCGCGGTGTTCTGGAAGCCCCAGGTGGCGCTACTCGTGAACGAGTGCACGCTGCTCCCGGTGTTCGTGCCCTTGGCGCCAGCCGCCACGCTGGCTCGACGGTTTCCCGACGAGCTGCGACAGGTGCTCGGCGCGCACGGCGTCGATCCGAGGTTCGTCGACGACGAGATCCGCTCGATGGGCGTCGGCCACTACGCCAAGACGATCAGTCGCAGCCTCCTGGGCGTCATGACCGAGCTGACCTTCCTCGCCAACGTCCACCGCGAGAAGCGCGGCGCCGACGCAGATCTGGTCACCCTCTCGGTGCGGCTGGCGAGGACTCCGATGAGCCCGCTGTACAAGCGCCATGTCAGCCCCGACCACGAGCTGAAGGCACTCGTCGAAGAGGCGATGCGCTGAATCGAGGATTGGCTCTACTCGTCGAGTAGCGCACCACGCCGGGCCGCCGGCCCGACCTCGATCTCGGCGAACTACACGATGCGGCGCAGCCAGACCATGGTCAGCCGACGCTGCTCGCACCGAGGGGGTCACGTCGAGGCGACCTCGGCGAACGATGGAGCGTGATCGTCAATGCAACCGTGGAGCCCGACGTACTGTGATTGCACCTGACGCCGTCAACGCATGGTGGGCGAACCACCCTTGGGCCAACGAGGACCAGGTCGAGGCCCTCGACCAGCTCCTGGACTCAACCCGAGACAAGTCTGGGGACACATCCTCGGACGAGTAGATGGACAAGTCATATATCTGTAGTTCGTATTCACGCTGTTCAGAGGGCCTAGCAACGTGGACAGAATCACGGACAAGTTAGGATCCCGACGTGGAGCATCCCTGGATCACGTTCGACGTCGACCTCAAGCGGATGAGCGCGTCGTTCTGGATGCTCCTGGGCGAGGCGAGATCAAAGTGCAGCCACCTCGCTCGCGTACCCCTGCCGAAGACGTACGCCGACCAGCTGCACATCGTGAGCCTCGCCAAGGGAGCGCACGCGACCACGGCGATCGAGGGCAACACCCTCTCTGAGGACACAGTGCGGGCGATCGTCGAGCGCCGCACCGTCTCCGCCTCTCCCGAGTATCAGGTGCGAGAAGTGGAGAACGTCATCACCGCGTACAACTGGGTGCTCGGGGAGATCAGAGACGGGCACTCCCCAGTGCTCACTCCGGAGCTGATCGCCGACTTCAACCGGATGGTCCTCGAGGGTCTGGAGGACCTCGACGTCCATGTGATGCCGGGACAGCTTCGAACCGATCCCGTGGTCGTCGGGCCCTACCGCGCGCCGGACGCTGCTGAGTGCGAAGCCCTCCTCGCGCGGATGTGTGACTGGCTGAACGGCTCGGGCTTCGCCGGCGAGCGGCACATGCGCCTGCCGACCGCGGTCATCCGCGCCTCGATGGCGCACCTCTACCTCGCGTGGATCCATCCGTTCGGCGACGGCAACGGCCGCACCGCTCGTCTCTGCGAGTACCTCGTACTCGTGACCTCGGGTGTGCCGACATCGGCCGCCCACCTCATCTCCAACCACTGCAACGACACCCGCGACGACTACTACCGCCAACTCCGCTACGCCAGTGAGTCTGGAGGCGATGTCAGCCGGTTCCTGGAGTACTGCGCTGAAGGGTTCGTGTCCGGACTGACCGGCCAGCTCCAGTTCGTCTACGACCGCCAGGTCCGGCTCACCTGGCGCGAGCACGTCGCCGAACAGGTGACCGGCCGCGACGTGGAGATGCGCCAACGGCGAAGCCTGATCGCCAACACCCTCCTGGGTCGCGGCGTCGTCGCCAAGAAGGATCTCCCTCGGCTCACGCCGGATCTCGCCGCCGCCTACGCCGCCTGTGGGCCGAAGACCCTCACCCGAGACCTCAACGAACTTGTGGGGCTCGACCTGATCGTCGAGCGAGACGGAGGCTTCGCTGCTCGTGAGGACGTCCTCTTGAACCTCCTGCCCCTTGTAGTGCAGGAGCTGGGCGACGGTACGCCGGTCGATCCGTCAGGTCACGTTAGGGTCACGCCCCCGATTCCGGGCGCTGAACGGTGAAGGCCCAGGTCGCAGGAAACCGGGCATGACCTGGGCCTGCAACGGAGAAGGTTCCCTGGAGGCGTCGCGATGGGGTTGGGTGCCCGGGCGTCCGTGCTGTCCTGGCAGATCCCCGACCTGGCCCTCTGTGTCCAGGGCCATTGCAGCAACCGTGCAGGCGGACCTGGACTGTCATGGGGTGTGGAGGTTCCCGATCTGGGCAACTTTGCCGTCCTCGATCAGGACGAGAGCGTGGCTCGTCCACGGATATGGGAGCGTGCCGTGCGCAGCAGCAGCGTTCGCTGCTGGCGAGTCCGCCCGGCTTGAGGTCTCGTCCCCGACGGACGAGGGCGCTCTGGTGAAGTACACCTACGAGATTGACGGGCAGGTCATCCGGGTGAGAACGGACCAGTCGCAGGATCCGCTCAGCGACGGTGGGGTCTATGAGGCGGAGTGCTACCGGTGGGACATCGACGCAGAGGCGGGGTATCTTCGACCCCAGGACTGCGACGAGGTGGCGGAAGCCAGAAAACCGCCGCTGACCTGGGCCGATGCGGAGAGCGGGTGACACGAAATCGAACCCGCATTCTCAGCTTGGGAAGGTGTCGTACAGCTAGGGTCACGCCGCCTCGTGGCCGGGTACTCAGCTTCTCGACGATCAGCCTCGGAGCTCGTCGACGAAGTCGCCGACGACATCGAGCACGCTGTTGGCGGTGATCGGAGCGGGAGCCATGGACGACATCTGTCGTGCCGCGGTGTCGATCTTGGCGATGACCTCGTAGTGGACGATGTCGGCGATGATTCGGGCGAGGCCGGGCGGTCCTGCACGGAGGTCGCGACTGAGCTCGCTTCTGACGTTGTAGAGCTCGACGAGGCGGAAGAGGTCGAGCAGGTCGGAGGCGTGTTTGGTGGCTCGGCGCCGGCTGGTGGGGTAGCCGATGGCATGGCACTTGGTGGCGACGAGGGCGTGGGTGGTGGCGACGGTGGCGTGGAGCGGTTCCGCTGCGGAGATGGCGAGGCGCGAGGGTGTGCCGCCCTCGAAGGCCCAGCGGTGCCCGGCCACGAACAGCCGGTCTCCGTCATCCAGGCCGTCGAGGTCGTCGTCGGTGATCGGGCTGGTCGGGATGAGGTCGACCTTGATGCCGTCGATCATCAGGGGTTGCCGGCTCGATCCGTGCGCGTCGGCGAGCACCTCGATGGTCTCGGGCTCAGCGTCGATGGTCACCAGGTCGATGTCGACTGTCGCGCGATGGGCGGCGCCCATCGCGCTGGTTCGCATGGTGACCGCGAGGCCACCGATGAGCACAACAGGTGGAAGGTCGGCAGTCGCGAGCACCGTCCGGGTTGCCTCCAGCAGCGACCGGCTGTGATCGGGAAGCATGATGAGCGGTGGGTCACCAAACACGGTGGATCTCCGGTTGCTTGGGGTTCCATCCGTCGAGGATCTCCCGGCCGCGCCCCGGGTCGCGGGCGAGGTCGAGCGCGAGGAAGAGCGGGTGGACGGTGGGGATGAACGCGGGTTCGGCGATCCCCGGTGACGGGACACGAGTCCGGGAGACGAGCAAGGTGGGAGCGACCGCGAACACCACTCGGCTGTCGTCCCACTTCGCTGGTTGGAGGGCGCGGGTGGCCCGGCGGGCGTCGGCCTCGGTCGGTACCCAGATCCAGGGCCGGAACCCGCTCAAGAACATGGGCGCACCCCAGGACAGTGCGGCCTCGTCGCCGCCCAGCCCCCACCCGAGGTCGCTGAGGTCGTCGACGTTGGCACGCAATCGGTCGGCGTCCTCGCGGGTTGGCACGGTGTCGACTGGTGCGATGAGCGTCGGCCCCCAGGCATCGGCGAGCGCATCGAAGAGGTCGGGGATCTCGGGTTCGCCATTGCGGCGGATGAGCCCGGCGTCTCGCATGAGTTTGGCGGCCTCGCCGATCGCACCGTGGGACATCCCCGCCTGTTCGGCGACGGCGCGGATCGATGGTCGTTCGGTCGGGTCGAGGAGGACCGCAGCGGCGTAGCTCATGCCGGCGCGCCCTCGGATGGCGCCGCTGGATCGGGGAGAGGCGAGCCCCCAGCCACCAGGTCGGGCCGGGTTGCGGTCGATCGCATCGAGATCGAACTGGATCACCCCCGAGGCCTTCGGATGGTTGAGCACCAGCTCGCCTCGCCGATCGAGCCAGCTCCACCCGAAGGTGCGGTTCGCCTCGTTCCGCTCGGCGAGGAAGTCCTTCGCTTCCGTGGAGACCTGGTTGGCCACGACGATCTTCGAACCCCGGGCCTCGTTCTCGACGAGGTGCTGGGCATCACGTAGTGACACGGCATCCCTGGCGATGACTTTGGCCGGCCAGCTGTGCTGCCCCACGGTGACGTTGACGTGGTCCTCGGCGGACCGCACGATGTGGAGACCCCGCATGCTGGACGCGAGGGTGACCAGTTCCTCGATGGCGGCCTCGTGTTGCCGGTCCGGTGGAGTGCGAAGTCGTGGCACGCCAGTCAGGGTACCTCGTCCGGTGTCCGGCAGCTACCGGACACCGGACAAAAGCGAGGACGGCTGCCCGGTATATCGATACGACGGGCCCTGGACGCCTTTGGGTCACGGTGCGCGTTGTCGGCGCGCCGACCAACTTCCCGTCGAGGGCAGGGAGCGGATGACGGGAATCGAACCCGCATTCTCAGCTTGGGAAGCTCAGCGGACGGAGTTCCCTGACCTGAGGGTTCGTGTGTTTCCCCAGGTCAACCGTGGTCTCGCGTAAGGGCAACGCACGGTTCAGGTGGTCGATGCGACGCCCGATGGCCGCGGGCTCGAGATCGGGCCGCCGGGCCGAGGTTGCGGGTCACCTCGTCGAGGATCTCTGGCGACCAGTGGGGGCGGAACAAGCGTTGCCTGGCCATCGTGGCCATCAAGTCGGTGACGTCGATCCCGTACAGGACGTTCGCGTCGAGGACGACGACGTACCCCGCCACGAGACCGGGCAGCTCTTGTCCTAGAGACCGAGGTCCTCAGCCTCAGCCACCATGGCATCGAGCGCCTCGTCGGCCTCGGCGTCGATCCGGTCGCGATAGGCCAGCACATCTGCCAGCCGCAAGCGTCGATGCGTCCCGACCATGTGATGGGCAAGCACACCCGCCTCGATCTGTTTGATGAGGAAGGGACGGCTCACGTTCAACAGCTGAGCCGCCTCGACGGTGGTGAGCTCGGCATGGATGGGGATGACCGAGACCCCGTTGCCCGCCTTGAGGTTGTCGACGATCGAGACGAGCAGGGCGTAGATCCCTTCCGGCAGCACGATCTCCACTCCCCCCGGTCCGATGAGACGGGGCGTCTGGCCGATCGGCGACATGCCTTCCAGCACGCGCTCGAACGCCTGGAGCTCCTCGGGGCCGACCGCTCCGGGCCGAACCTCTCGCACGTCGCTCACGCCGGAACCTCCATACTCGTCGAGACGCTGACCCTACCAGTAAACGCAATAAGTGCAGCGTTCCGATCGTCACGCGATCGCGGGAGGACCAGCTCGGTGTGGAGCAGGCGCTGGTGCCACGCCGACAGCGCGCTCAAGGCGCTTCCTGAAGAGGGGCCTGAACTCGGGAGGTACGATGTCTGAATCTTGGAGAAATCCCTAGTTTCGGCACTCAGGCTGTTTCTCCGGTTTATCCTAAGATTCGTGAGTCAGGTGAATTTTACCGCCCTGTGGGACGAGCTGCTGTCCGAGGGCAGGAGCTCGTTCACCGTGGCT
Organism: Acidimicrobiia bacterium; assembly: GCA_016649895.1. Taxonomy (GTDB): domain Bacteria; phylum Actinomycetota; class Acidimicrobiia; order Acidimicrobiales; family SKKL01; genus Actinomarinicola. Next base: position 3,769 of record JAENWR010000005.1, on the reverse strand, counting down.
GACCTCGTGGAGCGGACGGGCGCGACGACGAACGCCGTGTACGGCGCGGCGAAGTACGCAGTCGACCGCAAGAGGCTGTTCTCCCCGGTGCGAGGCCTCTACGTCGTCGTGCCCCCCGAGCACCGATCCTGGGGTGTCACCCCCGCCACCCACTTCATCGACCCGATGATGCGCCAGCTCGGCGTCGACTACTACATCGCCTTCGCATCGGCCGCGCAATGGTGGGGCGCTGCTCACCAGGCTCCCCAGGAGTTCCAGGTCGTCACCGACCGGAGGGTGCGGGACCGCGACATCGAACGTGTGCGACTGCGGTTCCACACGTCGGCCAAGATCGACGTTGATGCCGTCCGTCGAGTCGCTGGACCCCGAACGATGATGAAGGTCGCCACCCCCGACCTCTGCGCGGTCGACCTCGCCAGCCGGCCCAGAGTCGGCAGCGGGTTGTCAAACGTAGCGACGATCCTTGCCGAGCTCCCCGATCTCGACGGCCAGCGGCTTGCCGACCTTGCCGGGAGGCGATCACGACCCGATGCCCGGCGTCTCGGCTGGCTCCTCGAGCTCGTGCGCAACGATCTCGACCTCGCCGCGCTTCGGGAGCTTGCGCAGCCCGATCAGGGCCGACCCTCGTTGCTCGCCGCCGAGGGCGCCCGTCTGGGGCCTCACGACGAGCGTTGGGGTGTCATCGTCAATGCGACTGTGGAGGCGGACGAGTTGTGATCTCCGCCGATGCCCTTGGCGCCTGGCAGGTCGACCATCCCTGGGCGGACTTCGACCAGGTCGAGCAGGACCTCATCATGACGAGGGTCGCAATCGAGGTCTCGGAGCACCCGACGTTGCGCGACCGACTCGCCTGGCGAGGTGGCACCTGCCTCCACAAGCTGTTCCTTCCGAAGGCGCTCCGCTTCAGCGAAGACCTCGACTATGTCGCCTACGACCTCTCGATCGAAGCCAACGACATGCGGACGCTGCGCATCGGGTTGCGCGAGGTCGCCGAGTCCGTCGAGCTCAGCGTCGCCAAGAACGCGAAGACAACCCGAACTCGGCTCACCGAACACCTCGGATACGTCGACCATCGCGGGCAGGAACGGCGCCTCAAGATCGAGATCAACCTTGACGAGGTCCCCGCCGTCCACCCCTCGATCGGCGACGGTTGGAAGCGCACAGCGACTGGTGGAGCGGAGGCTCCGACCTCCTCACCTTCCAGCCGGTCGAGCTCATCGCTACGAAGTTCCGAGCGCTCGCGCAACGGAGCAAGGGACGCGACCTCAACGACCTCGACGTCGCGCACCGCCAGCTCGCCCTCGATGACGAACTCTTGGGGCAGGCCGCAGCGCACTACCTGTTCCACGCCGAGCTTCACCCCGGCGAGTTCCGAGCGCGCCTCGCTGCTCACCTCGGCGATCCGGACTTCGTTGTCGATGTAGCTGCGTACCTCGTCGAACCCCGCCACGGCGGGCGACCCGCTGGCGCTCATCACCCGATGGATCCGCTGGAGCGATCAGCACCTTGACCTCGCCTTCGCTCAGCTCGCCTCGGACCGCGCCCCGAGTAAGCGCAAGAAACGCGCCATCGACGACATCCGAGAGCGGCTCGCATCGGGGACCGGGCAATGCCCGGTTCACGAGTACGACGGCCAGGCCTGGCGCTGCCCGAACCAGCTCGGCGACAGGGATGCGTGTGGCGAGCATGGGCCGGTGCTGTCGGCTTGATCGGCGGACGTTTCGGGCTGACCTGGACCGATGTGGAGAGCGGATGACGGGAATCGAACCCGCATTCTCAGCTTGGGAAATCGATCAGGCCCGATTTGCTGACCTGGCCAAATGCATAAACCAGCAGGTCAGAGGCGGTTTTCCTGTACCAGCCCGTCCGTCCAGTACGACCGAAAATGATCCCGTTGTGGCACGAATGTGGCACGACGGAAGCCGTCAAACGCTCTCAGCTTGGCGCAGAGTTCGCGCCGCGGAGGGGTTGCTCTATGCCCAGGGCAAGCGTCGCTGGTCGATGTCGGGCTCGGCGACGACGAGCGCCGTGACCTCGGCCCAGTAGGTCCTGGTGTTCTCCGTCTCGTAGGTGAGCAGCGTGCCGACGGCTGCGGTCATCGCTGCCGATGCAAGGTGGATCGAGTCGGCGGGCTTCAGCTTCCGCCCAGCGCTCTTCGCCTGCCGCAGGAACCCGCGAGCGCGACGCATCACCGCTACGGAAGGCTCGATGAGGAGGATGGGAGAGGGTGGCGCCCACAGCTCATCGATCGCCTGCTCGCTCTCCTCGCTCAGATCGATCCCGAGGTCGCTGACTGCGTAGGCCACCTCGACGATCGACAGCGTCGACGTCACCAGGGTCCGCTTCCCCTCAGCCGCCTCGCTGAGCAGTTGCTCGACGATGTCGACTCGGTCGGCCTCACCGCTGATGTAGGCGAGGAGCACGTTCGCGTCGAGGTACTCCATCGGTTGGTCAGACGGCATCGCGAACTCGGCGGATCAACACCTCGGAGGCCGGCGACCCCGGGGCGGGGGTGACCGCGCCGCGAGCACGTCGGAAGGCGAAGGCATCGGCGCCGTCCTCGAGCACCTGGACGTCGGCGACGCGACGGATCGCCCTCGGGCGATCGGTGATCTCGTCGCGCGTGATCATGCCGGTGACTTCGACCATCCGGCCCCACGCGTCGCGCATCAAGCCTTCCTGGTCCTCCGTGAGGTAGCAGGTGACGGCCTTGTCGTGGACCAGGTCGTAGAGAACGAATCGAAGCCCCTTGCGCTGTTGCAGTGTCTGAACGCGCCCTCGAATCGTCCCGAGAACCGGCTTCGGCCGAACCGGGGTGGGGCCTCCCTGGTTGCGGTGAACGAACGCCACCTCCTCGTCGGCCGTCTCGAAAACCACCTCGTGGTCCTGGTCGACGGCGACCTCACTGATACTGCGCACGAGGCGTAGCACCGGCCGGTCGAGGTGCGCTGGGTGTTCGCTCACCTGACGAGCGACGGTGATGAAGTCCGAAACGAGGGTCGGGACCAGCTCGGCGTCGTCGTCGGAGAACGGTTGCGGCGCGGCCGTGAGGATGGCGCTGCCGTACTCCAAGCCGCTGATGACCCATTCGATCTTGGAGCTGGCGTCCCGTTCTTTCGACAGCTCGGTGAGCACCTTGGCGAAGTTCGAGGTGGCCTTGGCGAAGTTGGCGACAGTGACCGACCCGTCGAGCCGGAGTGTGACGAAGCCGCTCATCAGGCCGCCCTGCCGGCGTCACTTCGAGGCCGACCGGCCCCGGGGCGCGCACCGCCTCGAGCGTCGGGTCGGATTCGACGCCGGATCGAGCCTGCGGCGGTGTGCTCGGCGGCGAGGGCGTCGGCGGCGGCTCTCACGACGGCGCTCACGGTGGTGTCATGAGCAGCCGCCAAGGCGCGCAGGGTCGCCGCTTGTTCGGCATCCAACGACACGGTGATGCGCTCCACCCCGCAAGCGTACCGATTTCTTGGTCATACGTAGATTCTCTTCGGCTCGACTGGACTTGCATGAGACTCCCCGTCCTGCCGGCGCGGGACGAGACGCCCAAGCCCGAGCTGGCCCCAACAGTCCCTTCTCAAGGCAAGCCGTCCGAAATCTCGCGATTCGTCCGAAGATCTGGCCTCTTCACGGGCCTAGCGGGAGTTTCCGGGCTATTCCGTTGAGGTGATCTTGGACCCGCTTGGGAATTTCTTCCAAATAGCCCTGTGACCAGCGCGTTTGTCCTGGTCAGAAGCTCGCGATCTGTCGGCTGGGGTGGTAGTACCTAGATATG